>NZ_FUZD01000017.1:0-92853 GCF_900168135.1 Arthrobacter sp. 49Tsu3.1M3
GAGCCGTTCAGCGCTTCATCAAGCCCCACTGCCCCTGGACCAACGGCAAAGCCGAACGCTTCAACCGGACCCTGCAAACCGAATGGGCCTACCGGCAGGCCTTCACAAGCAGCACCCACCGCCAAGCCGCACTTGCGCCCTGGCTCCAGCACTACAACACTGAACGAATCCACACCGGCATCGGAACCACACCCACCACCCGGGTGTCACCAACCTGATGGCTCAGTACAGCTAGAACCAGATCTT
This sequence comes from Arthrobacter sp. 49Tsu3.1M3, assembly GCF_900168135.1. NCBI lineage: Bacteria > Bacillati > Actinomycetota > Actinomycetes > Micrococcales > Micrococcaceae > Arthrobacter > Arthrobacter sp. 49Tsu3.1M3. Next base: position 247 of record NZ_FUZD01000017.1, read on the forward strand.
GATCTCGCGCTCGGCGGATTCCGCCGAATCTGAGCCGTGGACCAGGTTCTGCTGGACCTTCAGGCCCCAGTCGCGGCCGAAGTCGCCGCGGATGGTGCCGGGCGCCGCCGTCGTCGGGTCAGTGGTGCCGGCGAGGGTGCGGAAGCCCTCGATCACGCGGTGGCCCTCGAAGATCGCGGCGACCACGGGGCCGCTGAGCATGAACTCAACCAGCGGCTCGTAGAACGGCTTGCCGACGTGCTCCTCATAGTGCTGCTCCAGCAGTTCGCGGCTGGCGTCGACTTTCTTGAGCTCGGCCAGCGTGTAGCCCTTGGCTTCGATCCGGCTGAGGATGGCGCCGGACAGGTTGCGGGCGACGCCGTCGGGCTTGATCAGGACGAGGGTGCGCTCAATGCTCACAGCTGCTCCAATGTGTTGGGGTGGGATTCGGGTCAAGTCTACGGGGTTCGGGCCAGGTGCCCGGGATGGACGTTCAGGCGCTGTTTCCGGGCGCGGGGCCCTGGGGGTGGGCGGCATCCCAGTCAGCCTGCTCGCGGTCCCGCTGGACAGCTTCCCGGTCAATCCGGATGCCGGTCCGGATCCCGTACCACCACGCCACGGCGAAGAGCGCGCCGACGAGGTACATGGCCGGTTCCACGATGCCGCCCAGGATCAGCACGAGCTGCAGGACCCAGCCCAGTGCCACTCCCCACGGCTTCGAGAGGACAGCGCAGGTGAAGACGAAGACCAGGCACAGGCCGATCCCGACCGAGAAGACCAGGGCCGCAGGGTATTCGTTCCGGTGCAGTCCAAAGACGGCCAGAGTCCCGAAGAGCACCACGAACGCTTCCAGCAGCAGGACCGTGGAGGCAAACATGACCTTCGTGGAACGTCGTTTCTTGGGCATGCCCGGGCGCCATTCGCGCTGGGCTTTGGTGAGTTTCGCCATCGCTTAAGCGTCCGCCTTTCCGAGCAGGATCCGGGCGTCAGCGACGAGCGTGATGGAACCGGTCACGAGGACCCCGCCGGCGGGCTCGTCGTCGGCTTCGGCCCGTTCCACGGCCCATTCGAGGGCGTCATCGAGCTTCGCGGCGACGTGGATGTTCTCCTCGCCGAAGCCCAGGTCAACCGCGATTTCGGCCAGGTCCTCGGCCGGGACGGCCCGGGGCGAGTTGGACTGGGTGAAGCAGTATTCGGTCGCGAGGCCGCCCAGGGATTCCTTGAGCTGGCGCAGGATCTCCTCGGCGTCCTTTTCCCGCAGGACTCCCACCACCACCACGAGCTTGGTGAAGTTGAAGGCCTCGTGGATGGCCTCGGCGGAGACCCGGATGCCTTCCGGGTTGTGGGCGGCGTCCACAATGATGGTCGGCGCGGTGCGGACCACCTCGAGCCGTCCCGGGGAGGTGACGGAGGCGAAGGCCTCCTGCAGGATTTCGGCGTCGATCGCCTTTTCCCCGCCGAAGAACGCTTCCAGCGCGGCAATGGCGACGGCGGCGTTCTCGGCCTGGTGCGCGCCGTGCAGCGGCACCAGCAGGTCCTCGTAGCGTCCGGCGATGCCCTGGATGGTGACCATCTGGCCGCCGACCGCGACGGTGCGGGATTCGACGCCGAACTCCACCCCCTCGAAGCGGAACGGCACGTTGACCTCTTTGGCCTTTTCCAGCAGGACCTGGGCCGCGTCGACGGGCTGCGCCGCGCTGATGAGGAAGCTGCCGGGCTTGATGATGCCGGCTTTCTCGTAGGCGATGTCCCCGGTGGTGTCGCCCAGCAGATCGGTGTGGTCCAGGGAGATCGGGGTGATCACGGCCACCTGGCCGTCGCCGACGTTCGTGGCGTCGGTGATGCCCCCCAGGCCCACCTCGATCACGGCGACGTTGACCGGCTGGTCAGCGAAGACCGCGAAGCCCAGGATGGTCAGGCACTCGAAGTAGGTCAGCCGGGGCTCGCCCGCCGCTTCGAGTTCGCCGTCCACGATCTGCAGGTAGGGGCGGATCTCGTCCCAGATCCGGACGAACGTCTCATCCGGCACCGGGGCGCCGTCGATGCTGATCCGCTCGGTGACCTTGGACAGGTGCGGGCTCGTGTAGCGGCCGGTGCTCAGGCCGTGGGCGCGCAGCCCGGCCTCGATCATCCGGGCCGTGGAGGTCTTGCCGTTGGTGCCGGTGACGTGGATGATCGGGAACGCCTTGTTCGGCTCCCCCAGGATTTCCATGGCCCGGTGCAGCGGGGCGAGCCGCGGCTCCATCTTGTTTTCCGGCGCCCGGCCCAGGAGTTCGGCGTAGACGCTTTCAACGGAGAATTCGTCGGTCATGGTTTAGGCTCCAACTTTCTTGGCAACGCTGACCTGCGGGTCCTTGATGTCGGCCGCCAAGGTTTCCAGCTCGACGGTCAGGGTTTCGGTCTTGACCAGCTCCGCGTTGGCCAGCAGCGCCTCGACGACGTCCTGCTTCGCCGTGACGGACGTGCTGATCCGGTCGCTGACATTGAGTCCGGCGTCCTTGCGGGCCTGCTGGATGGCGCGGACCATGTCGCGGGCCAGGCCTTCGGCCTCCAGTTCCGGGGTGACCTCGGTGTTGAGGACCACGAACCCGCCGCCGGGAAGTACTGCTGCGGCGCGTGAGCCGGCTCCTTCCGCGGCCTCGGCCACGACGGTTTCCAGGGTGTACTCCTGCGGCTCGAGCTCGAGGCCGCCGGCGGTGACCACCCCGGCGTCGCTGACCGACCAGTCGCCGGACTTGGAGCCCTTGATGGCCTGCTGGACATTCTTGCCCAGGCGCGGGCCGGCGGCCCGGGCGTTGACCACGAGCTTCTGCTCGATGCCGAACTCCTCCGGGGAGGCGCTCTCGGCGTCCAGCAGGCGGACCGAGCGCAGGTTCAGTTCATCGGCGACGACGGCGGCAAAGCCTTCCAGCGCGTCCGCGCCGGGTGCCACGACGGTGAGTTCCTGCAGCGGCAGGCGCACGCGCAGGTTCGCCGCCTTGCGCAGCGAGGAGCCAGTGGAGCAGATCTGCTGCACGCGGTCCATCGCCTCGACCAGGCCCGGGTTGGCCGGGAACAGTCCGGCGTCCGGCCAGTCGGCCAAGTGCACGGAGCGGCCGCCGGTGAGGCCGCGCCAGATCTCCTCGGAGACCAGCGGCAGCAGGGACGCGGCCACGCGCGTCACGGTCTCCAGCGCGGTGTAGAGCGCGTCGAAGGCGTCCACGCTCTCGTCGAAGAAGCGCTGGCGGCTGCGGCGGACGTACCAGTTGGTGAGCATGTCCAGGTAGCTGCGCAGCTCGTCGCAGGCGCCGGAGATGTCGTAGCTGTCCAGCTGGGCGGTCATGTTCCGGACCAGGTCCCCGGTGTTGGCCATGAGGTACTGGTCCAGGGTGTCGGCGTAACCGTCGTAGCGGAGCTTCGCGTCGTAGCCCTTCGCTTGTCCACCGGCTGCGCCGGCCGCGTTCGTGTACAGCGTGAAGAAGCTGTACACGTTCCACAGGGGCAGGATGACCTGGCGGACGCCGTCGCGGATTCCCTGCTCGGTGACCACGAGGTTGCCGCCGCGCAGGATCGGGCTGGACATCAGGAACCAGCGCATGGCGTCGGAGCCGTCGCGGTCCAGGACCTCGGAGACGTCCGGGTAGTTGCGCAGGCTCTTGGACATCTTCTGCCCGTCCGAGCCCAGCACGATGCCGTGGCTGATGACGTTGCGGAAGGCCGGGCGGTCGAACAGCGCGGTGGAGAGGATGTGCAGCATGTAGAACCAGCCGCGGGTCTGGCCGATGTACTCGACGATGAAGTCCGCCGGGTTGTGGGTGTCGAACCATTCCTCGTTCTGGAACGGATAGTGCACTTGGCCGTAGGGCATGGAACCGGAGTCGAACCAGACGTCCAGGACGTCCTCGACCCGGCGCATGACGGACTGGCCCTCTTCCGGGGTGCGGGGGTCATCCGGGTTCGGGCGGGTGAGCTCGTCGATGAACGGCCGGTGCAGGTCCACCTCGCCGGCCTTGTTCAGCGGCAGTCGGCCGAAGTCGGCCTCGATCTCGGCCAGGGAGCCGTAGACGTCGGTGCGCGGGTAGTCCGGGTCGGTGGACTGCCAGACGGGGATGGGGCTGCCCCAGTAGCGGTTGCGGCTGATGGACCAGTCGCGGGCGTTGGCGAGCCACTTGCCGAACTGGCCGTCCTTGACGTTGCCCGGGATCCAGTTGATGTCCTGGTTGAGCTCGGACATGCGGTCCTTGAACTTGGTGACCTCGACGTACCAGGAGGACACGGCGCGGTAGATCAGCGGGTTGCGGCAGCGCCAGCAGTGCGGGTAGCTGTGCTCGTAGCTGGCCTGGCGGACCAGGCGGCCCTGGGCGCGGAGCACCTGCGTGATCGGCTTGTTGGCCTCGAACACCTGGAGTCCGGCGATTTCGGCGAGGTCGCCGTGGCCGAAGAGCGGCAGGAACTTTGCGCCTTCGTCGACCGAGAGGACCACCGGGATGCCGGCTTCTTCACAGATCTTCTGGTCGTCTTCGCCGTAGGCGGGGGCCTGGTGGACGATGCCGGTGCCGTCCGTGGTGGTGACGTAGTCAGCCTCGAGGAAGCGCCAGGCGTTCTCGGTGCCGTACTTTTCGGCGTCGTGGAAGTAGTCCCAGAGCGGCTCGTAGCTTAGGCCGTCCAGCTCGGCGCCGGTGTGGCGGGAGGTGACGGCGGCTTCGGCGGCGGCTGCGCCCTCGGCCCCGTCGCCGTAGCCGAGATCCTTGGCGTAGGCGGCCAGGAGGTCCGCGGCGAGCAGGAAACTGCCCGTGACGGGGGCGTCGGCTGCCGCGGCCTTGATCCCGTGCGGGCCGGCCGGCAGGACCACGTAGGTGATGGCGGGCCCGACGGCGAGCGCCAGGTTGGTGGGCAGCGTCCAGGGCGTCGTGGTCCAGGCGAGCGCCTGCACCCCGGCGAGCTGCCTGGACAGCTCCGACTCCCCCGCCGTGATGGGGAAGGTGACCGTAACGGTCTGGTCCTGGCGGTTCTTGTAGACGTCGTCGTCCATACGCAGCTCATGGTTGGACAGCGGCGTCTCGTCCTTCCAGCAGTACGGCAGGACGCGGTACCCGTTGTAGGTCAGGCCCTTTTCGTGCAGCTGCTTGAAGGCCCAGAGCACGGACTCCATGTACTCGACGTTGAGCGTCTTGTAGTCGTTCTCGAAGTCCACCCAGCGCGCCTGGCGGGTGACGTAGCTCTTCCATTCGTCGGCGTACTTCATGACGGAGGCACGGCAGGCGTCGTTGAACTTGTCGATGCCCATGGCCTCGATCTGGGTCTTGTCCGTCATGCCCAGCTGCTTCATGGCTTCCAGCTCGGCGGGGAGTCCGTGCGTGTCCCAGCCGAAGCGGCGCTCCACGCGGCGGCCGCGCTGTGTCTGGTAGCGGCCCACGAGGTCTTTGGCGTAGCCGGTCAGGAGGTGGCCGTAGTGCGGCAGGCCGTTGGCGAAGGGCGGGCCGTCGTAGAAGACGAATTCGTTGGATCCGTCCTGACCTGCATCCCGCTGGTCGATGCTGGCCTGGAAGGTGCCGTCCTGGTCCCAGTATTTGAGGATGCGCTCTTCGATCTCCGGGAACTTCACGGAGGCCGGCACACCAGAGGTGTTGGAAGCGGAGGTGGTGGAAGCCGCGTTTGACGCAGAGGTGGTGGAGCCGGCGCCTGCGGCGGAGGCCTTGGGGTAATAAGTCATCTCGACATCCTGGGTTGAGCTAGTGAACACATACATTCAGGATGCGAGGACGGTCCCTGCATTGTCGTGTCGACAACCGGACCGCGGTACCACCTCACTTACCGCCACCGGTCCGCACCCTTCGAGAAGGGGGCTGCACCGGAGTCGGCCGCTCATTACTGCTGTGACGGGCTTACCCGTCCGGTTCTACTGGCCCTGGCGTGCGTTTGCGACTTACTCTCCACCGCACGCGAGGGTGTTCTTCCGGAAGCTCACCGGTGATGGCCGGGTCAAAGCTGCTACGTCGATGTTACCGGAGAAAACACTGCGTTTCACTGACCCAGGGCAGTGACAGGCAGTGGCACTGCGATTTACAGCCCGGCAAACTCCGTTGTGAGGGGGCGACGCCGGCGGTCCGACTGCATAGACTCTTGCCATGACCGTCCCCCGGCCGCCCCGGGCCTACCCGTGAAGCGCCGCAGCGCCAGCCGCCGGTGGCACGTGTCCTCTGCCCTCTGCGCCGCGCCAGTTGCGGTGGTATCCATCTTCCGGGCGGTCCCGGCGCCCTGGCCTGCCCCTGTGGTCCAGCTCGTGGCCTTCACTCCCTGGTTCGTGCTCCCCGCAGGTGCGGCCGTCCTGCTCGCGCTGCCGACGCGGCGTCCCTGGGCGGTCCTGCCGGCCGGCGCCCTCCTGGCCCTCCAGCTGCTGTGGCTGTTCCCGCCGGACCGGGTGGCGGACCGATTCCTGGCCCGGGCGGCGGATCCGCCGCATGGAGAGCAACAAAGCACAGGCCACGCACAGGCCAACGGGCAGGGCACCGGACAGGCGCCGGCGGCGGAACTGACGGTCATGAGCCTCAACGCCTGGAAAGGCCAGGCTGATGCGGCCGAGGTGGTCCGGCTGGTGCGCGAGAAAGGCGTTGGGCTCCTTGCCGTCCAGGAGCTCTCCCCGGCCCTGGAAAAACGGCTGGATGCGGAAGGGCTGGGCGCGCTGCTTCCGCACCGGATCAGCCGCTCGAGGGACGGCGCGGGCGGCGGCGCGGTGTACTCCTCCCGCCCGATCGTTCCGGTGGATTCCGTGGACGGTTCCGCCTTCCACATGCCCACGGTGCAGCTGGAGCTCGAGGCCGGCGGCCAGCCGGCCTCCCTCATCGTGACCAACGTGCACACCAAGGCCCCGGTGTGGGGCCGGGCCGGGCAGTGGCGGAGCGAATTGGCTGCCCTGGGCCGCCTTGCCGCCCGTCCCGGCAACATGCTCCTGCTGGGGGACTTCAACGCCACCGTTGATCACGCCGAGTTCCGCCAGATCCTTCAGGGCAAGGACGGCGCCGGGCCCGGCAGCCCCCGCGTCGACGCCGGCGCAGCGGCCCTGGCGCGGCTGGTTCCGACCTGGCCGATGGCCGGCCCCCCGCTGCCTGGCGTGGTGATAGACCACATCGTGACCGGCCCGCAGGTGCGCAGCAGCGGCTACGCCGTGCTGCCGGTGGCCGGGACGGACCACGCGGCGGTTCTGGCCACGTTGTCCGTCCCGGCGGAAGATTAGCTGCGCGCGGAGGACTAGCTGCGCGGCAGTTTCATGCCGGACTCGGCCATCACGTCCCGGAGCCGGTCCGGGTAATCCGTGATCAGCCCGTCCACTCCGGCCCCGATGAGCGCCCGCATGGTGGGCTTGTCATCAACGGTCCACGGAATGACCTGCATGCCGGCCCCGTGGGCACGGCGGACCATGTCGGCGGTGACGTAGGGAACATAGCCCGGATCCGTCACGGCGCCGTCCTGCGGCGTGCCGTGCACGGGAGAGATGGCGTCGAAGCCCAGGGAGGAGGCTGCGGCGACGAGGTCACCGCCGAAGTCATCGGCGTCGATGCCGCCCAGCCACGGCGACTTGCCGGGCTCGCCTGCCTGGAGGAAGTCCTTGTTGGTCAGGGCCACGGTGCGGATCCGGGGATCGCGCTGCTGGACCAGGCGCAGCGAGCCCCAGTCGAAGCTCTCGATTGAGACGCGGCTCTGCATGTGGGCGGCCGTGATTTCACGGAGTGCGACGTCGACGAACTGCTCCCGCGGGGCCGTTTCCTGTGGCGCACCTGCCTCGACCTTGGTTTCGATATTGAACTTCACCCGGCTGGCGCGGTGGGAGTCCGCCAAGGCGAAGACCTCGGCCAGCGTGGGCATCTTGGCGCCCGGCGAGGCCATCTGGCCCGGGAACTGGGGCAGCGTGAGGGTGCCGCAGTCCAGGCTGCGGACCTGCGCGAACGTCAGGTCCTTGATGTACTTGCCCACGTAGGGGAACTGGGGGTCGTTCGGCGTGACAGGAGCCGTATCCAGGCACTTCTGGCCACTGATCTTGCGGTCGTGGGTGATGACCTCGTGGCCGTCCCTGGTGATTTGGAGGTCAAGTTCGAGCGTGGAGACGCCGGTCTCGATACCCTTGGCGAAGGACGCCAGGGTTGACTCGACAGTCAAGCCGATGCCGCCTCGATGGGCCTCGAGGTCAAAGTGGTTGCCCTGGCCGTTGGGGTTCGTGTCGGCCGCGTTTGCCTGGGCGGCGGCGGAGAGGAGCAGGGCTGCGCTGAGTACGGCAGCGCCGAGCTTCGTCGGGGTTCGCATGGGAAAGTTCTCCACTCTGGTGGTGTGCAGTTGCTTGCGCCACCTTGCCCAACCCCGGCGAACTCCGGGCCAGCGGAGCCTGACCTGCGCCCCACGCCAGGGTGAACGTCAGGTGTCGCCGCCCTACGTTCACCCTGGCGTGGCCCCGCACGGCCTCTGGCCTCGCTCCCAGACCCCGCCCTACTGGTTCTTGCGGATCAGCTTGTAGTTGGCCGCCTGCGCTACCGGTCGGATCACGATCTGGTCCAGGTTGATGTGGTGCGGCGCGACGACGGCGTACCGGACCACGTCGGCCACGTCCCCGGCGGTCAGTGGCTTCTCGACTCCCTGGTACACCTTGGCTGCCGCGTCCTGGTCGCCGAGGCGGTTCAGGGCGAACTCCTCGGTCTGCACCAGCCCGGGGGCCACCTCGATCACGCGGAGGTTGTGCTCGGCCTCTTCGAGCCGCAGGGCGCCGGTCAGGGCGTGCTGGGCGAACTTGGCCGCGTTGTAACCGCCGCCGCCCTCATAGGCCGCGAGCCCGGCGGTTGAGGTCAGGTTCAGTACGGTGCCCTCGCCGCAGGCCCGCAGCATGGGCAGGAACGTGCGGATCAGCTTCATGCTGCCCAGCACGTTGACCTGGAACATCCATTCCCAGTCCTCGGTCTTGGCCCCGGCAACCTTGTCGGCGCCGCGGGCACCACCGGCGATGTTGATCAGCGTGTCGATGCCGCCGGCGCGGGTCACCTCATCGAGCAGCCGGGCTACATCGGCGTCGTCGGTCACATCGGCGGGAAGGGCGACGGCGCCGGTTTCTGCGGCGAGCGCTTCGAGCCGGTCGGCACGGCGGGCGACGGCGAACACGGTCCAGCCTTCCTTGCGGAGCGCACGCACGGTGGCCTCGCCGATTCCGGTGCTGGCGCCGGTGACTACTGCCGCTTTGGCTCCTGCTGCAGTGACTTCTTGTGTGTTGTTGTCGATTCCCTCAGTCATGGCACCACAGTAACGGCAATGCCGGGCTCATTTCCTGCTGTTGCTACCTCGCTCCAGGAACTCCTGCAGCACCCGGGCATGGTTGGTCTCTGGGTCCCGGGCGCCGAAGAGCAGCGTCACTTTCCCGTGCTCCGCCGCGAGTGCGTACAGCGTCTGCACCGCGGGGTTGGTTTCCAGCTCCGCTTCGTAGGCCGCCCGGAACTGCGCGAACCGCTCCTGCATGTGCGCGAATTCCTTGCGCAGCGGCGGGGAAGGTGCCACGTCCTTGAGCCAGAGCTCCAGGTGGGCCCGTTCCATGCTTACTCCCCGCGGCCAGAGCCGGTCCACCAGGACCCGGCAGCCGTCGTCGTCGGAAGGGTCCTCATAGATGCGTTTGACCGCGAAGGTTCCGGCATTATTGCCCTGAGATTTGCCCATCTGCGCATGCTACTTCACGTTACTTCGGCGGCTCCCACACCCGGAGAACCCCGCCGCCGGCCCCTTCCCGTACATCAGGGGTTGGGAGTTAGTGGAAGAATTGGCCCATGGCTGAAGACAATCAGGGTACAGACACGCCCACCACCGCCCCCATCAACGTTCCGGACAAGCCCGCCCTGGAGGGGCTGGAAGAGGCGCTCACGCGGCGCTGGCTTGAGGAAGGGACCTACAAGTTCACCCGGGACACCACCCGGGAACAGGTCTACTCGATCGACACTCCCCCGCCGACGGCGTCGGGATCCCTCCACGTAGGACACATGTTCTCCTACACCCAGACCGACGTCCTGGCGCGATACCAGCGCATGACCGGCAAGAACGTCTTCTACCCCATGGGCTGGGACGATAACGGCCTGCCCACGGAGCGCCGCGTGCAGAACTACTACGGCGTGCGCTGCGATCCCGCGATCGCCTACGACGCCGGCTACCGGCCCCCGGCCGAGCCCGCCAAGAACCAGCGCGACTTCGACGTCATCTCCCGCAAGAACTTCATCGAGCTCTGCGAGGAGCTCGCGGTCGAGGACGAGAAGGTCTTCGAGCACCTCTTCCAGACCCTGGGCCTGTCCGTGGACTGGGACCTGACCTACCGGACGATCGATGACAAGTCCCGTGCCATCTCGCAGCGGGCCTTCCTGGCCAACCTGGCCGCGGGGGACGCCTACATGGCCGAGGCCCCCACACTGTGGGATGTCACGTTCCGCACCGCCGTGGCCCAGGCCGAGCTCGAGGACCGCGAGGTCGCTGGCGCCTACTACCGCTACCCCTTCTTCACCGAAGACGGCGAAAAGATCTTCATCGAGACCACCCGCCCCGAGCTGCTGGCCGCCTGCGCCGCTCTCGTGGCGAACCCCGACGACGAGCGCTACAAGCCGCTGTTCGGCAAGAAGGTCACCTCTCCCCTGTTCGGTGTCGAGGTAGAGGTCAAGGCCCACCCGCTGGCCAAGGCGGACAAGGGCTCCGGCGTCGCCATGGTCTGCACCTTCGGCGACCTCACCGACGTCACATGGTGGCGCGAGCTGCAGCTGCCGACCCGCGCGATCGTGGGCCGCGACGGCCGCATCATCGGCGAGACCCCGGAGTGGATCACCACCGAAGAAGGCCGCGCCAACTTCGCGGCCATCGCCGGCAAGACCGTGTTCAGTGCCAAGGAGTCCGTGGTGGAACTCCTGGCCGGCGCTGACCTGCTGGACGGCGAGCCCAAGAAAATCATGCACCCGGTGAACTTCTTCGAAAAGGGGGACAAGCCGCTCGAGGTGGTCACCTCGCGCCAGTGGTACATCCGCAATGGCGGCCGCGACGAGGACCGGCGCGAACGGCTGATTGGCCGCGGCAACGAGATCGAGTTCCACCCGGCGTTCATGCGCTCCCGCTACGAGAACTGGATTTCCGGGCTCAACGGCGACTGGCTCGTGTCCCGCCAGCGCTTCTTCGGCGTGCCGGTACCGGTCTGGTACCCCCTGGATGCCGACGGCAACCCCGAGTACGACGCGCCGATCGTCCCGTCCGACGCGCAGCTGCCCGTCGACCCCGCCGCGGATGCGGCCCCCGGCTACGAGGAAGCCCGGCGCGACGTGCCGGGCGGCTTCACCGGCGACGCGGACGTCCTCGACACCTGGGCCACGTCCTCCCTGACCCCCCAGATCGTGGGCGGCTGGAGCACCGACGAGGCGCTCTTCGCCAAGGTCTACCCCTTCGACGTGCGCCCGCAGGGCCATGACATCATCCGGACCTGGCTGTTCTCCTCCGCCGTCCGCGCCGACGCGCTGCAGAAGACCGCACCGTGGAAGCACGCGGCCATCTCCGGCTGGATCCTGGACCCGGACCGCAAAAAGATGTCCAAGTCCAAGGGCAACGTCATTGTGCCCACAGATGTGCTGGAGGAGTACGGCTCGGACGCCGTGCGCTACTGGGCGGCCTCGGCCAAGCTCGGCGCGGACACCGCCTACGAGATCGCGCAGATGAAGATCGGCCGCCGCCTGGCGATCAAGCTGCTCAACGCCTCCAAGTTCGTCCTGAACCTGGGCGCCACCGAGGACTCGGTCGTCTCCGGCGACCTCTCCGTGCTGAGCAACCCCTTGGACCGCGCGGTCCTGGCCCAGCTCGCCGACGTCGTGCAGCAGGCGACCAAGGCGTTCGAGGGCTACGACTACGCCCGGGCGCTGCAGATCACCGAGAGCTTCTTCTGGAACTTCACCGACGACTACGTGGAGCTCATCAAGGACCGCGCCTACGGTGCCGCCGGCGAGGAGCAGCAGGCCTCGGTGCTGGCAGCCCTCGCGACGAGCCTGGACACCCTCCTGCGGCTCTTCGCGCCGTTCCTGCCGTTCGCCACGGAGGAAGTCTGGAGCTGGTGGCGCACCGGTTCCGTGCACCGCGCCCAGTGGCCCGCCGCCATCGCGGTCGACGGCGACACGACCCTCCTGGCCACGGTGGGCACCGCGCTCAGCGGTATCCGCAAGGCCAAGTCGGAGGCCAAGGTCAAGCAGCGCACCGAGGTGCTGTCCGCGACGATCACGGCCTCGGAATCCCTCACGACCCAGCTCAAGGCCGGCCTCGCCGACCTCAAGGCTGCCGCCAACGCCCGTGAACTGGCGCTTGTCGCCGGCGAAGGTGAACTGGCCGTCAGCGACGTCGTGCTGGCACCGGCCGAGCCGCCCGTCCAGGCGTAGCGACTGAAGAGGGCGCCGCGCCAGGGAAACCTGGCTCGGCGCCCTCTTTCGTCCGCAGGGTCAGAGGTGAGTTCACCCGGCACGGGTGAGGCGCCGCACCTCACCGGGGGCACAGAATGAGATGCAGCGGTCCGTCGGATCGCCTTGAACCCCAAGAAGAAGCGGAGGTCATACGCATGACTGAGACACTCGATGAACTGGGGCCGGTCGACTGGATCGTCGTTGAATTCCCCGGACCCGACTTCGGCAAGGGCCAGATCGCCCCGTTCCTGGAGGACCTGGTCCAGCGTGACCTCGTCAGGGTGCTCGACATGGTGTTCCTGAGGAAGACGGAGGACGGCACACTCGAGACGGCGGAGATCTCCGACCTCGACCCGAGCGAGCTCGGCGAGGTGCGCACGGCCGAGGCCGACCTGGCCATGGTGCTCTCTGAGCAGGACGTCATGGACCTGGCCGAAACGATCGCGCCCGGCCACTCCGCCGCGGTGCTCGTCTGGGAGAACCTGTGGGCGGCCCCGTTCGGCACGGCAGTCCGCAAGGCCGGCGGCCAGCTCGTGGCCAGCGGCCGGATCCCGACCCAGGCCGTCATCGCCGCCTTCCAGGCCGACGCCGAGGCCGAAGCCCAGTCCTCTGAAGACGCGATAGAAGGAGCCTGACATGCCACTGGCAGCACGACGCAGACGCAGGACCGCCGCCGCCGTCGGCGGGGCCGTTGTGGTCGCCCACGGGATCAACCGTCGCGGCGACCGCCGGGAAGACCGCCGTGACGACCGCGGCGACCGCCGGGAAGACCGTCGCGACTAACACCGGCGACTAACACCCGTGGCTGACACCACGGAGCCAGTCCCTGGCACTCTCAGGTGCGCATGACCCGCATTGGGTCGTGCGCACCTGCACAATGTCCGCTCCCCCGCCCGCTCCCCCATCCAGGGGAACGTCCTGGGACGGCGACCTGACGAATTTGGGCACACTGTTTCTGACTAAGTGTTTTTGTGCCACTGTTTTTGGGCAAAAGGGGAAGCCCCATCAGCGTTAGCGGTTGGTGGGGCTTCGACTTTTCGATTGTCACGTGACGTCTTAGACAATCTGGCGGGATCCTTAGACTTTCAGGTCTTCCTACCTCGTCACTGGTAGCCATCATCTGACTTTGCCGAAGGCTGCGTCGGATGAGTGTCACTGAATCTTTGGTTCCTGCGTCCCTCTTCTTTCGAAGTGGGTAAGTTCTATTGTTGTCCTCCGGCTTGCCGTGCACAAGAGCCCCGGCAGAACTACAACGGAGTAGTTCTGCCGGGGCTCCCGGGAGGCCGGACAGGGGCCCGGCCCGGCGTGTTCGGGCCTAGTTAAAGACCGGGCTTTCGGTACGGCTCCGCTTGATTTCGAAGAAGTACGGGAAGGATGCCAGGGTCACCGTGGCGTCCCAGATCTGTCCGGCTTCCTCGCCGCGCGGGATGCGCGTCAGGACCGGGCCGAAGAAGGCCGTGCCGTTGAACGCGACGACGGGTGTGCCCACGTCCTGTCCGACCAGCGAGATGCCTGCCTCGTGGCTGGCGCGCAGCTGCGCATCGAATTCGTCGCTCTGGCCCGCGGCCGCAAGCTCGGCCGGCAGTCCGGCCTCGGCCAGCGACTTGGCGATGACCTCGTCGACATCCTTGATGCCTTCGTTGTGGATCTTGGTGCCCATGGAGTCATAGAGCGCCTTGATATATTCGGCACCGTGCTGTTCAGCGGCGGCGGTGATGACGCGCACCGGAGCCCACGCCTTCTTCATGAACTCGCGGTACTGCTCGGGCAGTTCCTCGCGGCCCTCATTGAGCACGGCCAGGCTCATGACGTGCCACTCGGTCTTGATGTCGCGGACTTCTTCGACTTCGCCGATCCAGCGGGAGGTGACCCAGGCGAAGGGGCACATCGGATCGAACCAGAAGTCGGCTTTGTTGGTCATGGTTTCAGGCACAGGTGTTCTCCTTAGGGAAGTCTGCGGGGAAAGCGCCGGGGCGGATCACGCACATGGCGCGCTAAAGATTACAGCGGCCTGGGCCGCGATATTATTCCGGATCAGGCGGACTTGCGCCGTTTGACCTCGTCGTGGGCGATCATCGTGGGCGCTGCCTTCTTGGTCACGACCTCTTCGGTGATCACGACGCTGGCGACGTCGTCGCGGCTGGGGAGGTCGAACATGACCGGGAGCAGGACTTCCTCCATGATGGCGCGCAGCCCTCGGGCTCCGGTGCCGCGCTCCAGCGCCTGGTCGGCAATGGTGTTGAGGGCCTCGTCCTCGAAGATGAGCTCGACGCCGTCGAGCTGGAACATCTTCTGGTACTGCTTGACGAGGGCGTTCTTCGGCGTCGAGAGGATCTGGATGAGCGCGGCACGGTCCAGGTTGGAGACGGTGGTGATGACGGGCAACCGGCCGATGAACTCCGGGATCAGCCCGAACTTGAGCAGGTCTTCCGGCATGACCTCGCCGTATGAATCCGTGGTGTTCTTGACCTCGTTGAGCGGGGCGCCGAATCCGATGCCCTTGCGCCCGGACCGCGAACCGATGATGTCCTCGAGCCCCGCGAAGGCGCCGGCCACGATGAACAGCACGTTGGTGGTGTCGATCTGGATGAATTCCTGGTGCGGGTGCTTGCGTCCGCCCTGCGGCGGGACCGAGGCCACGGTGCCTTCGAGGATTTTCAGGAGGGCCTGCTGCACGCCCTCCCCCGAGACGTCCCGGGTGATGGACGGATTTTCGCTCTTGCGTGAGATCTTGTCGATCTCATCGATGTAGATGATGCCCTGCTCGGCCTTTTTGACGTCGTAGTCGGCGGCCTGGATAAGTTTGAGGAGGATGTTCTCAACGTCCTCACCGACGTAGCCGGCTTCGGTCAGGGCCGTGGCGTCGGCGACGGCGAACGGGACGTTGAGGCGGCGGGCCAGGGTTTGGGCCAGATAGGTTTTGCCGCAGCCGGTGGGTCCGATCAGCAGGATGTTGGACTTGGCGATCTCGACGTCGTCGTGGTGCACGCCATCGGCGAGGTTGCCGCTCTTCGGCGCGTGGCCGGCCTGGATCCGCTTGTAGTGGTTGTACACCGCGACGGCGAGCGAACGCTTGGCGGGTTCCTGGCCAATCACGTATTCCTGCAGGAAATCAAAAATTTCGCGGGGCTTGGGCAACTCGAAACTGCCCAGGTCAGCTACTTCCGCGAGTTCCTCTTCGATGATCTCGTTGCAGAGTTCGATGCACTCGTCGCAGATGTAGACGCCGGGCCCGGCAATGAGCTTGCGGACCTGCTTCTGGCTCTTTCCGCAGAAAGAACACTTCAGCAGATCTGTGCTCTCGCCAATCCGAGCCATGTGTGAACCCCTTTAGTAGCTTGCTGCTGGCTGTGACATGTTCCACTCTAGGTCACTTTGGGCCCGTTGGGTGGAAAGCGGACGCCGGTGCGGCCAAGTAAGAATGCCGCACCGGCGCCGCGGATTGCTGATTAGCGCGCGATAGCCTGGGGCTTGATCTTGCGGGAATCGAGGACCTGGTCAATGAGGCCGTACTGCATGGCCTCGGCGGCCGTGAGGATCTTGTCCCGCTCGATGTCGTTGTTGACCTGCTCCGGCGTCCGACCGGAGTGCTTGGCCAGCGTGTCCTCGAGCCAGGAGCGCATGCGCATGACCTCGGCGGCCTGGATCTCGAGGTCCGAGGCCTGCCCGCCCTGTCCGCCGGACAGCGAGGGCTGGTGGATCAGTACGCGGGCGTTCGGCAGCGCGAGGCGCTTGCCCGGCGTGCCGGCCGCGAGCAGTACAGCTGCGGCGCTGGCCGCCTGGCCGAGGCAGACGGTCTGAATCTCGGGCCGGATGTACGTCATAGTGTCGTAGATCGCGGTCATGGCGGTGAAGGAACCGCCAGGCGAGTTGATGTAGAGCGTGATGTCGCGGTCCGGGTCGGTGGACTCGAGCACCAGCAACTGGGCCATGACGTCGTCGGCCGAGGCGTCGTCGACCTGGACGCCGAGGAAGATGATGCGGTCCTCGAACAGCTTGGTGTACGGGTCCTGGCGCTTGAAGCCGTAGGGGGTGCGCTCTTCGAACTGGGGCAGCACGTAACGGCTGCTCGGCAGGTTACCGGCAGTCGAACCGAAGTTGTAGTTCATGTTCATTGCTCCTGAATTCATTGCTGTCTACCTGCCGGTCAGTTCTCGGTGGCTGTCGCAGCGCCGCCGCTGTTCCCGGAGCCGTTGGCGTTGGTTCCGCCGCCGCCCGCCACGGATCCGGCATGTGCGGCGATCTTGTCGAAGAAGCCGTATTCGAGGGCTTCCGGGGCCGTGAACCACTTGTCGCGGTCGTTGTCCTTGAGGATGGTGTCCACGGTCTGGCCGGTCTGGTCGGCGGTCAGCTCGGCCATGACCTTCTTCATGTGCAGGATCAGCTCGGCCTGGATCTTGATGTCCGACGCCGTGCCGCCGATGCCGCCGGAGGGCTGGTGCATGAGGATGCGGGCGTTGGGGGTGGCGTAGCGCTTGCCCTTGGTGCCGGAGGAGAGCAGGAACTGGCCCATGGACGCGGCGAGGCCGGTGGCAACCGTGACAACATCGTTCGGGATGAACTGCATGGTGTCGTAGATGGCCATGCCGGCGGTGACGGAGCCGCCGGGTGAGTTGATGTACAGGTAGATGTCCCTTTCAGGATTCTCCGCCGAGAGCAGCAGCAGCTGGGAGCAGATCGCGTTGGCGTTATCGTCGCGGACCTCGGAGCCGAGCCAGATGATGCGCTCTTTCAGCAGGCGGTTGTAAATGTAGTTATCCTGGGCTGCCGGATCGACCGTGGCCATCCGGGGTGCCCCTGCTTGCTGTGACATATGTACTTACCTCTCGCTGGCGACGGTGACGCCACTGGACGACATCACTGAACTTTCCTACAGCGACACTAACCGTTTTCACGCCCGCTTTGTTCGCTGGCGCCGGGCTGTTCGCTGACGGCGCACGATTGCCGGCACCCCGCGCGCCGGGTCCTGGATGCGGGGCCTTCCCGGCTCCCGAACAGTCCGTGCCAGCCGGGCATGACCGCAGGCGGGGGCTTAAAACAGTCGGCCCCCGGATCGGTGATCCGGGGGCCGACTGTTCTACGTCTCAGGGACTGCTAGAACTTCACTGCTGCTGGGTCATCGCTCGGCGTGGCCTCGGTGGTGGCTTCTGCCGAAGCTGCTTCGTCCTCAACGGTCTCGGCGGCCGGGGCAGCCTCGTCGCCGGGGCGGACGAAGTCGCTCAGGTCAACCTTGTTGCCCTCGGAGTCGGTGACCTCAGCCTGGCCCAGCACGACGGCCAGTGCCTTGCGGCGGCGGACCTCGGAAACCATCATGGGCACCTGCCCGCTCTGATCAATGATCTGGGCGAACTGGTTCGGGTCCATGCCGTACTGGCTGGCGGTGGTGACGATGTAGTCGATCAGCTCGTTCTGGCTGACGTTGACTTCTTCCTTCTCCGCGATGGCGTCGAGGATGATCTCGTTCTGGAAGGCACGCTCGGTGTTGGCCTTGACCTCGGCGCGGTGCTCCTCGGTGTCGTGCTCGCCTTCACCGTGGGCGTTTTCGGCGTTGAAGTGCTGCTCGAGCTGCTCTTCGACGATCGAGGCCGGGACGGGAACCTCGACGAGCTCAACGAGCTTGTCCAGGACCTTGTCGCGGGCCTCGACGCCCTGCTCAACAACCTTGGACTCGGCGGCCTGCTTGGCCAGGTCCTCACGGAGTTCGGCCAGGGTGTCGAATTCGCTGGCGAGCTGGGCGAAGTCGTCGTCGGCGACGGGGAGCTCGCGCTCCTTGACAGCCTTGACGGTGACCTTGACCTGAGCGGACTCGCCGGCGTGCTCGCCGCCAACCAGCGTGGTGTCGAAGATGGCGTCCTCGTCGGCGCTGAGGCCGGTGACGGCCTCGTCGAGGCCTTCGAGCATGGTGCCGGCGCCAACCTGGTAGGACAGGCCGGAAGCGGAGTCAACATCGGCGCCGTCGATCGAGGCTGCGATGTCGATCGTCAGGAAGTCGCTGTCGGCGGCCGGGCGGTCCACGGACTTCAGCGTGCCGAAGCGGCCGCGGAGCTCGTCCAGTGCCTTGTCGACGTCGGCGTCGGAGGACTCGGCGGCGGCGACCTCAACCTTGATGCCGGCGTAGTCGGGCAGTTCGATCTCGGGGCGGATGTCAACCTCGGCGTGGAACTTGAGTTCGCCGTCGGTGGCGGACGGGTCCGGAACCTCGGTGATCTCGACCTCGGGACGGCTCAGGGGGCGGATGCCGGTTTCCTGCACGGCGGCCTGGTACCAGCCGTTGAGGCCTTCGTTGATGGCCGTCTCCAGGACGTAGCCGCGGCCAACGCGCTGGTCAATGAGCTTGGAGGGGACCTTGCCCTTGCGGAAACCGGGGACCTGGATCTGCGAAGCAACAGTCTTGTATGCCTCTGCGATGCTGGGCTTCAGTTCCTCAAAGGGGACCTCAACATTGAGCTTGACCCGCGTGGGGGTGAGGTTCTCGACAGCGCTCTTCACAGTCTAAGTACTCCTGATGTGGGGGGTATGGGGTTCTGCATTGCCACGTGCTGGCAGTGCTTGCAGAGTCGGGGTGACAGGATTTGAACCTGCGACTTCCTGCTCCCAAAGCAGGCGCTCTAGCCAAGCTGAGCTACACCCCGTAAGTGCACAGAACAGTCTACGGTCATACTGTGCTGATTTGCACATTTGACACCGGGGCCTTGAATTGGGTTTAGTTGTATCCGGCTTGAACAGCCGCCCGGAAGTTTTGCTGGAGTTCCAGTGATATCCCGGGGACGTAGCTTAATGGTAAAGCCTCAGTCTTCCAAACTGATTACGCGGGTTCGATTCCCGTCGTCCCCTCAGGAATATGACGAAATAAGCCCCTCTCCGGAGGGGCTTTTTTCATGCCTTGGCCGTCGATTGCTCCATAACAGCCCTTCTTGAGGCTCAAAAGGGCTGTTGCGGAGCAATGGATGCGGCTGGGCCCTCGTGCAGGCTCAGGGCGCCTGGCAGGCCGGGCACCAGTAGAGCTTCCGGGCGCCGAGCTCGGTCAGCGCCACGGGCGTTCCGCAGTCCCTGCAGCCGAGTCCGTGCCGCCGGTAGACGAAGTGGGCCTCGTCCGGGGCCGGTAGGACGCCGCGGGATACGCCGGCTCCGGCCCCGTTCCAGTACTGCGGCGGCGTCGTGATGATCCGGCCGTCGCGGACGCCGTCGGTCATCATGGCCGCGGTGTCGTCCCAGAGCCGGCCCGCCGCGTCCGGTGACAGTTCGGCGCCGGGCAGCCAGGGGTGGAGCCGCTGCCGGAACAGCAGTTCGGCCCGGTAGACGTTCCCGACGCCGGCAATCACCTTCTGGTCCATCAGCAGGCCCGCCAGCGGTGTACGTTTGGCCGCCACGGTGGCGGTGAAGGCGTCCCGGTCGCCCGGAAGGTTCCGCAACGGGTCCGGGCCGAGCCGCGCCAGTACGGCCGCCGCTTCCGCGTCCGTGATCGCCTCGCACGTGGTCGCGCCGCGGAGATCGGCCCAGCCGTGTGCGCCGGCGAGCCGGACGCGGACGGCACCGACCGGCGCGGGCGGCCCCTCATACGCGGCCGGACCGGCCGCCTCAGCGTCGTCGTAGACTTCCCGTTCCCCCACCTTCCGGGGCGCGCCGATGCTGGACGCGCCGCGGAAGGTGGCGTCGCCGCCGAAATCCCAAGCGCCGTAGAGGCCCAGGTGGACGTGCAGGAGAAGCCCGTGCCCGAACTCCAGGAAGAGGTGCTTCCCGTGCGCCACGGAACTGACCAGGGTGTGGCCGTCCAGCAGGGCAGCGCCTTGGGCAAACCGGCCCTGCGGACTGGAGACCGCGATCCGCTCCCCCGCGAAGACGTCCTCGAACTGGCGGGCCAGCCGGTGGACGGAATGCCCCTCCGGCACTAGTCGATGACCTCGCCGGTGCGCTCGTACGTGGCGATCTTGCCGATCCGGCGGACGTGGCGCTCATCGTTGCTGAAGGGTTCGGCCAGGAACGCCTCGATGATTTCCGTGGCCTCGTCGACGCTGTGCTGGCGGCCGCCGACGGCGACGACATTGGCGTCGTTGTGCTCGCGCGCCAGCTGGGCGGTGGAAAGGTTCCAGGCCAGCGCGGCACGGACGCCCCTGACCTTGTTCGCGGCGATCTGCTCGCCATTGCCCGAGCCGCCGAGGACGATGCCGAGCGCGTGGGTTCCGGCCTCCTGGTCCGCGACGACGGCGAGGGCGGCGTTGATGCAGAACGACGGGTAGTCATCCAGGGCGTCGTAGACCTTCGGTCCATGGTCCACCACCTCGTAGCCCTTGGCGCTGAGGTGGCTGACCAGGTGGGCGCTGAGCTCCATTCCGGCGTGGTCGGTGGCAATGTGCACGCGGGGCAGGTCAGAAATGGTCACGGCTGTTCCGTTCGGTTGCGGCGCCGGGCGGCGGCCGGGGCGGTTGGGGTCTGGTCCAAGCGTACTAGGCCGGGCCTCCCGGGACCGTGCTGCAGCCAGCCGGAGGCCTCACTGGACGGTCGTGTTACACAGGCCCGGCACGCCGTCGTACTTTAGCGTCTCGCTGCACCGATGGCCGACACCGGACCCACGTCCAGGGACCGCCACCGCGGAGCGACGCCGCCGTGCTACACGGCGGGGGTTCCGCCGTTCCGCCGGGCCCTGTCCGCCACCCGGGACAGCGTTTGGGCAATATTGTCCGCCGCGGTGGCGCTGCCGCCGCTCACCGCCAGCCGGCGCCCGTCCGAGCGGTCGATGACCACCGCGGGGCCGCTGCTGACCAGCATCGCCGTGGTGTTGCCATGGATCCGGTAGCCCCACCCGCCATAATCCGCTGCCGTGACGTCCCTGGGCGTCGCGGCGTCGATGGCCGCGGCCGGAACGTCCATGACCCGCACGAAGCCTGCCGCGAAGACGTGCAGGCCGCCTCGGTCAACCCGGATCCGGGCCACCAGGAACGCCGCGGCCACCAGGGCCGCCGCCACCAGGAGGACAGAAAGCCACGGCACGGCAATGGTCAGGAGAGCGGCCGGCAGAAGCGTTGCGATGCCGAGCATGACGAAGATTGAGCTGCGGGCGTGGACCCAGAGGCTGACCCGGTCCCTGGCCAAGTCCGGATCCTGTTCGCGCTCAAGTTCCTGCCGGACGGCGAGGTCGTCATCGACGGACCAGCGCTCGTCGGCCTTGAAGACGAAACCCATCACGATGCCCAGGCCGAGGGCCGCGCCGCTGCCGAGGGCCAGGACCGAGGCATCTACATGGGATCCCCGCGCATCGGGCAGGCCCAGCTGGCCCACGAGCACGGCGGCAAGGACTGTGGTGACGAACAGGCTCATGGACAGGCCGGCGCCCATCATGATGCGGCGCATCATCGCGGGGCGGGACAGCGGGACGGCCTGCAGCAGCACGGCCCAGCCGATCACCACGATCAGCGAGGCCCCGGCTCCCGCAACTGTCACGAACGGCGCGAAGTCGGCGGCACCGGCGGAGGTCCAGCGGATGGCCAGCGGCTCGGGCAGATCCGGGCGCACCAGAAGCGCACACACCACGAACCCTGCTGCCAGCATCAGGGGGAAACCGATGGCAAAGCGCAGCGCCCTGGCATCGACGGAGTCACGGATCTTTCCCATGCTCCAACGCTACCGCGGACGGACCTTGAGGGATCTGGGGACGTGCGCGCAGGTCAGGAGGTGGACAGGAAGCAAATGAGGGATCAGGCACGCAGTCCGGCGCCCGGACCTCGCCACGGGCAAGGAGAGATCGGCGGGGCAACGTCAACGTGGCCGCCCCACCCGCACCCATCTGGCACGAATGGCCGCCAAAGGCATCGGCTTAGCGGCCATTCGTGGCAAGTCGCGGCCATTCGTGGCAGGTCGCGGCAATTCGTGGCAAATCGTCGCAAGTCGTGGCGAGTCGCGGCAAATCGAGGACTGAGCGCAACGGCCTGGGGGCCGGTTGTGACCGGGCTAACTTGCCAAGGGCCGCTAACGTGAAAGAATAATTTCACAGTATCGCCGGCGGCCGCTGCCGCGGCCGGCCGGCAGTATCCATCTTCTTCTGGAGGCCCCTTTGCCCGGTATGAACCTGACCCGCGCCGAAGCCCGCGAGCGCGCCGCCCTGATCGACGTCGACTCCTACGAGGTCAGCCTGGACCTGACCCGCGGCGAGAAGGTCTTCGGCTCCACCACGGCCGTGAAGTTCCGGGCCAAGCCGGGCTCGTCGACCTTCATCGACGCCGTCACCCACGCCGTGCACAGCGTGAGCCTCAACGGCCGCGAGCTGGATCCGGCCGAGGTCTCCGACGGCGTCCGGATCCAGCTCCCGGACCTCGCGGCCGAGAACGACCTGCTGGTGGTCGCCGACGCCCCGTACATGAACACCGGTGAAGGCCTGCACCGCTTCGTGGATCCGGTGGACAACGAGGTCTACCTGTACACCCAGTTCGAGGTCCCGGATTCGCGGCGCATGTTCGCCGTCTTCGAACAGCCCGACCTGAAGGCCAGCTTCACCTTCACCGTCACCGCCCCCTCGCACTGGGATGTCGTGTCCAACTCCCCCACCCCGGCGCCGGTGGAAACCATCCCCGGCGCGGATGGCGGCGCCCGCTCCGTCTGGGAGTTCACGCCGACACCGCGCCTGTCCTCCTATGTCACCGCGCTGATCGCCGGGCCGTACCAGTCGGTGCGCAGCGAGGTCACGTCGGCGGCGGGCAAGGTCACCCCGCTGGGCATCTTCGCCCGGAAGTCGCTCATGCAGTACCTCGATGCGGACAACATCTTCGAGCTCACCCGGCAGGGCTTCGAGTTCTTCGAGGCCCAGTTCGGCTGCCCGTACCCGTTCGAGAAGTATGACCAGCTCTTCGTGCCGGAGTTCAACGCCGGCGCCATGGAGAACGCCGGGGCCGTCACCATCCTGGAAGGCTACGTCTTCCGCGGCAAGGTCACTGACGCCCAGGTGGAACGCCGCGCCATCACCGTGCTCCACGAGCTCGCGCACATGTGGTTCGGCGACCTCGTCACCATGCGCTGGTGGAACGACCTCTGGCTCAACGAGTCCTTCGCCGAATACATGTCCCACCTGGCCGCCGTCGAAAACACTGAGTTCGGCCACGCCTGGACCACGTTCGCGTCCGTGGAGAAGTCCTGGGCCTACCGGCAGGACCAGCTGCCCACCACGCACCCGATCTTCGCCGAGATCAACGACCTCCAGGACGTCGAGGTGAACTTCGACGGGATCACCTACGCCAAGGGCGCCTCGGTGCTGCGCCAGCTCGTCGCCTGGGTGGGCCCGGAGCAATTCATGTCCGGGGTGCGGGAGTACTTCAGCAAGCACGCCTGGCAGAACACCGAGCTCAGCGACCTCATGGCCGAACTCGAGAAGGCCAGCGGCCGCGACCTGGAACGGTGGGGGCAGCTGTGGCTGGAGACCGCCGGTGTGAACACCCTGACACCGGAAATCTCGGCGTCCGCGGACGGCACCATCGAGTCCTTCGCCATCGTGCAGTCGGCGATCGAGAGCGAACCGACCCTGCGCCCGCACCGCCTCGCCGTCGGTTTCTACAACCTCAACGGCGCCGGCAAGCTGGAGCGGGTGCACCGCGAGGAGCTCGACGTCGACAGCGAGCGCACCGAGGTTCCGGCCCTCGCCGGCCTTGCCCAGCCTGACCTGATCCTGCTCAACGATGACGACCTCGCCTATGCCAAGGTCCGCCTGGATCCGAACTCCCTCGCCACCGCAACCGCGCACCTGAAGGACTTCAGCCAGAGCCTCCCCCGCACGCTCGTGTGGGGCTCGGCCTGGGATGCGGCGCGCGACGGCGAATCCCCGGCCCGCGGGTACGTGGAGCTCATCCTCGCCAACATTGCCGAGGAATCCGATTCCTCCGTGATCATGGTCCAGCTCCGGCAGCTCGCCACCACGCTGACCTTCTACGTGGCCGAGGAGCACCAGGAGGCCACCACCGTGGCCGCGGCCGACAAGCTCTGGGAGCTCGCCTCGGCGGTGCCTGCCGGCTCGGACGCCCAGCTGCAGTTCGTGAAGTCCTACGCCCTGCTGGCCCGCAGCGCCGGGCAGCTGGACACGGTTTCGGGGCTGCTGGACGGCTCACTCACCCTCGATGGGCTGAGCGTGGACCAGGACCTGCGGTGGGAGCTGCTGACCTCCCTCGTGGCCGGCGGCCGCGCCGGGCAGGCGCGGATTGACGAGGAACTGGAGCACGACAACACCTCCAACGGCCAGAACGCGGCGGCCCTGGCCAAGGCCGCCATCCCCACCCCGGAGGCCAAGGCCGAGGCCTGGGAATCGATTGTGGTCAAGGGCGATCTGTCCAACGCCCTGCAGGGCTCCGCGGTGACCGGCTTTACCCGGGTCCTGGACACGTCCCTGCTCGAGCCGTACGCCGAGAAGTACTTCGAGGCCGTCCCCGGCATCATGGCGAGCCGCACCCACGCGCTGGCCTCGCAGATCGTCGTCGGACTCTACCCGGCCCAGCTGACCACGCAGGCCACGGTGGACCGCACGGATGAGTTCCTGGCCTCGCTGCCGGAGGGCAGTGCGGCGCTGCGCCGGATGATGCTGGAGAACCGCGACGGCGTTGCCCGCGCCCTGCGCGCCCGCCAGGCCGACGTCGGCTAACGACCAAGGCGCCGGCCCCCGGCCAGCCTGGAACGCCAGAACCCCGGCGCCGCCCTTGTGCGGCGCCGGGGTTCTGTCGTTCTAGGCTGGAGCCATGAGCCTTGACGAACATCACTATGCGCTGACCGTCCGCTGGACCGGGAACCTCGGGGCCGGGACGTCCTCGTACCGCGGTTACTCACGGGACCACGACATCGAGATCCCCGGGCTGCCGGTGCTGCGCGGCTCGGCCGATCCGACCTTCCACGGGGACCGGGAGCGCTACAACCCCGAACAGCTGCTGCTGGCCGCGCTCTCGCAGTGCCACATGCTCTCCTTCCTGCACGTGGCCGTGAAGCACGGCGTTGTAGTGACGGCCTACGAGGACCGGGCCGAGGGCCTGATGCGGACCAACCGGGACGGCAGCGGGCAGTTCGAATCCGTCACGCTGAGGCCCCGGGTGACGGTGGCGGAACCGGCGGCACCGGATGTCCTCGAGGAGCTCCACGTGGAGGCCAACAAGGTCTGTTTCATCGCCCGCAGCGTCAACTTCCCGGTGTTGCACGAGCCGACGGCTGTGGTGGAGGGCCAGGCTGACTGAATGGTTTTCAGGCTGACTGATTACTTTTCAGGCGGTGCCGTCGGCCGGGCCGGCCGGGCACTCTGTCCGGTACTCGGACACGAGCCGGCGCTCAGTCTCCGGGCTCATTCCGGCCTTGCGTTCACGGCCGAGACCGCGGCGGCGTTCATCCGCCAGGGTGTCCCGCAACGTGTCCATCCAGGGCCGGAGCCGCAGCCCTGCTGTCCGGGCAGCGTCGTTGCTGCGGGTCGCGAAGCCCTCGTGGCCCGGCGGCAGCCACAGCGGCAGCGAGTCCGGGCCTGCCCAGTAGTTCGCACCGTGCGACACCAGCCAGTCCTCGGGGGCCACAACGGCCTCGGAGTCGGCGTCGGCGAGCTGGCGGGATTCCTCCAGGTAGGCGGCGAAGGGCACCGGCTCACCGACGGCGTTCAGCGCCCCAGTGGTTCCGTTTTCGGCGGCGGTGAGGATCCACGCCGCGAGGTCGCGGACATCGATGATCTGGGTGGCGTCGGCGGGGATGCCCGGGACCAGGACCGGATCGTTGTCCCGGGCGAAGCGGGCCGGCCAGTACCCGTAGCGGTCGGAGCCGTCCCCGGGTCCGCCGATCAGGCCGGCGCGGCAGAGGTGCGCCTTGCCCCCTGCCAGTTCCCGGGTCAGGTGCTCGATCGCGGACTTGGCCTCGCCGTAGTTATCCATGGTCAGTTCGGTGCCCGGAGCCAGCGGCGGGAGTACCCGTGCGTCTTCGGCCTCGCCGGCCACGGAGTGGTCCGCGTAGACCGAGCAACTGGAGACGAAGGTCCAGTGCCGGGCCGGGCCGGCCAGCGTCTCGAGGGCCTCCCGTGCCTGGTCAGGGTCCCGCGAGACGTCGACGACGGCGTCCCACCCGCCGCTGTCCGCGGCCCCTTCGTACGCGGCCTTCCCCTGCGCGCGGTCCGCGCGCAGCCAGGTGGCGCCGTCGGGCGGCGCCGCGGCGGTACCGCGGGCCAGGCACGTGACGTCGTGCCCTGCGGCGAGGGCCTGCCGGGCTACTTCAGCTGAGAGGAAGACGGTGCCGCCAAGGACCAGGATGCGCATGGGGCCACGCTACGGCGCTAATGTTGAAGTAGACCAGAGCGTTATGCGCCCGGCGAACGCCAGCCGCCTTTCCGGACGCCCAGCCCTGCGGCCGGCCGGCAGCAGGGCTGCAGTAAACAAGGAGTTTTCCCTCACCGATGATCAGCCTGACCACCATCGAACCAATCACCGCACCGGACATCTCGGCTGTCAATCTGCCAGGTGGCCTCGTCAGCCTCGGCATCGGCGTCGCCGTGTGGCTGGTGGCATCCTTCGTGATCACCGGGATCACTAAACGGGTTGCGGCGGGCAGCACACTCTTCAAGAAGTCGCACTTCCGCTGGGTGGCTCCGGCGTTCCGCGCCCTGGACCACGAACGCCGCGTCCAGCGGGCAGAGACAATCGGCGCACTGCTCCGCAGCGTGGTCGGCGTCCTGATCGCCGTCCTCACCATCGTGTACGTGCTCAAGTACCTGAACGTGGACGTGGCTCCCATCCTGACGAGCGTCGGGATCCTCGGTGTGGCCATCGGCTTTGGTGCCCAGCAGTTGATCCGCGACTTCCTCGCCGGCATCTTCATTACCTTCGAGGACCAGTACGGCATTGGCGACATCATCGAGACTTCCGAGGTGGTGGGCACGGTCGAGGCCATGAACCTGCGGATCACCCGGGTCCGGGCTGACGACGGCACCATCTGGTACCTGCGCAACGGCGAAATCCTGCGCGTGGGCAACCGCTCCCAGGGCACCTACATTCCGCCTGTGACGTCCCCGGCGGACGACGCCGACAGCGCACCCCAGCAGAAGGCCGGAGAATAGTGAAATGACGATTCCCAGCGCCAGCGAACCCAGCCAGCCCAGGCAGCTGCTGCAGAACGATCCGTTCAGCCAGCCCGGCTACACGGACAACTTCTACGACGCCGTGGGCGGCCACGAGACTTTTGTGAAGCTCATCGACGTCTTCTACGACGGCGTCGCGACTGATCCCCTGCTCCGCGCCATGTACCCGGAGGAGGACCTCGGCCCGGCCAAGCGCCGCTTCCTGATGTTCCTGGAACAGTATTGGGGCGGGCCGACGACGTACGGAGAGGAGCGCGGACACCCGCGGCTGAGGATGCGCCACATGCCGTTCCGGGTGACGCCCGAGGCCAAGGAACGCTGGCTGTTCCACATGCGGGCCGCGGTGGATGCCCTGGAACTGCCGCCGTTGTATGAGGGAACGCTCTGGGACTACATGGAGCGTGCAGCCCTGTCCATGGTGAACAGCCCGTCGGAGGCCTGAGCTCGAAGGGCGTGGAGGGCTGAGCTCTGGAGGCGCCGGAGCTTCCTAGAGCCCGGTGCCGGTCCGGACCAGCACGTGCCCGCGGGTGCCACTGAGCCGGAACCAGCGCCCGGCCCGGTAGAGCCGTTGCTCGCCCTCCGCCAGGAAGCCCAGGGTGAGCGCGGCGAACGCGGCCCCGGCCGGAAGGCCGCCGGCGTCGGGCAGTTCCCGGCCCCAGACCGTTGCCCTGGCGTTGTTGACGATCAACGCACCGGGCTTGTCCGGGATGATCGCGGCGATTTCCCTGATCCCGGCCTCCGCCGCGGTCCGCAGGGCAGTGTCCTCGATGGTGCCGAGCAGTTCCCAGCCGGCCCGCGGCGCGCCGATCCCGGCCCACGACTCGCTGACGGTCACCGGCGGGACGGGAAGTTCGACGTCGTGCTCCCCCGCCCGTGCCAGGCGGTCCAGCACGGCGGACAGCGGCACTGTGACGTCAGTGTCCGCCGGCTGTGCCAGCGCCATGGTCCGCAGGCCCAGGATGGTGGGGGTGGATTCGCCCAGGAGCCGGGGCCGCAGGACGCAGACGTAGGCGGCCAGGACCGGGCCCGCGGCCTGGAGCCGGATGGCGCCGTCGTCAATGGACCTGGCGCGCGTCGCGAAGGTGCGCAGGTCGTCGAGGTCGCGGGGATCGGTGAACTGCAGGGGCTGGGTTAGGACATCAGACACACTACTGACTCTACCGGCTGCGCTTCTTTGGAGCGGCGCTGGACGCCGTCTAGAGTCAGACCATGACTGAAGCCGAAGCCGGACTCTTGGGGCTCCCGACCCAGGACCCCACCTCCTCGCTCATCCAACTTCTCAACCTCGGCGAACTCGAGGGCGCCCGGACCGACGAGGACATCTTCATGGGTCCCTCCCAGCAGCAGCCCAAGCAGCGCGTCTTTGGCGGCCAGGTGCTGGCGCAGTCCCTGATAGCCGGCAGCCGCACCGTCGATCCGGACCGCAGTGTGCACTCCATGCACGGTTACTTCCTCCGGCCTGGAGACGCCAACAAGCCGATCACCTTCGGCGTGCAGCGTCTGCGCGACGGGCGGTCCTTCTCGGCCCGCCGGGTCCACGCCTATCAGGAGGGCATGCCCATCCTGTCGATGATCGCGTCCTTCCAGGCCGAGGACGAGGGGATCGAGCACCAGTCCGAGATGCCCGCCGGGATCCCGGACCCCGAATCGCTGCCGAGCACGGCCGACCTGCTGGGCAAGTTCGACCACCCCGTGGCCCGGCACTGGGCCTACGAGCGGCCGTTCGACATCCGCCACGTCGATCCGGCGCTGTATGTCTCGGCCAAGGGACCCCGGGAAGCACGCAACGCCGTGTGGATGAAGACCTTCGGTCCGATGCCCGACGACGCCGGCCTGCACCGGGCGGCCCTGGCCTACGCGAGCGACTACACCTTGCTCGAATCCATCCTCCGCAAGCACGGCATGAGCTGGATTACGCCGGGGATGTCGGTGGCGAGCCTGGACCACGCCATGTGGTGGCACCGGCCGGTCAGGGTCGACGAGTGGCTCCTGTACGTCCAGGAATCGCCCAGCGCCCAAGGCGCACGGGGCCTCGCGACGGGAAAAATCTTCAGCCGGGACGGCCGGCACGTGGCGACCGTGGCCCAGGAGGGCATGATCCGCGTCCCGAACGACTTCAAAGACACCGACCAGAAGAACACTGAGCAGGGCGCCGTGCGGGCCGCCGTCTGATCGAGGGCGCTGCAGCACCAGATCCGCAAGGCCGAGGGCTGCCAGTACTCCTCCGCGGCGGCTGGCCCACAGCAGCTGGGAAACTACGTCCTCGGCGCACATGCACACCGCACACGGCGTCCCAGGCACACAAAAAGCCGGCTCCCCCTGAAATAGTTCAGGCTGGAGCCGGCTTTTTCGTGGCGCTGTAAGCCTTGCGGGCTTAGTCGCGGGTGAGGCGGCGGTGGGTTACCCGGTGCGGCTTGGCCGCATCCGGGCCCAGGCGCTCGACCTTGTTCTCCTCGTAGGACTCGAAGTTGCCCTCGAACCAGTACCACTTGGACGGGTTCTCCTCGTCGCCTTCGTAGGCGAGGATGTGGGTGGCCACCCGGTCCAGGAACCAGCGGTCGTGCGAGACGACGACGGCGCAGCCCGGGAATTCGAGCAGGGCGTTTTCGAGGCTGCTGAGGGTTTCGACGTCGAGGTCGTTAGTCGGTTCGTCGAGGAGCAGCAGGTTGCCACCCTGCTTGAGGGTCAGCGCCAGGTTGAGGCGGTTGCGCTCACCACCGGAGAGCACCCCGGCCTTCTTCTGCTGGTCCGGGCCCTTGAAGCCGAAAGCGGCCACGTAGGCGCGGGACGGCATTTCGACGTGGCCGACCTGGATGTAGTCGAGGCCGTCGGACACAACTTCCCACAGGGTCTTGTTCGGGTCGATGCCGCCGCGGCTCTGGTCGGCGTAGGAGATCTTGACGGAATCGCCGATCTTCAGTTCGCCGCCGTCGAGCGGTTCCAGGCCCACGATGGTCTTGAAGAGGGTCGATTTGCCGACGCCGTTGGGGCCGATGACGCCGACGATGCCGTTGCGGGGCAGGCTGAAGGACAGTCCGTCGATCAGGGTGCGGTCATCGAAGCCCTTCTGGAGACCCTTGGCCTCCAGCACGAGTCCGCCCAGGCGCGGTCCCGGCGGGATCTGGATCTCTTCGAAGTCGAGCTTGCGGGTTCGGTCCGCCTCGGCAGCCATTTCCTCGTAGCGGGCCAGGCGGGCCTTGGATTTGGTCTGGCGTCCCTTGGCGTTGGAGCGGACCCATTCGAGTTCCTCGGTCAGGCGCTTGGCCTGCTTGGCGTCCTTCTTGCCCTGGACTTCCAGGCGGGCGCGCTTCTTCTCCAGGTACGTGGAGTAGTTGCCCTCGTACGGGTACAGGTGTCCGCGGTCCACTTCGGCAATCCACTCGGCCACGTGGTCGAGGAAGTACCGGTCGTGGGTGACGGCAAGGACGGCACCGGAGTAGCTGGAGAGGTGCTGTTCCAGCCACAGCACGCTCTCGGCGTCAAGGTGGTTGGTGGGCTCGTCGAGGAGCAACAGGTCCGGCTTCTGCAGCAGGAGCTTGCACAGCGCGACGCGGCGGCGCTCACCACCGGAGAGCAGGGTGACGTCGGCGTCGGCGGGCGGGCAGCGCAGGGCGTCCATGGCCTGTTCCAGCTGGGAATCGATGTCCCAGGCGTCGGCCGCGTCGATCGCTTCCTGCAGCTGTCCCATTTCCTCGAGGAGGGCATCGTAGTCAGCGTCGGGGCTGGCCATTTCCTCGGAGATCGCGTTGAAGCGCTGGATCTTGCCGTAGATTTCGCCGACGCCTTCCTGGACGTTGCCCAGGACGGTCTTGTCCTCGTTCAGCGGCGGCTCCTGCAGCAGGATGCCTACCGTGTAGCCGGGGCTGAGCCGGGCCTCACCGTTGGAGGGAGTGTCCAGGCCGGCCATGATCTTGAGAATGGTGGACTTACCGGCACCATTCGGGCCGACAACGCCGATCTTGGCCCCCGGGAAGAAGGACATGCTTACGTCATCGAGGATGAGTTTTTCGCCGACAGCCTTACGGGCCTTGGTCATTGTGTAGATAAATTCCGCCATGCCTACAAATCTAGTGGTTCGGGCGGGATAACTCACATTCCGGGCGCCCGGATCGGCCACTTAACGGCGTCTTAACTGCCTCCGGCAGTTCGGCTCAGTCCCGGACGCCCAAGAGGCAGCCGCCGGAGGCCAGGCCCGGCAGCACAGTGACGGCGACGCTGCCAGCGCGGACCTGGGCCACGATGCAGCTGCTGCCGTCGCGCACTCCGGCCTCGACGGCGTCGACAGCCAGGCCGGTGGGCGTCCGCCCGGCAGTGACTTCCACAGCGTCGGCCGGAATCCCCGCGTCAACCAACGACGCGCGGATGCCCGCCGTTTCGGGCTGACCGCCGTCGCGGATGGCGGCGTTCAGGACCGCCTCGACCGTGGTCCTCATGGCGGATACCCCGTCGTGTTTCAGGCCGGGTTTCGCCGGGGTCGACGTCGAGGCTGCCGGCGCCGGGGACGCTGCGGAAGGTGGGCCTTCGGAATCCGCGGCTTCAGAGGCCAGGGCCCCGCTGCTACCGGCCGGCGTCGCACAGGCGGAGGCCGACAGCAGGAGCACCAAGGTTGCGGCGGCCGGAACGGCCCAGCCGCCGCGACGTGCGGCCCCTCCCGCGGCGGTGATGGGCGCCGCCCGTCCCGCAGCAATCCTGGCGTGTTGCATCGGGCAATTCTGCCACGCGGCAGTGCCGCGTTCCGGCGTTCCGGTGCCCAGTCCACGGCGTTGCCAGCCGGTCCTGCGGATTCAGGCTGCGGCCCCTTTCAGTTCTCCGGTTTCCTGGTCCACCTCCTCTTCCTCACCGCTCTCGTCATGGATGAGGGTCGCGTGGTGGTCGGCACCGGGATCGCCGACCCCGTCATCGTCGCCTGGCTGGCTCTCCGGTCCGCCGCCGTGGCCGTCACCGCCACCGGGCGCATCTGGGGTACCGGGTCCTGCCGCCGCCTGGCTTCCGGCCGCGGCTGAGCGGGTGAAGTTGGCAGAGCCCCACATGAGGTCGTGGCCGACTGACTCCGCATCAATTTCGGCGACGTGGTAGACCCTGCCGTCCTTCTCCCAGCTCCGCATCTTGAGCCTGCCAACCACGATGACCCGCTGGCCCTTCTTGATGCTGCAGCCAATGTTGCCCGCCAGCTGCCGGTATCCCTGGACGGTGAACCAGTTGGTGTTGCCATCCACCCAGGTGCTGGACCCGCGGTCGTAGCGGCGCTCGGTGGCGCCGAACCGGAAGGACGCCGTGGCCACGCCACCGGGTGTGGTCGAGCTTCTGATCTCCGAGGCGACGAAGCCACGGACCGTAATGTTGTCGCTCATTCTCATGTCCTGTCTCGAATTGTCATGCCCTGCCGGGCAGTTCCAGCATCCCGCCGCAGACCGTGGCCGGGGAGGGCCCGGCTGTGCCATGTGGAAAACCGGCTGCGGGCCACGGTGTGGGGGCCGTGTTGGGGAGAAGTCGTGGCCGGCTGGACCGGCCACCGGCCGGCGTTGACCTCCACCGGCCGTCCGGCACTGTAAACTTTTTGAGGCGTCACCGGCAGCAGCCGGTGGACACCAGCGCGCCCCAGTAGCTCAGGGGATAGAGCAGCGGCCTTCTAATCCGCCGGTCGGGGGTTCGATTCCCTCCTGGGGCACAAGAGAGCGGCTCTGACCTGCGACAACGCAAGGTCAGGGCCGCTTCCTATGTCAACTCCTACGTCAGCCAGAACATCAGATCCACTTGTTGTGCTTGAACGTCAGGAACAGAATCCCGCCCATGCCGAGCATGAGCGCGAGTGCCATCGGATAACCGAAGATCCAGTCGAGCTCGGGCATGTCGCGGAAGTTCATGCCGTAAATCGACGCAATCAACGTCGGCGCAAACAAAATGGCAGCCCACGACGAGATCCGCTTGACCTGCTCGTTCTGGGCGAAGCTCGACTCCGTCAGGAGCCGCATTTCGTCGTTCTGCCGCTGGGCAACGAGGGCCGCGTTGACGGCCAGCGCGTTCTGCAGCAACGCGCGGAAGGCAGACACCCGCTCCCCCAGCCTGATGGCGTGGTCCAGCACGTCGCGGAAATGATCCTGCAGTTCGGGGTCCGGCACCCCATCCGGTCCGCCGCCCATGAGGCTCTGCAGGATTCCGGCCAGCGGGGCCGTGGCGCGCTGGAACGTGATGACCTGGCGGGAGAGTTCATAGATCCTGCGCGATACGCCGGGGTCGGCAGCGAACAGGTCGTCTTCGATTTCATCGATATCGTTTTCCAGCCCCGCCGCCACCGGCTCGTACTCGTCCACCACCTGGTCCAGGATCGCGTACAACACCGCATCCGGTCCGAGCGCCAGGAACTCCGGCTCGGACTCCATCCGCCGGCGCACCCGGGCCAGGTCGGGAGACTCCGCCCGGCGGACCGTCACCACAAAGTCCGGGCCGGAAAACACATGGATCTCGCCGAACTCGACCTTCTCCACATCGTCCAGGTACCGCGCGGGCCGCAGCACGAGGAACAACGTCTCGCCATAGTGCTCCAGCTTGGCCCGCTGGTGGCCGGCAAGCGCGTCCTCCACGGCCAGATGGCTCAGATCAAATTCCTCGGCCACGGAGCGCAGTTCCTCGGCTTCGGGCCGGTAAAGCCCAATCCAGGCCATGCCCTGGCGCTGCCGCAGAAGAAAGTACGTCTCCTCGAGTCCTTCCGGGTCGGCGGTCCGGTGACCGTCTACGTAGACGGCATTGTCAATAATCGTCACGGCCGCGCCTCCTCTTCAAGGCATTCGCTTTGCTGTGACGTTATACCGTCCCCGGGCCGGTGCCAACAGCCTGCACTGACCCTCGGGCACCGCTGGTTTTCCGTGAAGAACCCCGTGAAGAACCCCGAAAAGATTGCCGCGAACAACGACGCCCAACCGCGTCCGCCAGGGAGCACCAAAGCACGGTTGCTGGCGTGGGGCGGATCGCCCGAACCGCGGCGCCCGCTGCACGGAACCCCGCCAGCCCTCAGCACGCTTAGTATTGAGTTGACTGGCAGGCCGACTGGGATAGCCTGTGCGCCCTGCCCGCAATCGAAAGGTACGGCCGCCATGACCGAGACACCCCGCAGATTCGACCCCACCAATCCAGAGGACGCCCCCACCACCCAGTACGCAGCGGCAGCTGACGCCACCACCGGGCCCGCGTCCGGCGAGCAAGGCCCCAGCACCGATGCAGCCGCGACCGGCACCGATGTAGCCGCCACGACGCCGGGGCGCGCCGAAACCTCCCGCCCCGGGGAACCCACGGCTCAGGCTCCCGCGCCGCCGCCCGCTCCGGAAACGAGCCAGGTCACCCGTGCGGGAATGGTCTGGGCGGCGGTTGCCTGCGCGCTCGTGGTGCTGATCCTGCTGATCGCCTTCATCCTGCAGAACCAGGAATACGTGCAGGTGAAGTTCTTTGGCCTCGAAGGCTCGGTCCCGCTCGGCATCGCCTTGTTCATCGCGGCAGTCGGCGGCGGAGTGCTGGTCGCCATCGCCGGAGCCGCCCGCATCATCCAGCTCCGGCTCGCCGCGCACCGCGTCCGCCGCCAGGCCACCCCGGGCACGCGCACGCGCTGACGCTGAAGCCGCCAGGCGCTACCCTCTTTTCCATGCGCGGAGGAGAACCCCGGGCCCAGGCAGCCATCACCACCGCCCAGGCGGACTGGCCGACGTCGAGCGTCTCTTCGGCGTCCGCGGCGAACCCTCGCGATGCTGGTGCCGGTTCTTTGCCTTGACCGGGCCGAAGTCCCGGCGGGGACCACGTGTGGTCCGTCAGTTGCTTTGTCGTCTCCCCCAGCCAGCGACGGACCGGGGTGGCGGGTGCACTGCTGGCCGCCGCCGTCGAACACGCCGTCGCGCACAGCGCAGCGGTGGTGGAGGGTTATCCGGTCCACCCCGCGCAACGGCCCAAGGCCGGCCCGGCGGACCTCTACCACGGCACGCTGGGACTCTTTTTGGCGGCCGGCTTCACAGTGGTCACCGGCGGAGTGGTCAGCGGCGCAGCGGTCAGCGACGGAGCGCTCACCGGCGGAGTGGTCAGCGGCGCAGCGGTCAGCGACGGAGCGCTCACCGGCGGAGTGGTCAGCGGCGCAGCGGTCAGCGACGGAGCGCTCACCGGCGGAGTGGTCAGCGGCGCAGCGGTCAGCGACGGAGCGCTCACCGGCGGAGTGGTCAGCGGCGCAGTGCCGGGACGCGCCGTCGTCCGCCTGACGGTTCCCCCGGCTGGCGTCCAGCACGGGCCTTAAGGCAGCGTCAGGATCACCGGCCCCTCGGCGGTGATGGCCACGGTGTGCTCGCTGTGCGCGGCGCGGCGCCCGTTCGCTGAGCGGAGGGTCCATTCGTCGTCGTCATGGTAGTAGTCGTCCTTGCGGCCAAGAATCAGCATTGGTTCGATGGCGATGACGAGGCCTTCGGTCAGTTTGATGCCGCGGCCGGGACGTCCGTCGTTGGGCACGGGCGGCTCGGCGTGCATGGTCCGGCCGATCCCGTGGCCGCCGTGGTCGGCGAGCAGCCCGTAGCCTGCCCGGCGCGCTGCCCCGCCGATCGCGTAGGCGAGATCCCCCATCTTGTTCCCGATCCGTGCCGCTTCGATCCCCCTCGCCAGGGCGGCGTCCGTGGCGTCGATGAGGGCCTGGTCCACCGGGTCCGCGGTCCCCACGATGAAGCTGACGGCCGCATCGCCGCACCACCCGGCGAGAAACGCGCCGCAATCCACGCTCAGGAGGTCCCCGTCCTGGAGCCGGTACTCGTTGGGGATGCCGTGCACGACGGCATCATTGACGGACGTGCAGATGACCCCCGGGAACGGCACTGACGCCCACCGCGGCCGGTAGTTCAGGAACGCCGGAGTGGCTCCCGCATCGGCGATTGACGCTGCCGCGACATCGTCCAGTTCCTTGAGCGAAACGCCGACGGCGGCCGCCTCGCGGACCCGGGCGAGGGTGGTGGCGACCACCCGGCCGGCCTCGCGCATCAGTGCGATCTCTTCGGGACTCTTGATCATGGACATGGCTTTTCCTTCCGACGCGGAGCCGAGGCTTGCTGGCTTCAACTCTAAAGCCCGCCGCGGCGTGTCTACAGTGGCCTCATGACCACCACGAAACTGATTGACGCGATCCGCGGCAGCCTCCAGGCTGCGGCCGATCCTGGCCGCGCCGCGGGGGCACAGGCCTATATGAAATCCCAGATGCCGTTCCTGGGCGTGCGGGTTCCCGAGGTGCGCCGCATTGTCAAGGCCGCGGCCGCGGACCACCCGCCGGGCAGCCTGGCGGAACTGCAGTCCGCGGTGCTCGTGCTGTGGCGCAACGCCGGCCACCGTGAGGAACGCTACGCCGCGATCGAGCTCACGGGGCTCAAGCCCGCAGCCGGGGAACTGGGCATGCTGGCCCTCTATGAGGAAATCATCCGCACCGGAGCCTGGTGGGACCTGGTGGACGGGGTGGCGCAGCGGCTGGGCGCCCTGTTGCAGGCCCACCGGGCAGAACTGACGCCGGTGCTCAAACGCTGGAGCCGCGACGAGGACTTCTGGGTCCGGCGGGCCGCGATCACCGCACAGCTGGGGGTGAAGGACGCCACGGACACGGAGCTCCTGGCCGCGGTGATCGAGGCCAACCTCGGGGACCGGGAGTTCTTCATCCGCAAGGCGATCGGGTGGGCGCTGCGCCAGTACGCCAGGACCGATCCGGCCTGGGTGAAAGCGTTCGTGCGGCGGCATGCGGACCAGCTCAGTCCGCTCTCGCGCAAGGAAGCGCTCAGGAACCTGCCTGCCTAGATGATCGGCCGCGTGGTGACCGGCTCGTCCGACTTGGTGAACAGCAGCTTGGTCTTCGGGTCCAGGAAGATCAGGTACAGCGCGAACAGCAACGCGATGATCGCCGCGGCGTTGCGGGCCAGCGCCAGGGCCAGGCCCAGATCCGCGGTCTGCAGATATGGGAAGACATCAAGCTGGTCCGAGATCGCGTACACCATGAAGAAGGACACGATGAAGTAGAGCGCCTTGACCTGCCAGTCGTCGCGGATGCCCGTGACGGCGAAGAGCGGGATGAGCCAGACGATGTACCAGGACTGGATCATCGGGGACAGCAGCACGACGGCGGCGAACGCCAGGGTGAGCCGGCGCATCAGGCGGTCGTAGTCGCCGCGGAAGATCTGCCAGGCGACGATGCCGACGGCGAGCAGCTTGCCGGCGTCGAACGCCCACTTGGCCAGTCCCCAGCCGTCGAGCCCGAAGGCGTTGGAGATGGAGGCCACGATCAGGCCCACCAGGCCAACGGGCGCGTACCAGATCCAGATGCTGCCCGGGGCGGACAGCCCGTTGATCCAGCCGAAGCCGAAGCCGTTGACCCGGCTCATGAGATACAGCAGGGCCAGGCTGATGCCGGCCGTGAGGGCCCAGAAGACGAACTTGCGCGGCCAGCTGGCGCCCTTGCCCGCCCAGAGCAGGCCGATGAACGGCAGGAAGACCACCGTGATGGGCTTGACCGAAATGGAGAGCGTGACCAGCACGATTCCGAGGATGACCCGGCGCGTGGCGCAGTAATAAAGGCCGGCCAGGGCCAGGCCGATCATGAGGGAGTCGTTATGGACGCTGGCAATGAAGTTGGTGAGGAACAGCGGATTGGCCGCTGTCAGCCACAGGGCCCGGTTCGGGTTCACACCGTGCAGCTCGGCCAGTTTGGGCACGTAGATCACGCAGAGGACCACGCCCACCAGGGCCGCGATCCGGAACAGCATGATGCTGCCTTCGGGGTGCACGTTGGTGGCCCAGACCACGAACTGTTCTATCCACAGGAACAGCTGCCCGTAGGGGACGGGGGCTTCGGTCCACATTCTGTCGGCGCCCAGCTGGAAGTAGTTGGACAGCGCCGAAATGCCGTTTTC
Organism: Arthrobacter sp. 49Tsu3.1M3; assembly: GCF_900168135.1. Classification (NCBI taxonomy): domain Bacteria; kingdom Bacillati; phylum Actinomycetota; class Actinomycetes; order Micrococcales; family Micrococcaceae; genus Arthrobacter; species Arthrobacter sp. 49Tsu3.1M3. The sequence continues at coordinate 38,607 of NZ_FUZD01000017.1, forward strand.
GTACGGGTTGAAACCCTCCACCATGAGCCGGCCCTGGCCGATGTACGCGTAGACGTCGCGGCTGAACAGCGGCACAGAGAACATCAGCGGCAGCCCCCACGCCGCCGTTGCCTGGAGCGTGGCCTTGCGGGCCCCGGCCCCCCAGACCCGGACGCGCTGGCCGAGCCGCAGCCAGGCGCGGACCAGCAGCATGCCGCCGAAGGCCAGCAGGACAATGCAGAGGGCGACGCCCAGGGCCTCGGTGCGCATAAAGATGAACAGCGGGACGCGGCGGAGTTCGGACGCGGGGGCAAGCCAGCCCACGCCGATCGAACCGATCGTCATGAACAGCGAGCCCAGGAACCCGGCAAGGATCGGGGACCGCGGGTTGTCGACGTCGCCGACCGACCCTTCCCCCTCAGGTGAGGCCGCAGCCGGGGTGAGCGCAGTCCGGCCGGACGCAGAAGGGCGGGACGTGGACGGGCGGGACGTACCGGCAGCCGTTTCCCCCGCCGCAGGCACAGGCGCCGTCATGTCAGGATCGTCCAATCTGTTGTGGGCCACAATTCCGCCCACAGCCGGCCGCAGTGTCCGGCCCGGGGCGCCGCGTCGAAGAAATCAGTGCCGAAATAATTCGGCGGCCGCGTATTCGAAATCCTAGCACCGGACGGCTCTGTGGCGTCGGAACGGTAGGCTGGGCGGGTGCCTATTACTAACGAACGCATCGTCTGGATCGACTGCGAAATGACCGGCCTGGACACCAAGAATGACGCCCTTATCGAGGTGGCCGCCCTGGTGACCGATTCGGAGCTCAACATCCTGGGGGACGGCGTCGACGTCGTGATCAAGCCCGACGACGCCGCGCTGGCCCAGATGAACGACTTTGTCCGCGACATGCACACCCGGTCCGGCCTGCTGGCGGAGCTTCCGCACGGCAAGACGATGGCCGAAGCGCAGGCAGCCGTGCTCGCCTACATTAAAAAATGGGTGCCTGACCCGCGGAAGGCCCCGCTCGGCGGCAACTCGGTGGGCACTGACCGCGTGTTCCTCGTCCGCGATATGCCCGACGTGGTGGAGCACCTGCACTACCGGGTCATCGACGTGAGCACCATCAAGGAACTCTCCCGCCGCTGGTTTGCCCGGGCCTACTTCCAGTCCCCGGCCAAGCTGGGCGGCCACCGGGCGCTCGGCGACATCAAGGACTCCATCGACGAACTCCGGTATTACCGCGAGGCCGTGTTTGTTCCCGCGCCGGGCCCGGACAGTGCCACGGCGCAGCGGATCGCCAAGCGCGTCATGGGCGGCGAAGCAGCCGAGCCCGCCCCGGCGGAGTAGCGGCCGCACCTCGCCTCCGCGCAGCGGGGCCGCTGAAACGTCGGCGGGGGACGTGGCGTGGATAAGTAATCTGCGCCACGTTTCGCGGAAAATTTTGGCGAAAATCGCAAAAGTGGCAAAACCACCCCCAAACAGCAGGTAAGCTATTTGTCGTTGCCTTTCCAGCCAGCCGGTTCGCCGGAAGGCCTGATACGGCACATGGTGGGCGTAGCTCAGTTGGCAGAGCGCCTGGTTGTGGTCCAGGAGGTCGCGGGTTCAACCCCCGTCGCTCACCCTCATGAAGGACGGCAGTGATTGTCCGACCTTTTCCAAAGGCCGCACCGGTTATCCGGTGCGGCCTTTGTTGTCTGTATGGGAAGGAATCGCAGTGAAGCGCAAGCTCTTTGAAGAAGACCACGAGATGTTCCGAGAGATGGCCGCCGAGTTCAACGCGCGCGCGGTCGCTCCCCACTACACCCAGTGGGACGAGGACCACATGATGTCCCGGGAACTGTGGTCCGCTGCCGGCGAGCAGGGGCTGCTGGGCCTGGCCGTGCCGGAAGAGTTCGGCGGCATGGGGATGTCCGACTACCGCTTCCGGACAGTGCTGGACGAAGAATTCGCCAAGAGCAACCACCTCGCGGTCGGCCTGGCGTTCCACCTGCACGATGACATGGTCCTCCCCCACCTGCTGGCCTACGGCTCCGATGACCTCAAGGCCCGCTGGCTCCCGGGCATGGTCTCGGGCGAAAAGGTCACCTCGGTCGCCTGGACCGAACCGGGGGCCGGCTCCGACCTGCGCGGTATCCGCACCAAGGCGGTCCGCGACGGCGACGACTGGCTGATAACCGGCCAGAAAACGTTTATCGGCAACGGCATCTCCGGCGACGCCTCCCTGGTCCTGGCCCGCACCGACGGCGGCACCGGACGCGGGAACCGCGACTCGTTCTCGCTTTTCATGGTCCAAAAGGGCGAGGGCTACAACACCGGCAAGCAGCTGGACAAGATGGGCCTGAAGGCCTCCGACACGGCCGAGCTGTTCTTCGACAACGTCCGCGTCCCGCACACGGACCTCGTCGGCGAGGAAGGCAAGGGTCTGCAGTACGCGGCCGAACAGCTCCCCCAGGGCCGGCTGGCGATCGCCGTGGCCAGCTCCGCCGTCGTGCGCGCCACCTACGAGGCGACTGTCCGCTACACGAAGGACCGCAACGCGTTCGGCGAGCGGATCATCGATTTCCAGAACAGCCGCTTCGAACTCGCCGACATCCTCACGGAGGTCGAGGTCACCGAAGCGTACGTGGACCAGGCCATCCTGGCGTTCAACGCCGGAGAGCTCGACGCCGCAGGCGCTGCCCGTGCCAAACTGTGGGCGTCCGAGCGCGCAAAGTCCGTCACGGACCGCTGCCTGCAACTGCACGGCGGGTACGGCTACATCATGGAATACCCGGTGGCCCAGGCCTACCTGGCCGCCCGGCTGCTGACGATCTTCGGCGGCACCAACGAAATCATGCGCGACGTCGTCGGCCGCACCATCGCCGGCTGACCGGCCGCGACTCCACCAGCACCCGAGGAACTTTCCTGATATGACTGTCCTGCCCATCACGATCTGGGGCGAGCCCGTGCTGCACCGCCGGGCCGCGGAAGTCGAAGTCTTCGACGACGAGCTCCGCACCCTGATCGCCGACATGTTCGAGACCAACGACGCCGCCAACGGCGTCGGGCTGGCGGCCCCCCAGGTGGGGGTCGGCAAGCGGCTCTTCGTGTACAAGTACGACAACGACGACGGCGCCGCGCCCACTGGCGTCGTGGTCAACCCTGTCCTGACACTTTCCAAGATCTCCGGCGCCCTGCCGGACCCCGACGAGGAAGAGGAAGGCTGCCTGTCCTTCCCCGGCGGCCAGTATCCGCTCAAGCGGGCCGAATGGGCGAGGGTCCAGGGCTTCGACGGTGACGGGAAGCCGGTGGAATTCGAGGCGACCGGCTGGTTCGCCCGGGTCATCCAGCACGAGTACGACCACCTCGACGGCAAGCTCTACGTCAACCGGCTCATTGACCGCTATGCCCGCCGGGCCATGAAGCAGGCCAAACGCAGCGGCTGGGGCGTTCCCGGCCTGACCTGGATGCCGGGAGTGGACCCGGACCCGTTCGGCCACTGACGGCCGCGGCTGGCTGGATGCCGGCGGGCCCGTGGAAGACCGGCGGGCCGGTGGAAGACCGGAGGGCCGGCGCCCGGCCGGTCAGCTCCCGGAGGCCCGGTCGACGGCGGCCAGGATGGCGGCGCCGAGCTCGGCCGGCCTGGTGAACTGCGGCCAGTGTCCCGTAGGCAGGTCCACATAGTCGACCTCGCGGATCCGTGCGAGCTCCGCCACGAACGGGTGGCCGCCGGCAATCATTTCCGTCAGCATCGAGGACGGGAATTCGCAGGCGATGACGGTGACCGGAACCTCAAAGCGGCGTTCATCCGAGAGCTGCTGCCTGTCCTGGGCCACGCCGCGGGGCTCCGGGATGGCACGGGAACGGAACATGGCGCGCAGCTCGTCGGTCAGATCGGTGAGGTCCGCGTCCTCGAAGAGCTCCCACGGCGGCAGCGGCACCTCGTCGCCGTCGGCCGGGAGTTCGTCATTGATGACCCCGCCCTCCCCCAGCGGTCCGCTGTCCACGTAGATAGCCCGGGCCACCCGGTCCGGGCGGGCATCGACGGCGCCATGGATGATGGCCCCGCCGCCGGAGTGGCCCACCAGGACCACCGGCGCGTCGAAGGAATCGATCTTCGCCACGACGGCGTCGATGTGGGTGCGCAAGCCGATCCCGGCGCGCGGCGCATCGGCTGACTCCAGGCCCGGCAGGGTCAACGGGTAGACCTTGTGCCCGGCCGCGGCCAGCGGCGGGGTGACGTCGGCCCACGACGAGGCGTCCAACCAGAATCCGGGTACGAGGATGATGTCCATGCCGGTACCCTACCGGTCGAGTACCAGCTCCACCACCTGATAGGGGTCCTCGCCCGGGACCAGATTGTGCATGGTGATGCGTCCGCCCGGGCCATCCGCCGGGTGCAGGTGGATCTGCCAGCCCCAGTCCGGGCCGGCCGGCGCCGCATAGGAGCCGTTGAGCCGGAGGACACCGTCGCCGCCCACGGTCCCGGAGAACTGCATCAGCGCCTTGCCCGTGTGCCAGGAGTCCAGCCACACCGCGGTGGCGGGATCCGCGTCGGACGCCCCGCCGGCCAGGAGCAAGAGGCCTTCCTGCGGGCTTTCACCGTCTGACCAGGTGTAGGCGATACTCGCGAAGTGCGCGGCGGTCACCTTCACCGTGGCGGTGGCCGCCGAAGCCTTGTAGTCGTCCGTGGGCATGAGCCGGAGGCGGTTTTGTCCCTGCCAGGTGCCAAGGAAGGGGGTCACGTATTTCACAATGTCCATGCTGCAGTCTACTGAGCCAATCGATCCGATCCGGCTCAGTCCCCGGCCGGCTTTTCGAGGCTTGCGGCGAAGTCCGGGACATAGCGGAACAGTTCCCGCGGCGGGCGCGTGTAGTTGACGGCCTTCGGACGCGCCGGCAGGGTCACCGGCTCTGTCCGTACTTCGGTGTAGTCGATGCTGGAGAGCAGGTGGGCGATGAGGTTGATCCTTGCCCGGCGTTTGTCTTCGGCTTCCACCACGTACCAGGGTGATTCCGCGGTGTCTGTCTGCACGAACATGTCGTCCTTGGCCCGCGAGTAGTCTTCCCACCGCAGGATTGCCTCCCGGTCCATCGGCGAGAGCTTCCATTGCCGCATGGGATCATCCAGACGGGATTTGAACCGCCGCTCCTGTTCCCCATGACTGATCGAGAACCAGTACTTGAAGAGCAGGATGCCGTCCTGGATGAGGAGCCGTTCAAAAACCGGGCACTGGGCCATGAAGCGTTTGTGCTCCGCCGGGGTGCAAAAGCCCATCACGTGTTCGACGCCGGCGCGGTTGTACCAGGAGCGGTCCATCAGGACGATTTCCCCGGCGGCGGGCAAATGCGCCACATAGCGCTGGAAGTACCATTCCCCGCGTTCGCGCTCCGTCGGCGCCGGCAATGCGACTATCCGGGCAAACCGCGGATTCAGGTACTCGGTGACCCGCTTGATCGCACTCCCCTTGCCGGCTGCATCCCGACCCTCGAAGATGATGAGGATCCGAGCCCCGGTGCTGCGGACCCACTCCTGGAGGGCAACCAGTTCTGCCTGGAGCCGCAGAAGTTCGGCCTCGTAGATTCCGGCGTCGAGCCGGGCCGGCCGCCGTGCGGAGCCCTTCTTGTGACCGGCCTTGTGGCCGGCGTGCCCCTTGCCTGAATTGTCCGTGCGATGTGCCATGGTTTCCGTTCCAGCATTGGACCGCGCGGTTTCTCCCGCCGCGCCCATTCTCGCCGGGCAGCAGATCGGCTGCAAGGGTCCTCCAGCCCGGAAGCTGCGAAGGGCGCGTCAGCGCGGCATGATCGTCTGTTGCCCCGGGCACGAGGCGAGGATCCGTTTCATCGCCTCCTTCTCTGCGGCCGTGACCCACAGCCGGTAGGCCGCCTTGACCGAGATTTGGCGGGCGACGTAGTGGCAGCGGAAAGCCTTGTTTGGCGGGAGCCAGGTGGCGGCGTCGGAGGCACTCTTGTCCTGGTTGGCGGGACCGTCGACGGCGATCAGGTTGAGGGGATCGTTGGCCAGGTGTTCGCGCTGCTGCGCGGTGAGCTGCTGGGCGCCCTTTTGCCACGCGTCTCCCAGCGCCACGACGTGGTCGATCTGCACCGCGGCACTGGTTTCGGCGCCGCGCCGGAACGCGATCATGCGGCCGGTGTACGGTTCCTGGAACGTGCCGACGGCCACCTGGCAGCGTGATCCGCTGACGAATTCGGCGACCGCCAGGTCGCGGCGGAGGATGTCGTTGCGCGTATCGCAGCCGTTGCGGTCGACGTCGAGCCACGCCTGGCCGAAGGCACCCCGGTCATAGTTGTTCGTTGCCGACCGTCCCTTGACCGCGAGGGTGTCGAGCACGCCGGCAGCGCTTCCCTGCGGCACGGCCCGGACGGGGTCCACCGCGTTCATCCACCCTTGGGCGATGACGGGGGCCTCGCTGGGGCCGGGGATTTGCGGCTCCGCGGCGGCAAACTGGCCGGCCGTGAAGAACCAGACCAGTCCGCCCAGGACGGCCAGGCCGGCCGCGGCCAGGAGAATCCAGGCCTGGCGGGAGTGGCGGCGGGCGCGGCGGAAATCCATCCAGGTGGCGGTCATGTGGGCGGCCGCTCGCGGCGTTTTGGCTGCACGCCCTGAGCCTATGCGGACGCCATGCCAGCCGGGCGGTTGTCCACAGTGTTGGGGACCGGTGGCGGAACGCGGGGGCTTATTGCTCCCGGGTGACCCGTTTCAGGTCTTCGTTGGCCAGATCCAGCAGGCCCTGGAGCTGGGTCACCCGGTCGTCGTTGACTTCACCGGACTGGCGTTTGACGAGGGCGTCGTCCAGCAGCCGCTTCGCTTCTTTCGCGTTGCTCCGCGCGACGTCCAGCGCGTGTTCCAGGGTGGTCTCGTGTTCAACAGCCGGGTTCGGTTCCATGGCTCCATTGTGGTTCCCTTTCCCGGCCGATTCCAGTGCATCGGCCGGGAAAGGAGGAACATGTCCCGGTCAGGGATGTTCGCCCTGATTAGACCTCGACGGGAAGCCCTGCGGCCTCGAGGATGGACGCAGCGTCCTTGGCGGGGAAGGACGGCGGGTTGACCCCGGCCATTTCCTCCATGACGCGGACCACCTGGCAGCTGTAGCCGAACTCGTTGTCGTACCAGACGTACAGGACGAGATTCTTGTCGTTGGAGATCGTGGCCAGGCCGTCAACGATGCCTGCCCGGCGTGAGCCGACGAAGTCCGTGGAGACAACCTCGGGCGAATCGATGTAGTCGATCTGCTTGCGCAGCTCCGAGTGCAGCGACATTTCCCGCAGGTAGTCGTTGACCTCGTCCTTGGTGGTGCCGTTCTCCAGGTTCAGGTTCAGGATGGCCAGCGAGACGTCCGGGGTGGGGACGCGGATGGAGCTGCCCGTGAGCTTGCCGAGCAGTTCCGGCAGGGCCTTGGCCACGGCTTTGGCGGCACCGGTCTCGGTGATCACCATGTTCAGCGCGGCAGAGCGTCCACGGCGGTCGCCCTTGTGGAAGTTGTCGATCAGGTTCTGGTCGTTCGTGAAGGAGTGGACCGTCTCCACGTGGCCGTGCACCACGCCGTAGCGGTCGTTGATCGCCTTGAGCACAGGGGTGATGGCGTTCGTGGTGCAGGACGCCGCCGAGACGATCGTGTCCGAGTCGTCGATGGTGCCGTGGTTGATGCCGTGCACGATGTTCTTCAGCTCGCCCTTGCCCGGTGCGGTGAGGAGAACGCGGGCAACACCCTTGCTCAACAGGTGCTGCGACAGGCCCTCGGCGTCGCGCCAGCGGCCCGTGTTGTCCACGACTAGCGCGTCCTGGATGCCGTAGGCGGTGTAGTCCACCGTGGAGGGGTTGTCCGAGTAGATGACCTGGATCTGGACGCCGTTGGCCGTGATGGTGTCGTTTTCGAGGTCAACCTTGATGGTGCCTTCGAAGGAGCCGTGGACGGAGTCGCGGCGCAGCAGGCTCGCGCGCTTGCTGAGGTCGTTGTCCGAACCGCGGCGCACCACGATGGCACGCAGGCGCAGGCCGTGGCCGCCGCCTGCCTTTTCGATCAGGAGCCGGGCCAGGAGCCGGCCGATGCGGCCGAAGCCGTAGAGGACGACGTCGGTGCTGGTGCGGTCGTCGCCGCCGCGCTTGCCGACAACCTCGGCGAGTTCGGCGCGGAGGAACTCATCCAGGCTGGCGCCGTCGCCCTCGGCGCGGTATTTCTCGGTGAGACGGGCAACGTCGATCGCCGCGGCGCCGAGGTCCAGCTTGGTCAGGGCCTCCAGCAGCGGGGCCGTCTCCTCGAGGCGCAGTTCTTCCTTGCTCATCCGGCGGGCGAAGCGGTGGGCCTTGAGGATATTCATGGTGGACTTGTTGATCAGGCTGCGTCCGTGGATGGAGGTCACCACGTTGTTCTCGCGGTACAGCCGGCCGATCACGGGGATCATCGCCTCGGCGAGCGCCTCACGGCCCATCCACGTATCAAGACAAGAATCTGACGTCTGGCTCACAGAACTACCTTCCTAGAATCCACCCCCTACGTCCTCGTAGGGGGAAGTCGGCCGCCGGAGGGTGTCCGGTACCGGGCACCGGCGGGGATTCGGTCCACCCCGGGCGCCTCATCGAGCGCAAAGAAAAACCGCCGGCTGCGAACGCAGACCCGGCGGCAGAACTTCTACGTTCACCATCAATTCTACGGGCGGCCGGGCAGGGTGGGGTGCCTGTTGCGCGTGAATTGACTCACACACTGTCAGGGGCCACGTCGAAGTCGGCAAAACCATCCGCGCCGGGCGTCAGCCCGGCTGCGTCCTCGAGGATCATGTCGACGGCCTTTTCCGCGATCATTATGGTGGGTGCCTGCGTGTTGGCACTGACCAGCCGGGGCATGATCGAGGAGTCTACGACCCGCAATCCCTCCAGCCCGTGGACCTTCAGCCGCGGGGAGACAACGGAATCGTCGGTGGTACCCATGGCGCAAGTGCCGACCGGGTGGTACGAGGTCCGTCCGTAGGAGCGCACGAAATTCACATATTCGTCGCGGGTTGCCACGCGGGAGCCGTCGCCGATGTGCTCCTTCTGGATGAACGCCGCCATCGATGGCTGCTCCATGATCTGCCGGCTCTGCTGCACGCCGGCGATGGTCATCTCCAGATCGTAGTCATCCGCCAGGAAATTCGGATCGATGAGCGGTGTCTTTGTGGGATCTGAGGACGCTACGCGAACTGTCCCCCGGCTGCGGGGCCGCAGGAAGTACGAGTTCAGCGTCGCCCCGAATCCGGGCCGCAGCGACGCAATGCCCGGCTCCGACCTCGCCGCGGGCAGGAAGTGGAACTGCAGGTCCGGGGTCTTCTCATCCGTGTTGGCGTAGCTGAAGCCACCGGCCTCGACGAGGTTGGACGCGAACGGTCCCGAGCGGAAAGCCAGATACTCGAGGCCGGCCAGGACTGTCGCCGGGCGCACCCGATTGAACCGGTCCAGGCTGTGGTCATCGGTGAGTTCGTAGATGATGTCCAGGTCAAGGTGGTCCTGCAGGTTCTTCCCGACCCCGGGCAGGGCGTGGAGCACGTTGATGCCGGCGGCAGCAAGGTCTGCCGGGTCGCCGATGCCTGAAAGCTGCAGCAACTTGGGCGAGCCAAACGCGCCGCTGGCGATCAGCACCTCGCGCCGGGCACCGTAGGTTCGCGCGACTCCGCCTTCAATCGCCTGAATGCCGACTGCGCGGCCATTCTTGATGACCACCTTGGAGACGGTCACATTGACGCGAACAGTGAGATTGGGCCGCCTGCGCGCGGGTTTCAGATAGGCGACGGCTGCGCTGCACCGGCGGCCATTCCTGGTGGTGGTCTGGTAGAAGCCGACGCCGAGCTGCTTCGCCCCGTTAAAATCGCTGTTGTAGGGCAGCCCGAATTCTTGGCCCGCCTGCACGAATGCGGCCGAGAGCGTGTGCGGACGCCGGAGGTCAGAGACGCCGAGCGGTCCATTCGTTCCATGGTGGGGTCCTGCGAGCCTGGTGTTTGACTCCGAGCGAATGAAATACTTGGATACCTCGGCGGCGGACCAGCCCTCACATCCGTAGTCCCCGGCCCACCTGTCGTAGTCCCCAGCCACGCCCCGGGTGAAGACCTGGGAGTTGATGGACCCGCCGCCGCCAAGCCCGCGGCCTTGAGGGAGCGGGATGCTGCGGCCGTTGCTGTGCTTTTGCGGAACACTGCTATACGCCCACTGATAGGGTCCTCCCTTCAATCTCGGGAAGCCCGCGGGCATATGGATGAAGGGATGGCGGTCGGACCTGCCCGCCTCGAGCAGAAGCACACGGACTGAGGGGTCTTCACTCAATCTGCCAGCCAGAACGCTGCCGCCGGTACCACCCCCGGCGATCACATAGTCGTACTCAGCATCGTCCGGCACTATGACTCCTCAACCATCGCCGAAGCTACCGCTCCTTGAAGCGTTGATTGAAGTGTGTTAGTTCGGCGGCCATGATGTCAAGCATCCGGGCTGTCGTGCAAAGCCGCAGACAGGCGGCGCGCGGCCGACCTGGCGGGGCGGCTGGCGCACCCCTGGGGCAATGGGGCCGAATAGACGCCTGATCAACTTTGTGCGCGCCTCATGCAGCCGTGTGGCCCCCTCAGACTTCCGGAGACCATAGACGGCTGGGGACCTCAAGAGTACCTTACGTCTTATGACGGGCTCTGAAATGAGGCCATCGCCCCGAGGAACTCCATTCAGTGCAGCGCAGTGGCTGATCTTGACACGGCGGGCCTGGTTGGCAGCCGCGCTGGCAGCCGTAGCCGCAGCTTTGAACAATTCCGCCGCGGCGGCACAAGTCGGCGCGGCCGCCGACCCCACCGTCCCCGGGGCGGCCGACCGGGGCACGCTCCAGATGACCCAGGACCCGCTCGCCCTTCTCGACAGCGTGGCACTCCTCTGCGAGTTCCCCGTCCGGGAAAACGGTGAAACAACGTGGCCGCAAGGCGTGTCTATCAACGAGGGCGCACAGGAAATCTACGTGTCAAACCAGAATGGCACCGAATTGCGAATTGACGTGCGAACCCTCCCCGCAGGGGTCAGGAAGTCGTCGAGAATCGTCACAACCGAAGATCTGTGCTGGACGGAAGCATTGCCCTGGTTCTACAACGAAAGAGGGCAGCTTTGCTTCATCATCAGGGCAACCGGTGGGGCGCGGGCAAATTCGTCCACCTATGCTGTCTACAACTACACCACCGGCATCAAGGGTGCCAACATTCCAATAAACGGTATATGGCGCGCAGACGTGTCCGGCAAATACATGGCAACAACTGACGCCGGCACCACTTCGGTGAGCAGCTTTTACGTCTACGACTGGGCCAGCGTTCAGGCAGGCGATCCCGCTCTGATAGCAACCATCCCTGCCCAAGCCGGTGCGCGGACCGCGGGTAAGAACCAGGGCCTGGCATGGGTCGGCAACTATTTCTACCTGATCCAGGGCAGCCAGTCGGAGAGCCCGACCTTCCAGGCCTGGGACTCCAACGGCAAATTGTCGATCTCCAGCAAATACACACGCGCCGACTTCATGGATTTGGTCAATAAACTCAAGCCCGGATATCTCACGAACGCGAACTACACCTACGAGGCAGAGGGCGCATTCAACCACGAGGGCAAACTCGTCTCGGTACAGATCGTGAACAACAACCCTTCAGTGGCCACAGACGGGCAGGTCCTGGTACTCCAGCACTACCGCACCGACGGAGTGCGGGGCAGGATGCAGCCGGCGGACCCCGCAGGTCAATGACGTCGGCTGGATCCGGCAAACCTCATCGAAGATCGTCGGCGTTGGGTGGATGGGTTGACCGATACGCCGGGTTCTGTGTTCCCGCGCTGTTGCCGGCGCGGGAGTAGCGGCCATCCATCTACGGACGCCGTTGCCGACGCCCTCCAGCGGCCTACCCGAACACTCGGGCGAGCAGCCCTCAAACGTGTCCTGTCTGGCCTTGCTCCGGGTGGGGTTTACCTAGCCTTCCCGGTCACCCGGGAAGCTGGTGGTCTCTTACACCACCGTTTCACCCTTACCTGCCCTGCGGCCTGTGCAAGCACACGCCCCACGCAGGCGGTCTGTTCTCTGTGGCACTGGCCTGCGGGTTACCCCGAGTGGGCGTTACCCACCACCCTGCTCTGCGGAGCCCGGACGTTCCTCGAGCCACTTGCGTGACGCGCGGCCGCCTGGTCAACCCATCCGCTGTCCATTCTACGGTCAGCGGGCGCGTCCGGTGACACGTCCGCGCCGGGCCTATTATCGAGGGATGGACAAATCTGCCCTGACCCGGCGCCGGCTGCTCGAGCTGGCAGGAATCGGCCTTGGCGCGTCCGCGCTCTCTGCCTGCACAGAGGGCGTCGCGCCTCCCGAGACGTCTCCGCCCGTGCCGGCCGGCCCGACGGCGTCAGGGGCGCCGGCCCGCGCCGGGGCGTTGACGGTCCGTACCAGCACGGGTTCGTTCGTCTCGGCTTACCGCCCCGGGGTCACCAGCCATTGGTCGCTGGCTGCACCGGAATTGCCGCCCGGCGGCGCGCAGCCCGAATTGCCCGTGGCTGTCTTTCTGCACGGACTCCACGGCAGCCACAAGGCACTGTTCGAGGGCTTGTCGGCGCATAAGACCCTCCAACGGCACCTCGACGCCGGCGGCGCGCCCTTCGCGATCGCCGCGGTGGACGGCGGAAACACCTGGTGGCACCCCCGCGCCGACGGCAGCGACACCCAGTCGATGCTGGTGAAGGAGTTTGTCCCGTTTCTGGGCAAGCGGGGCTTCGACCTTGGCAGGATCGGCCTCTTCGGCCTCTCCATGGGAGGCTTCGGTTCGCTCCTGCTGGCCTCCCAGGGCCGGCTGCCCGGAATTCGCGCCGTCGCCGCCATGAGTCCGGCGGTCTGGGACAACTACGACGCACGCATGGACACAGCATTCGACAGCCCGGCTGACTTCGCGGCCCATGACGTGTTCGCGCTCCGGCCCCGGCTCGCTGCGATGCCCAAACGGATCGATTGCGGCACCGGGGACGCGCTTGCCGGCACGGTTCGTGCCTACCGTGCAGGGCTGAAGGGCGACGTGGAGGGTAGTTTCCGGCCCGGCGGCCACGACTACAGCTACTGGCGGACCGTGCTGCCCGAGGTCTTCTCATTCTTGGGCCACAACCTCGCCTGAACCCGCCACCGCCGGCCCGGGCCTTGCTCTGCGGTCCTGCGGCGCCCGCGGAACCCGCCGCCGGTAGGATCGTACGGTGCTAATTCTGTTGCCGCCCTCCGAGGGCAAGACTCCCGCTGTGCGCGGGGACGCCGCCGACTGGGCCGCCTTGAGCTTTCCCGCCCTCAACAGCTCCCGCGCCAAGGTCCTGGAGGCGCTCGGCACCGTCAGCGCCCACGAGGACGCACTGGCGCTGCTGGGCGTTGGCGCTTCCCTGAGCGCCGACGTCGAACGTAATACGCGGCTGCACGCGGAACCTGCCGCCCCGGCCCACCAGGTGTATTCCGGGGTGCTCTTTGACGCCCTCGGCTACAACTCGCTGACCCCGGCGCAGCGGAGGAAGGCCGACGAATCGGTGCTGGTGGTGTCCGCCCTGTGGGGCGCCATCCGCTTCGCCGACCGCGTGCCCGCCTACCGGCTGTCGATGGGGACTTCGCTGCCCGACGTCGGACGGCTCGCATCATTCTGGAAGCCGCAACTGACCGACGCCCTGGCGGCGCCCACGACCGGTGAGCTGTTGGTGGACTGCCGGTCCAGCACCTACGCCGCAGCCTGGACTCCCCCGCCGGAACAGACGGTGGCCGTGAACGTGTTCACCGAGACCGCCGGCGTGCGCAAGGTGGTCAGCCACTTTGCCAAGCACACCCGGGGCGAACTGGCACGCCATTTGCTCAGCCGCCGGGGCAAGGCGCCCCAAACCCCCGCGCAGCTGCAGAAGGCGGCGGCGGAGAAGTGGGTTGCCGAACTCGTTGAGGGCACGGCCCGGAAGCCGCACACCCTGAACATCATCCTGCCGAACTGACGCGGAGGCGGGTGCCTAGGCCCAGTCGGACGAGCGCACCAGGATGCAGCCGGAGTCCGGGCAGAACACGATGTCGTCCTCGGCCGCGGCCTTGATCTCGGCCAGGTCGCCCGGGCTCAGGTGCATGCCGGAGCCTTCCGAGGTGCCGTGGAAGAGCCGGGCAGCGCCGACGCCACGCTTGGCCAGGGTCTTCTCGTAAACGGCGAGCATTCCGGCGTCGAGTCCGGCGGCGAACTCGGCACGCTGCCCGCGCACCACCGTGGCTTCGGCGGCGATCTCGGCCAGCTGCTCGTCCAGCTCGGCACGGATGGAGCCGAAGGAGCCCTGGATGTCGTCCACGATCTGTTGCTGGGCCGCCTGGCGGGCGCGGAGCGAGTCGAGCCGTTCGAGGACTTCGAGTTCCACGTCCTCGAGGTCCGAGCGGCGCTTGTTCAGCGATACGAGGTCCCGCTGCAGGGCTACGAGGTCCTTGGACAGCCCCGTGCCGCTGTTGAGCCTGGCCTCGTCGCGTTCGATCCGGGAGGCAACCTGCTCGACGTCGGCCTCTGAGCGCTTGAGCTCCAGTTCAGCATCGTGGACGGCCACCTTCGCGGCACCGAGTTCACCGTTGGCCACGCTGAGGGCGGCTTCCAGGTCCGTGATGCGGGAATCGCTTTCAAGGCTTCGCCGGCGGTTGGACAAGGACTTGAGCTTGGCATCGAGTCCCTGCAATTCGAGCAACTTCAACTGTTCCGCCGGTGCTGCCTTGGCCACTATTTACCTCCGCTAAATCCAATCCGGCCGAAGCCGGGCACCGTCCCGGCGCTCCTTAGACTCTAGCGCCTAGCGTACTCCCCGGCCTCGCTACGCTCACCCGGGCCCCTCGCACGCCAGGCTTAGCCCGGAGTCAGAATGAAGTCCCACGGGTCGCTGTTGGTGGTGCTGACCCGGATCTCGACGTCGTGGCCCTGGTCGGTGAGCACATTGCCCAGCGCTTCGGCGGCCGCAGGCAGCCACAGCCATTCACTGGCGAAGTGGGAAACGTCGATCAGGTAAGGCCGGTCGTTGACCGCCGCCTCCCGGGCTTCCGATGCCGGGTGGTGCCGCAGGTCCGCAGTGACGTAGACGTCGGCGTTGCTCGCCCGCACTTCGCCGAAGAGGGAATCGCCGGCGCCGCCGCAGACAGCCACCCGCCGGATCAGCCCGTCCCGGTCCCCCGAGACACGCACGCCGCCGGCCACCGAGGGCAGGATGCCGTACACGCGGGCCGCGAAATCACCCAGCGTCAGGACCTCTTCGAGGTCGCCGACGCGGCCGATGCCTTCCTCGGGGAGCCCGTTGGCGGCCGGTGTCAGCGGGGCCACGTTCTGCAGGCCGAGCGCGTCGGCCAGGACGTCGGAAACGCCCCCGACGGCGGAGTCACCGTTGGTGTGCACGGTCAGCAGCGCGGTCCCGGACTCGATGAGGCGGTGCACGGCCTTGCCCTTGGCCGTATTCGCGGCCACAGACGTCACGCCCTTGAGCAGCAACGGATGGTGCGTGATGAGCAGCTCGGCACCGAAGTCGATCGCTTCCTCGATCACGTCAATTGTCGGATCGACCGCGAACATGACCCGGTGCACCTCGGCGGTCGGGTGGCCGGCCACCAGACCCACCTCGTCCCAGTCCTCGGCCAGGGACTCGGGCCAGAGCTCCTCCACCGCCAGCTGGATCAGGCCCAGCGTCGCGGCGCTGGTGTCCTCCCCGGTGCCGGTACCGCCGTCGACGGCGGCAGCAGGGCGGTCGGATTCCGCTGAAACATCGGTGTTCACAGGTTCCATACCCCCATTTTTACCCTATCCACGGGCGGCCCGGTCACTCGTAACACTCTCGTAAGGTGGGTGGGGAATCATCGGGACCCTCGAACCATTGAAGAGATCATGAAAACTTTTGTCCTCGGCGGAGGCTGCTTCTGGTGCCTCGACGCCGTCTACCAGAAAACCAAGGGCGTCAGCTCGGTCGTGTCGGGCTACACCGGAGGCCATGACCGCAACCCCGACTACTACTCTGTGTGTTCCGGGACCACGGGCCACGCCGAGGTGGTGGCAGTGACATTCGACGAGGACGTCATTCCCGCCGAGGTCATCCTGGACATGTTCTTCGCCCTCCACGATCCCACCACGCTGAACCGGCAGGGCTACGACGTCGGGACCCAGTACCGTTCCTCGATGTTCTACGAGACCACCGAGGAAAAGATCCTGTTCGAGGAGGCGATCGAGCGGAACCAGGCCCTGTGGCGGCACCCGATCGTCACCGAGGTCAGCCGGCTGCCGCAGTTCCATGTGGCCGAGGAAATCCACCAGGACTACTTCGCCAAATACCCGGAGCAGGGCTACTGCCAGGTCATCATCAACCCCAAGCTGGCCAAGGCGAGGAAATATTACTCTGCATGGCTTAATGCTTAGCTAGGGCCTGTAGGCGCTCGTTAGGCTGACCTCAGTCAACCCTCTTCAAAGACAGGCATACATACATGGCACCGATCTATGACGATGTAACCCAGCTGGTAGGCGGAACCCCGCTGGTCCGGCTGAACCGGCTGACCGAAGGCCTTGACGCCACCGTGGCCGTCAAGCTGGAGTTCTACAACCCGGCCAACAGCGTCAAGGACCGGATCGGCGTCGCGATCGTTGACGCTGCCGAGAAGTCCGGTGCCCTCAAGCCCGGCGGCACCATCGTCGAAGGCACGTCCGGCAACACCGGAATCGCCCTGGCCATGGTGGGCGCGGCCCGCGGCTACAAGGTCATCCTGACCATGCCGGAAACCATGTCCACCGAGCGCCGGGTCATGCTGCGCGCGTACGGCGCCGAGATTGTCCTGACCCCCGGTTCCGAGGGCATGCGCGGCGCCGTGGAGAAGGCCCAGGAGATCGTGGCCAACACGGAGAACTCCATCTGGGCCCAGCAGTTCGCCAACGAGGCCAACCCGGAGATCCACCGCCGCACCACGGCCGAGGAAGTCTGGACCGACACCAACGGCAAGGTGGATATCTTCGTCGCCGGCGTCGGCACCGGCGGCACCGTCACCGGCGTCGGACAGGTCCTGAAGGAACGCAAGCCGGAGGTCCAGATCGTGGCCGTCGAGCCGAAGGACTCCGCCATCCTCAACGGCGGCGCCCCGGGCCCGCACAAAATCCAGGGCCTTGGCGCGAACTTCGTCCCCGACATCCTGGACACCAACGTCTATGACGAGGTCATCGACGCCACTCTGGAAGATTCCGTCCGGGTCGCGCGCGACCTCGGCATCAAGGAAGGCATCCTGGGCGGCATCTCCTCCGGCGCCATCGTCTGGGCGGCCCTGGAGCTCGCCAAGCGCCCGGAGAACGCCGGTAAACTCATCGTTGCTGTGGTTTGCGACTTTGGTGAGCGCTACATCTCCACCGTGCTGTACGACGACATCCGCGGCTAAGTCCGCTGACCCACGATTGCCCAGAAAGGTCTTTGTGAGCTTCTTCGCAAGACTGAAGGAAGACCTCGACGCCGCCCGGTCCCACGACCCGGCGGCTCGAGGTTCTTTTGAGAACTTCTTCGCCTATTCCGGCCTGCACGCGATCTGGTTCCACCGCCTGACGCACCGGCTGTGGCAGAACCCGGCGCTGCGGTTCCCGGCCCGGCTGATCTCCCAGCTCGCCCGGTTCCTGACCGGCATCGAGATCCACCCCGGCGCGACGATCGGCCGGCGCTTCTTCATCGACCACGGCATGGGCGTGGTCATCGGCGAGACGGCCGAGATCGGCGAGGACGTCATGATCTACCACGGCGTGACCCTCGGCGGCCGCTCGCTCGCCAAGATCAAACGCCACCCCACCATCGAGGACCGTGTGGTGATCGGCGCGGGCGCCAAGATCCTGGGCCCCATCACCATCGGCCGGGACAGCGCCATCGGCGCCAACGCCGTGGTGGTCAAGGACGCCCCGGCCGAATCAATCGTCACCGGTGTGCCGGCCACCTGGCGGCACCGCGACGCGCAGCGCGAGACCAAGCCCGCCGTCGACCCGGCCGAATACCTGATCGAATACCGTATCTAGAACAAGCTCCGGACCGGCTCCCAGCTGAACCGGGTATCTAGGCAGCCCTGACGGGGAACCGCTTGTAAATGTTCCACAGGACGGTGTCGAATGCCCGGTCCGGCAGCAGGTGGCGCAGCAGCAGGATCCCGCGGGCGCTGGCACCCACCGGGTACCGGGTCCTGGGGCGCCGGGCGGTCGCGGCGTGCAGGATCGCCTCGGCCGCAAGCTCGGGCCGCGACGACGTTGCGGGGTTGTCCGTGGTGCCCAGCGCCGCCGCCACCACCTTGGCCTGGGCCGCATAAGGGCCGTTTCCGGAGCTGGCCAGCAGCCCCTGCGCCGCAATGGCGCCCCACTCGGACTGCGTCCCGGCGGGCTCGATGACGGCCACATCAATACCGTGCGGCTTGAGTTCGAGCCGCAGCGAATCGCTCAGGCCTTCCACGGCGAACTTGGTCGCGTGGTACCAGGCGCCCAGCGGCTCGTACATTTTGCCGCCGATGGATGAGATGTTAATGATCCGGCCCGCACGGGCGGCCCGCATGGCGGGGATCACGAGCTGCGTCATACGCGCCAGGCCGAAGACGTTCACGTCGAACTGCCGCCGGCCCTCCGCCAAATCGACCTCCTCGAGCGAACCGTACGTCCCGTAGCCGGCGTTGTTGACCAGGACGTCGATCCGGCCGTGCGCGGCCAGCACCTCCCCGACGGCGGCGCTCATCGAGGCCTCATCGGTCACATCCAGCGCCACCACCTTGACCCCGGAGGCCTTCAGCGGCTCCATCAGCTCCACCCGGCGGGCCCCGGCATAGACGGTGAAGCCGGCCGACGCAAGCTTTTTCGCGGTTTCGAAGCCGATGCCGGTGGAGGCACCGGTGACAAACGCTACGGGCTGGGGCATGAGTTGAACTCCTTGGGCGCTGAACTCCTGGGGGCGGGAGCGGTGCGGAAACGCGGACGGCCGGCGCCTCCCAGCGTAACTGGAAAGTACCGGCCGTCGCGTCGGAACGGGGTGGGTCAGTGGGTGTCGACTGCCTCGATCTCGGACTTGTCCTCGCCCCAGAGGGTGTGGAACGTGCCCTCGGCGTCGACGCGGCCGTAGGTGTGCGCCCCGAAGAGGTCGCGCTGGCCCTGGATGACGGCGGCCGGCAGGCGCTTGCGGCGCAGGCCGTCGTAGTAGGCCAGCGAGGAGGAGAACACCGGCACGGGGATGCCGAGCTGCACCGCGGTGGACACCACCCGGCGCCAGGCCGGGAGGACCTCGGCGATCGCCTTGGTGAACGCCGGGGCGAAGAGCAGGTTGGCCGGCTTCTCCGCTGCGGCGTAGGCCTTGGTGATCTCCTTGAGCAGTTCCGCGCGGATGATGCAGCCGCCGCGCCACAGCGAGGCGATTTCATCCAGCTTCAGGTCCCAGCCGTATTCCTTGGCCGCCGAGGTGAGCATGTCCAGGCCCTGGGCGTAGGAGACCAGCTTGGAGGCGTAGAGCGCCTGGCGGACGTCCTCGACGAAGCTCTCGGGGACCTCGACGGCGGCCTCGCCGCCGGCCAGCAGCTCCTGTGCCAGCACGCGCTGCTCGGCCTGGGAGGACAATGCGCGGGCGAAGACGGACTCGGCGATGCCCGACGTCGGGGAGCCGAGCTCAAGGGCGGAGATGACCGTCCAGCGGCCGGTGCCCTTCTGACCGGCGGCATCCACCACGACGTCGACGAACGGCTTGCCGGTCTTCGCATCGACGTGGCCGAGAACCTCGGCGGAAATTTCGATCAGGAAGGAGGCGAGGTCGCCCTTGTTCCACTCTTCGAAGATCTTGGCCTGCTCGGCCGGTTCGATCCCGGCACCGGAGCGCAGGAGGTCGAAGGCCTCGCCGATGACCTGCATGTCGGCGTATTCGATGCCGTTGTGGACCATCTTGACGAAGTGGCCGGCGCCGTCGGTGCCGATCCAGGCGCAGCAGGGCTGGCCGTCGACGTGCGCGGCGATCTTTTCCAGCAGCGGGCCGAGGGCGTCGTAGGACTCCTTGGAACCGCCCGGCATGATCGAGGGCCCGTTGAGGGCACCTTCCTCGCCACCGGAGACGCCGATGCCGACGAAGTGCAGGTCCTTCTTGGCGAGCGCCGCCTCGCGGCGGCGGGTGTCCTCGTAGTGCGAGTTGCCGGCGTCGATGATGATGTCGCCCGCTTCCAGCAGCGGCTCGAGCTGCTCGATCACGGAGTCGACCGGTTTGCCGGCCTTGACCATGATCAGCACGCGGCGCGGCTTCTCCAGCGAATCAACGAGTTCCTGGAGGGTCTCGGTGCGGACGAAGTCGCCCTCGTCGCCGTACTTGGCAAGCAGGGTGTCTGTCTTTTCCACGGACCGGTTGTGCAGGGCAACGGTGAAGCCGTTCCGGGCCAGGTTGCGTGCAAGGTTGGCCCCCATCACCGCGAGGCCGGTGACACCGATGTGTGCTGACATCAAAAACTCCAATTCATTTTTGTACACGATGATTTCTGTAGACCACGTGTACGGCGATTCGTCTCAGACGTTCATCTAGGACTCGGCAGGTCGTGCCGCGGAGGGCGGAACCCGCTCTTGAGGATTGTGGCTGTCCTTAAACCATATGTATTTCCGCGGGCCGCGGGAAAGCGGCGCCCACGGAGCGGAATGCTGCGCGTCATAAACAGTCTATGATCACCGGCGTCCGCCTTTCCGGTCGGCCCGGACCAGGCCCACCGCATTATGCTTACGACTATGTCAACCAGCCTCCACCACCGTGCCATTGAGCACCTCGGGACCCGGATCGTGGCCGGCGAGCTTCCGGCCGGGCACGTCATGCTTGCCGAGCACCTTGAGGACGAACTCAAGGTCTCCCGCTCGGTGGTCCGGGAGGCGGTCCGGGTCCTCCAGTCCCTGGGCCTGGTGGAGACCATCAAACGGGTCGGCATCCGGGTGCTGCCCTCGAACCGGTGGAACCCCTTCGACCCGCTCGTGATCCGCTGGCGGCTGGCCGGTGAGGGCCGCGGCGCCCAGCTGCGCTCCCTGGCCGAGCTCCGCACCGCCGTCGAGCCGGTGGCCGCCGAGCTGGCCGCGGCCAACGCCCCCGAGGAGCTCCGCCGGGAACTCGTGGAGATCTCGCACGCCATGCGCGACGCCGGGCAGGCCGGGAACGTGCCCCGGTTCCTTGAGCTGGACATCCTGTTCCATTCCCTGCTGCTGACCGGCTCGGGCAACGAGATGTTCGCCAACATGGTGGGCCAGGTGACCGAGACGCTGACCGGCCGCACCATCCACGGCCTGATGCCGGACCACCCGCGCGAGACGGCGCTGCGGTGGCACGTGGAGGTCGCCGAGGCCATCGCCGCCGGGGATGCCGCCGCCGCCCGGGAGGCCTCGAACCGGATCATGCGCGAGACCATCTCCGAGATGGAGCCGAGCTGGAAGAACCAGCCGCGGGTGTTTGTCCCGGTCGAGCGCCACTAACCCGCCACGTACCGTCCGGGCCCCGACTGCGGCGCTCCTCACGCCGGGGCCGGCCTGAAGTCCAGCAGCACCTTCCCGGAGACAGCCGCGTTCCTGGCGACCTCGAACGCTTCCAGTCCGCGGTCCAGGCCAAAAGTGTGGGTCACTACGGGGTCCACCCGCAGGGAGCCGTCGGCGAGCGCCGCTATGACGTCGTCGATTTCGTCATTGAAGCGGAAGGAGCCCACCAGCTCCAGCTCGCGCGTGATGGCCAGGGAGATCAGGACCGGCTGCGGGCCGGAAGGCAGCAGCCCCACCATCACCACCCTGCCGCCACGGACCGCGCCCGTGATCGCCGAGGCCAGGCCCTGATGGCTGCCCGAGGATTCGATGACGACGTCCGCCTCCACCGCGGCGATCGCCCCGGCGTCGTCCCCCTTCAGGACCGCGTCGGCCCCCACGGCACGGGCTATTTCCAGCGGCCGCTCGTGCATGTCCACGGCCACGATCCGGCCGGCGCCGGCGCGTTTGAGCACGGCCACGGCCAGGGCCCCGATGGGACCGCTGCCGATCACCAGGGCCGTCTTTCCCGCCACGTCCCCGGCGCGCGACACGGCGTGCCAGGCGACGCTGGCCGGTTCCGCCAGGGCCGCGGTCCGCAGGTCCAGCCCCGCCGGCAGGGGCCGGAGCATCCGGGCCGGCAGCGCGGCGTAGCGGCTGAACGCCCCGTCCGTGTGGGGGAACCGTGCGGCGCTGCCCAGATAGGTGCAGCCCGGCGACAGGTTCGGACGCTCTTCCGGGTACCGGGCGCCGCCCGGGCCGGGCGTGGCGGGATGCACCGCGACGGCCGTGCCCGGCCCCGGCCCCGAGCCGTCAGCGGCGGCGCGGATCACGGTCCCCACGATCTCGTGGCCCAGGACCATGGGGGCCTTGAGGACGGATTCGCCCGCAGCGCCGTGCAGCCAGTAGTGCAGGTCGGAGCCACAGATGCCGCCGAAGGCCACGTCGATGACGGCCTCGTCCGGCGCCGGCGCGGGCACGGGGATGTCCTCGATCCGCAGGTCGCCCGCGGCGTGGGCCACCACCGCCGCGGCCGTGGCCGGAACCGCTGCCACGCCGTCCATCAGACCACCACCGTCATTCCGCCGTCAATGAAGATGGTCTGGCCGTTGACGAAGTCCGACCCGTCCGAGGCCAGCCACACGGCGGGTCCGGCCAGGTCCTGCACGGTCCCCCAGCGGTGCGCGGGGGTCCGGCCCAGGATCCAGGCGTTGAACTGCTCATCGTCGACGAGGTTCTGCGTCATCTCGGTGTGGATGTAGCCCGGCGCGATCCCGTTGATCTGCAGGCCCGAGGCGGCCCATTCCGCGGTCATGGCCCGGGTCAGGTTCCGCAGGCCGCCCTTCGCCGCGATGTAGGGCGCGATGGTGGGCCGGGCGAGGTCGGTCTGGACCGAGCAGATGTTGATGATCTTGCCCCGGCCCCGCGGGATCATGTGCCGGGCCGCTTCCCGTCCCACCAGGAACGCG
Source organism: Arthrobacter sp. 49Tsu3.1M3 (assembly GCF_900168135.1). NCBI lineage: Bacteria > Bacillati > Actinomycetota > Actinomycetes > Micrococcales > Micrococcaceae > Arthrobacter > Arthrobacter sp. 49Tsu3.1M3. The sequence continues at coordinate 61,532 of NZ_FUZD01000017.1, forward strand.
CTGGTCAGGTCCGTGGAGATGACGCGTTCCCAGTCGGCCACGTCGAGCTCGAGCATCGGGACCCGGTGCTGGATGCCGGCGTTGTTGACCAGGATGTCCAGCGGGCCCACGTTCTCCTCCACCCAGGCGATGCCCCGGGCGGCCCCGGTGTCGCTGGTGACGTCGAAGGCGCAGCTGTGCACCCGGCCCGGCGCGTAGTCCGCGGCCATGGCGGCCTCGGCGGCCTTGAGCCGCTCGGGGTTGATGCCGTTGAGCACCACCGTGGCGCCGGCGTCGGCCAGGGCCCGGGCCAGGGCGTTGCCGATCCCCCGGCTCGAACCGGTCACCAGGGCCACGCGCCCGGTCAGGTCAAAAAGTCCACTCATGGTTCACTGATCCTCATTGGTCTTTGCTGCTGTGTTGGCTGTCGTGCTGGCTGTGATCTTGGCGGTTCCACCGGCACTTGCGCTGCGGGTGCCGCTGCCGCTGAGATTGGCGATGGCCTGCCGCACGACGGCGAGGTCCCGGTCGCCCAGCCCCTGGCGCAGCAGAGCCGCGTAGAGCTCGACGCCGGCGGCCGCCATCGGCACTGCGGCCCCCGCGGCCGCGGCGCTCTCGAGCACGAAGGAGAGGTCCTTGTGCATGAACTTGGCGGGCCCGGTGGGCTCGTAGTCCCTGGCGGCGAGCCGTGGCCCCACGATGTCCAGGACCCGGCTGCCCGCCAGCCCGCCAGCGAGCACCTCGTAAAGGGCGGGCACCTCCATGCCGGAGCGTTCGGCGAGCTCGGCGGCCTCGGCGAGCGCCGCCGTCGTGGTTCCCACGATCAGCTGGTTGCACGCTTTGGCGAGCGACCCCGATCCCAGCGGTCCCAGCCGCCGCACGGTGCTGCCCATCGCGCCGAAGAGCGGCAGGAGCCGGCGGAAGTCGCTGTCGCTGGCGCCCGCCATGATGGCGAGGGTCCCGTCCGCCGCGCCTTGGGTGCCGCCGCTGACGGGCGCATCGACGACGACGGCGTTGCCTCCGCTCGCCTCCGCGACCCGTGCCCCGAAGTCCCGCACGCCGGACGGCGACACGCTGCTCATGACCACGACGGCGGTTCCGGGCGCAGGCGGGCTGGCGGCCCAGCCGGTCAGGAGCGCGGCACTCGCATCCTCAATGTCGGACAGATCCGGCAGCATGAAGACAATGACGGGCTGATCGCGAAGCGCCTCGACCCTGTCTACACGCGAGCCGCCCAGGGCCTCGAAGGCGTCCAGCGCCGCCGGCGAACGGTTCCAGGCGGTGACCGTCCATCCGGCGGCGAGGAGGTTGGCGGCCATCGGCGCGCCCATCAGGCCGAGGCCGACAAACCCGGCCTCTCTGCGGTCGATCTCCATGCGTTGCCTCACTTCGTCGTGGTTAATCTTGAAATTCTGTTCAGCATCCTAGCCTCCATTCAGTATGATGAACACTATGACGACCCAAACCACCGTCGCGATCGCCGTCCCGCTCGAAGCAGAGCTGGTGGACCGCATCCGTGCCGTAGATCCGTCCGTGACCGTCCTCTACGACCCCGAACTCCTGCCGCCGGAACGTTTTCCCGCCGACCATGCGGGCGACCCGGACTTCCGCCGGACGGCGGAGCAGGAAGAGCGCTACTGGGACATGCTCAACAAGGCCCAGGTCCTGTACGGGCTCCCCAACGAAAGCCCGGCAGGCCTCGCCCGGATCGCCGGCAGCAATCCCCGGCTTGAGTGGATCCATGCCATGGCGGCCGGCGCCGGCGGTGCCGTGAAGGCATCGGGGCTGGACGCCGCGACGCTGCAGAAGTTCAGGGTTACCACCTCGGCCGGGGTGCACGCCCTGCCGCTCGCCGAGTTCGCCGCCCTGGGCATCCTCAACGGCTTCAAGCGCAGCGCAGAACTGGCCCAGGACCAGGCGGCCAAGCTCTGGCCCGAGCTCCGCACCCCCACCCGCCTGGTCAACGGCTCCCGCCTGGTGGTCACCGGACTCGGCGAGATCGGGCTCGAGACCGCACGGATCGCCCGCGCCCTGGGCATGAGCGTCAGCGGGACCAAGCGGACCGTGGAGGCCATCGACGGGATCGAGGCGGTCACGGACAACGACGGCCTCGCCGGCCTGCTGGGCACCGCAGACGCCGTCGTCAATACCCTGCCCGGCACGCCGTACACCGAGAAACTCTTCAGCCGCGACGTCTTCGCCGCCATGAAGCCCGGAACGGTCTTCGTCAACGTGGGCCGCGGCACCGTGGTGGATGAAGAGGCGCTTCTGGAGGCCCTGGGCAACGGCCAGGTCTCCTATGCCTGCCTCGATGTCTTCGCCGTGGAGCCACTGCCGCAGGACAGCCCGCTGTGGACCCACCCCAGGGTCATGGTGTCCCCGCACACCTCGGCGCTCAGTGCCGCCGAAAACCGGCTGATCACCGAACGCTTCTGCAGCAACCTGCGGACCTACCTCGACGGCGGCGAACTCCCCCACCTGGTGGACACGGTGCACTTCTACTGAGTCCACTCTTTCGCAGTGCATCAGCGCCGCAGCGCGCACAGGGCGGCCCACCGGAAACGGCAGGGCCGCCCTTTGCGTTGGGCGAGGCGGCGTCGCCGGACGCTTTCCGTATCGCAGAAACGGCCGTGGCCCCTTCCTGGACGGAAAGGGGCCACGGCCTGGGGGCGCGGACGGAGGGTCTGCAGCCCGGATACCGCCTAGCGCGCGTCCTCAGTCAGGAGAAGGTCGCGTCCCACCGTCTCGGGCGTGAAGAAGGTGGTGACGAACGAGATCAGTGCCAGGACCAGCGAATAGATGGCGAGCACCAGCCAGGAATGGTCCGTGGCGGCCAGCAGCGCGGCGCCGACCAGCGGGACCAGGCCGCCGGCCAGGACGGCGGAGAGCTCCCGGCTCATGGCCACGCCGGTGAAGCGGTACTGCGAGCCGAAGAGTTCAGGCAGCAGCGGGCACTGCGGGCCGAGCATGGACTGAACGCCGAGGGCGATGCCCACCACCATGACAATCCAAACCAGCGTGACGTTGCCCAGCGTCACCAGGTAGAACGCCGGCAGCGCGATGAGCGCCTGGAACAGCGCGCCGTAGCGGTAGACGGGCACCCGGCCGAACCTGTCGGACAGCGCACCGAACGTGATCACCATGACGGCCGCGAAGCCCGCGGCGATCAGCAGGCCGACCGGACCGATGAACTTGTCGCCGGGAAAAACGCCGTCTTTGGCGGCCAGGAACGCGATGAGCAGGGCGGAGTAGATCGAGGAGTTGCCGTTTTCGCCCATCCGCAGGCCGATGCCGATCAGCACGTTCTTCTTTGAGTGCTTCCACAGCTGGCCGATGGGGTTCTTGACCACGTTCTTGTGCTTTTCCAGTTCCTGGAAGACGGGCGTTTCCTTCAGGCGGAGCCGAATGAAGATGGCCACCACAACCAGGAGCACGCTGGCCAGGAAGGGCACCCGCCACAGCCAGCCTTCCAGGACGGCCTTGTCTGCCATGGCAATGAGCGCAAACGTTCCGGCGCCGAGCAGGGTCCCCAGCTGGATGCCGACGAACGGGAGCGAGGCGAAGAAGCCACGACGGCGGCGCGGCGCGACTTCGGAAATGAGCGTGGTGGCGCCGGCCTGTTCAGCGCCGGCACCCAGTCCCTGCAGGATGCGCAGCGTCACCAGAAGAACGGCGCCGAGCATGCCGGCCTGTTCGTACGTCGGCAGCAGGCCGATGGCAAAACTGGCGGTCCCCATCAGGCCGATGGTGAGGATCAGGACCATCTTGCGGCCGAACCGGTCGCCGATATAGCCGAAGACCATCCCGCCGAAGGGCCGGGCCGCGAAGCCCACACCGTACGTGGCGAAGGACGCAATCAGGGCCCCGTCCTCGCCGAGCGGTTTGAAGAACAGCGGGCCGAAGATCAGGGCCGAGGCCAGGCCGTAGATGTAGAAGTCGTAGTACTCCAGCGCGGAGCCCACAGAGCTGGCAAGCGTTGCCCGTCGCAGCTGTTCCGGATCGACGACGGCGCCGTCCGCTTCAGCGAGCGGTGTATTAGTACTAGTTGTCACAAGCACTCCCTCAAGAACACTCCAGACCCCCGTTGGTCTGGTGGGTGTGAGCAACCCCAAGGAGTCGATCACTATGCTGAACAGCGTACAGCATGGTGATCGCCTAGCCAATGAATAATCAGATTTATTCCGGGCGACCCGAAACGCCCCGCGACGCGGGCCCTTAGCCCATGGGATTGCCGAGAGACCGGGCGAGGTCCTGGAGTTCCTTCACCATCATGGCGCCCTGCTCCTCCGAGTAAGTCGCCTTCAGCGCGGTGACCGAGAGGCCGAGGCTGGGCCCGTGTGCGCCCCGGGTCGGGACGGCGACGGCCAGGCACACGACGCCGGTGGTGGATTCCTCGTCCTCGAACGCATACCCCTGCTCCCGGATGAGCTCGAGCTGCGCCTTGAGCTCGGCGCCCGTGCGCAGCGACTTCGGCGTCAGGACCGGAAGAGCCGCGTCGTCGGGAAACATCTCCTCGACGTCGTGGTCATGCAGCCGCGCGATGAGGGCCTTGCCCACGGCACAGAGGGACACCGGCATCTTGTCGCCGATATTGGACGTCAGGCGCACCGCCGGGTGCCCTTCGTAGCGGGCGAGGTAGATGACATTTGTTCCGTCCAGCATGGCGATCCGGACAGTCTCTCCCGAGAGCGTCGGGGCCTGTTCACAGAAGCGGTAGAACTCCTGGACCTCGTCGAGGCGGCTGAGGTAGGCAGCACCGAGCTCAACCAGCTTCCGGCCGAGGGTGAACTCCGCGCCGTGGCGGCTGATCAGCCGCGCCTCCTCGAGCGCTAGCAGCAGGTTGGAGGTGGAGGACTTCGGGATTCCCAGTTCCCGGGACAGATCGCTCAGCGTGAGGCGTCCGGTCGCGGATGCCGCCAGGGCTTCCAGCACGGCGGCGGCACGGGTGACAGCCGGTGCCGGTGACGCGCTCCCCAATCCGTCGGAGGGTCGGGAAACTCGGGAATCGGCCATGATTCTCCTTCAGGTATCGCGCGCAAGTCGCCGCGTCACTCGTTCGAATGCCGTTCAGTCAGCTGAACACTAACCATCATAATGTCTGTAAACCTGAACCGGGACCGGCTGGGTCCGTGCATCCACTGCTCCCCGGTCGGTGGGCCTCGTCGGGGAACCTCTGACCCTCAGGCGGCAGACACCACTGGGTTCGTCAGTTCGCCGATGCCGGCAATGTGGCACGTGACGGTGTCGCCGGGAGCGATCGGCGCACACTCGGCGGGGAATCCCGTCAGCACCAGGTCACCCGGGTGAAGGGTCATGAAGGATGTGAGATAGGTGAGGATTTCCTCCACCTTCCAGCCAAGGTCGGCGGAGCTGGCGGCCTCGAGGTCCCGACCGTTGTGCTTGATGCCGATCGCCAGGTCGTCACTATTCAGGTCCGTGACGATCCAGGGCCCCACGGGCGTGAACGTGTCCTGGCTCTTGGCGCTGATCCACAGCTCATCGGATTCCTGCAGGTTCCTGGCGGAGACATCATTTCCTATGGTGTAGCCCAGGACCGCGCCCATGGCGTTGCCCGGGGTCAGTCCGCGGGCCCTGCTCCCGATGACGAGGGTCAGTTCGGCCTCCGGCTCGACGCGGCCCACGCCGGCCCGGAGTTCAACCGCGTCCCCCGGGCCGACCACGCTGGTGGCCGCCTTGTGGAAGGCCTGCGGCGGAAGCCCGCGACCGGCGGCACCGGTATTGTGCGCCATGCCCAGGACGTTGGCCGGGACACAGGGCGCGAGGAACGTGAACGACGCTTCCTCCACCGTCGCGCCGGCCTCCCAACCGCCGCGGGGCAGGCTGCCGGCATTGGCAGCAGAACCCGGGAACGGGGAGGGTGTCACCGTCCACGCCTTGCCCGCCGCACTGCCGAAGTCCGCCGCGTCGTTGGCAACGAAGAAGTATTCGTCCCCGGCAGCCGGGGAAAGGGGGCGGACTCTGGCGATTCGGCGGGCACTCGTGGCGGTCATGAAAACATCCTAGGCGGCGGAATCTTGGGGCCCGCGATTAGGCCATCGACTGGCGTAATTCTGGCGCGCAGAAACGCCGCCCGTGTTTCACATTTCCAAGCGTTCACGGTATATTCATTACAAGCCTTCCACCGCGGCATCCCCCAATAGTCGCGGTGGAAGGCTTTTCCAATGCCCGGGTGATTCCAGGGTCCCGGGTCCCCTTTTGAGCGCGCCGGGCCGGCCGATTGTTGCCCGCGCAGCCAGCCTAAGCGGCGTCCGCAACGGCCCCCCGCAGCCGCCAGCCACCGCCGAGGCCGTCCCGGATCAGTTCCATGGTGGTCAGTGCCGATCCACGGTTGCGGCCGAGCCTCGCCTGGACCTGCCAGACCTCGACATCCACGCGGCTCAGGCCCTTGGGCATCCGCCGCTCGGCCTCCCACCAGCTGACCCGCTCGAACCAACGCACGGGCTCGGCCCCGATCAACCATTCCCGGCCCCCGCGCACTACCGCCAGGGGCCGCCCGTCCGGGCCGGTTTTCACCATCACGTGTTCCATGCCCGTCACAGTAAGGCGGAGCCCTGACATTTTCGGGGCGGGCAGCATCCGCCGCCTGGACGCACAAAACCCCGCCTTGCCGGACCGCGTGGTCCGCAAAAGCGGGGTTTTCTGTGGTGGGTCCTACCGGGATCGAACCGATGACATCCACGGTGTAAACGTGGCGCTCTACCAGCTGAGCTAAAGACCCAAACCGCGGTATCCGCGCCTCAGCGCTTCAACCAACGAACAGCTACTGTACCGGATGTCACCAGCCAAGCGCCAATCGGCCCGGCCGTCGCTACAGGGGCGGCAGCTCGGCGGCGAGCCAGGTCAAGGCCCCGCTGACGCCCGCCTCCAGCTTGATGGTGGCGAGGCCGTCCCCGCGGGTCGGGCCCCTGTTGATGATGACCACGGCTTTGCCCTGCTTCGCCGCGTGGCGGACAAAACGCAGGCCGCTCATCACGGTGAGCGACGAGCCGGCCACCAGGAGCGCCCGGGCGGCGTCGACCATGGCGTAGGAGCGCTCCACCCGGTCCTTGGGCACGTTTTCCCCGAAGTACACGAAGTCCGGTTTCAGGGTGCCGCCGCAGGCCGGACAGCGGGCGACGACGAACGATCCAATCAGTTCGGTGTCCTCGACGGCGGCATCGGCGTCCGGTGCCATTTCAACCACCCCGGCCGCCTGTGCCCGTTCCAGGAACCCGGGGTTGAGTTCTTCCAGGACACCGGCCAGCATCCGGCGGCTGAACCGCCGGTGGCAGTCCAGGCACACCACCTGGTCGAACCGGCCGTGCAGGTCCACGACGTTGACGCTGCCGGCGTCCTCGTGGAGCCGGTCAACGTTTTGGGTGATGAGGCCGGTGAGAAGCCCACGCTGCTCCAGCCGGGCTACAGCGGCATGGCCGTCGTTCGGATCCGCCCTGCGCAGATGTGACCAGCCGATGTGGTTGCGGGCCCAGTAGCGCTGCCGGTTTCCCGGCTCGCCGATGAATTCCTGGTAGGTCATGGGGGTCCGCGGCGCGGAGCCGGGCCCGCGGTAGTCCGGGATGCCTGAATCCGTACTCAGGCCGGCGCCCGTCAACACGGCGAACTGCTCCCCGGACAGCAGATCGTGGATGTCTTGCAGGGCCTCCAGTTCGGTGCGCTGGAGTTCCGCGGCGCTCCCGGCGGCCGTAACCGGCGGGAGGCTGGCAAATCCGGTCATGCCGATTCCTGGCCGCCGCTGCCTCACCGGATCAGCTCCCGCCGAGTCCCGCGAGGGCCGCCCGGTATTCGGCGAAGTCCCGGGCCTGGCCGCGCGGATTCACGACGACGTACCGGACGATTCCCGCCGCGTCGATGATGAAGGTGCCGCGCAGCGCCATGCCGCTGTCAGGGTCGAACACGCCGTAAGCCGAGGCCACGGCCCCGTGCGGCCAGAAGTCGGCGAGCAGGTCGAAGCCGTAGCCTTCTTTTTCGGCGTAGGCGCGCTGGGCGAATTTGCTGTCCACCGAGACTGCCAGTACGGCGGCGTCGGCATCCTCGAACAGTGCCAGGTTGTCCCGGATTTCGCACAGTTCCCCGGTGCAGATGCCGGAGAAGGCGAACGGGTAGAAGACTATGGCGACGTTGCGGCCGCGGAAGTCCGAAAGGCGCACCGGTTCGCCGAATTGATTGGCGAGCTCGAAATCCGGCGCGGCATCGCCGACGCCGGGAACGGGCCTCACGGCGGAGCCCGGCCCGGAGGCCTCGTGCTGGACCGCTTGGGTCACTTGTTCTTCCGCGTGACCAACCGGGTGGCGCTCCAGTCCTTAGAGACGCCGGCGGAGGTCGTGTAGTGGAGCCCTGCGGTGGGCGCGGCGTCCTGGATGTCCGCGGGCGAGACGTAGCCGTCCCGGCCGGACTTGGGAGTCAGGACCCAGACAACGCCGCCCTCGGTGAGAGTGGTCAGCGAATCGACCAGCGTGTCCACAAGGTCTCCGTCACCTGCCCGCCACCAGAGAATAGCGGCATCGACGACCTCGTGATCGTCCTCATCGAGAAGCTCAGAGCCCGTGAGATCTTCGATATCGTCCCGCAAGTCGAAGTCGACATCGTCGTCATAACCGAATTCCTGAATCAGGTCCCCGTCTTTGAAACCCAGTTTCTCCGCCACATTTACCGAAGTGGCGGCGTCGGCCTCGCTCACGTGTTGCTCCTATGCTTTTTGAATTGCTTCATGTTTTCAATGGCACTAGTGATTTCCATTACTCCAAGCCAACACCCTTTGAGCTCTCGCTTCAAGCTGTTGGTACCGCGATCCGCCATATTCTGCGTCACACAGGACGATCCGGAGGCTGCCGGGCAGCGCTTCGTCACACAACCAGTATGCCCGTGAAATACGGCGGTGGGTCCATAGGGCGGCTACGCATCCATCAGCCCGCACGGCTAGAGTGGCTGATGACGACTACGCCTGCGCGGGCAACCGCCCGGTTTATACAGGCAGGCGTACCGTGATTGGACCTTGCCCGGCGCATACGACCGGGCTGTTGTAACCGATATGTCGCACACGTCGCGTTCACGCCAGGCAGTCACCCTGCCCGGAGCTGAGGGTGCCGATAGATGCGCTCAAAGAGAGGTTGGACGTGGCTGCAGGAGAAGATACCTCCCATATCCTCAGCGGGTTGACAAACCAGCTGCCTGATCGTGATCCGGAAGAGACCGCCGAATGGCTGGAGTCCCTGGATACCCTGATTCAGGAACAAGGCACCGAACGTGCCCAGTACATTATGCGCAGCCTGCTCCAGCGGGCCGGCGCGCAGAGCGTGGGTGTTCCGATGGTCACCACCACGGACTACGTCAACACCATCCCGGTCGACCAGGAAGCAGCATTCCCTGGCGATGAAGAGATCGAACGCAAATACCGCGCCTGGCTGCGCTGGAATGCCGCCGTGATGGTGCACCGGGCACAGCGGGCGGACATCGGCGTCGGCGGCCACATCTCCACCTACGCCGGTGCCGCGACCCTGTATGAGGTCGGCTTCAACCACTTCTTCCGCGGCAAGGACCACCCCGGCGGCGGCGACCAGATCTTCTTCCAGGGCCACGCCTCCCCCGGCATGTACGCCCGCGCCTTCATGGAAGGCCGGCTCTCCGAGGAGGACCTGGACGGGTTCCGCCAGGAGAAGTCCAAGGAAGGGCACGCCCTGTCCTCCTATCCGCACCCGCGCCTGATGCCGGAGTTCTGGGAATTCCCCACCGTCTCTATGGGCATCGGCCCGATGAACGCCATCTACCAGGCCCAGTCCAACCGGTACCTGCACAACCGCGGCATCAAGGACACCTCGGACCAGCAGGTCTGGGCGTTCCTGGGCGACGGCGAAATGGACGAGCCCGAGTCCCGCGGCCTGCTGCAGCTGGCGGCCAACGACAAGCTCGACAACCTCAACTTCGTCATCAACTGCAACCTCCAGCGCCTCGACGGTCCCGTCCGCGGCAACGGCAAGATCATGCAGGAACTCGAAGCGTTCTTCCGCGGTGCCGGCTGGAACGTCATCAAGGTCGTCTGGGGCCGCGAGTGGGATGACCTGCTGGCCAAGGACGAGGACGGCTCGCTCGTCAAGATCATGAACGAGACCGTCGACGGCGACTACCAGACGTACAAGGCCGAATCCGGCGCGTTCGTCCGCGAGCACTTCTTCGGGAAGACCCCGCAGACCAAGGAAATGGTCCAGGACCTGACCGACGACCAGATCTGGAACCTCAAGCGCGGCGGGCACGACTACAACAAGGTCTACGCCGCCTACAAGGCCGCCACCGAGTTCAAGGGCAAGCCCACGGTCATCCTGGCGCACACCGTCAAGGGCTACGGCCTGGGTACCCACTTCGAGGGCCGCAACGCGACGCACCAGATGAAGAAGCTCACCCTCGCGGACCTCAAGGCCTTCCGCGACCACCTGCGCATCCCGATCACGGACGAGCAGCTCGAAGCGGACCTCTACCGGCCGCCGTACTACCACCCCGGCATGGACTCCCCGGAGATCCAGTACCTGATGGACCGCCGCAAGCAGCTCGGCGGCTTCGTCCCCGAGCGGCGCTCCAAGCACGCCGACGTCACGCTCCCGGACGAGAAGGTCTATGAAGTCGCCAACCGCGGCTCCGGCAAGCAGCACGCCGCCACCACCATGGCGTTCGTCCGCCTGCTCAAGGACCTCATGCGGGACAAGGAGTTCGGCAAGCGCATTGTGCCGATCATCCCCGATGAGGCACGCACCTTCGGCATGGACGCGTTCTTCCCGACGGCGAAGATCTACAACCCGAACGGCCAGAACTACCTCTCCGTGGACCGCGAGCTCGTCCTGGCGTACAAGGAGTCCATCTCCGGCCAGATCGTGCACGCCGGCATCAACGAGGCCGGGTCCGTGGCAGCCTTCACCGCCGCAGGAACGTCCTACGCCACCCACGGCGAACCGCTCATCCCGGTCTACGTCTTCTACTCGATGTTCGGCTTCCAGCGCACAGGCGATTCCTTCTGGGCGGCCGCCGACCAGATGACCCGCGGGTTCATCATCGGCGCCACGGCAGGCCGGACCACGCTGACCGGCGAGGGCCTGCAGCACGCTGACGGACACTCCCCCATGCTCGCGGCAACGAACCCGGCCGTCATCACCTACGACCCGGCATACGGTTACGAGATGGGCGTCATCATGCGTGACGGCCTCAACCGGATGTACGGCCCCGGCGAAGCCGGAAAAGAAATTGCCGACAACGATCCGTCGCGGAACGTGATGTACTACATCACTGTCTACAACGAGCCGATCGTGCAGCCGCCCGCACCGGCGGAACTCGATGTCGAGGGCATCATCAAGGGCATCTACCTGCTGGCGCCGGCCAAGATTGACGGCCCGCGCACGCAGATCCTTGCCTCGGGTGTGTCTGTTCCCTGGGCCCTCGAAGCCCAGCGGGTCCTCGCCGAGGACTGGGGCGTCTCGGCCGATGTCTGGTCCGTGACCTCCTGGACCGAACTGCGCCGCGACGCCATGGCCGCCGAGGAAGACTCCTTCCTCAACCCGGGCCAGCCCGCCCGCGTCCCGTTCGTGACGCAGCAGCTCGCCGGCGCCACCGGTCCGATCGTGGCCGTCACGGACTACATGAAGGCCGTGCCGGACCAGATCCGCCAGTTCCTGCCGAACGAGTTCGCCTCGCTCGGCGCTGACGGCTTCGGCTTCTCGGACACCCGCGCCGCGGCCCGCCGCTTCTTCAAGAACGACATCCACTCGGTTGTGGTCCGTTCCCTGGAGATGCTGGCCCGCCGGGGCGAAGTGGATGCCCAGGCACCTGCCCAGGCCATCGAGAAGTACCGCCTGCACAACGTGAACGCCGGCACCACCGGCAACGCGGGCGGCGACTCCTAACCGCGCTCCAGCGCAAGAGCGCATGTTCGACGGCGGCTCCCACCGAAAGGTGGGGGCCGCCGTCGGGCGTTTAACCGCCCCGCCCGCCCCCTCCTCCCCTTTCATCTCCCCTCCCGCCTCCCTTGTTGGGCGCGCTTTAGACTGCCGCGGTCCGCTGTGATGCAGGACAAGGGCAGTTGTAGCCTTCGCACAAATGGAGCTTGGGCGGCCCGCCCCGTATGCTCAATGCATGGCAGAGCCGATCACCACTCCCGAAAAACGCAAGCCGAGCTCGAGGGCGATGACTCCGGAGAAAGCCGAAACCCTCAAGAAGCTCCGGGCCAGCGTGGGCCAGCTGTCGACGACGACGCTGCGCCAGTTGGAGAAGTCCCTGCCGTGGTATGGCCGGCTGAACTCGGATGAACGTTCCGCCCTGGGCATGGTGGCCCAGAACGGCATCGCGGCTTTCGTCACCTGGTACGAACGGCCGAGTTCGCCGTCGTGGATCCTCTCCGACGTCTTCGGCACCGCGCCCACCGAACTGACCCGCTCCATCAGCCTGCAGAAGGCGCTCCAGCTGATCCGGATCGTGGTGGAAGTCGTCGAGGACCAAGTCCCGGTGATCGCCCCGGAAGCGGACCAGGGGGCCCTCCGGGAGGCCGTGCTGCGCTACTCGCGGGAGGTCGCGTTCGCGGCCGCCGACGTCTATGCCCGCGCCGCGGAATCCCGCGGCTCCTGGGACACCCGGCTGGAAGCCCTGATTGTCGATGCCATCCTCCGTGGCGAAAACACCGACGCGCTGCGGTCCAGGATCGCGGCCCTGGGCTGGAAAGCACAGGAGCGCTTCACCGTCATGGTCGGGAATTCCCCGTCCGAACCTAGCGCCAGCTACGTCAGCGAACTGCGGCGCACCGCGGGGCGCTTTGCCGAGGACGCCCTTGTGGGGATCCAGGGCGACCGCCTCATCCTGATCCTGGGCGGGGTCCATGACCGGGAGACCGCGTACCTGAAACTCAGCGAACTCTTTGCCCCCGGCCCGGTGGTCTACGGCCCGGAGGCCGGGTCCCTCCTCGAGGCCAGCGGCTCCGCCCAGTCGGCCTTTGCCGGCCTCACCGCGGCCCGCGCGTGGCCTTCCGCGCCGCGCCCGGTGGCGGCCGATGACCTGCTCCCGGAACGGGTGATCTCCGGCGACGACGCCGCCCGCCGCTCGCTGGTCAAGAACATCTACCGCCCCCTGCTGGCCGCCTCCAACGGGCTGGTGGAGACCCTCGGCACGTACCTCGAACTGGGCCATTCGCTCGAGGCCACGGCCCGGGAACTCTTCGTCCACGCCAACACAGTGCGCTACCGGCTCAAGCGCGTCTGCGACGTCACGGGCTGGGATCCGCTGCTGCCGCGGGAGGCGTTCGTGCTGCAGACCGCCCTCGTCGTGGGCCGGCTTTCTGCCCCGCCGAAGGCCCCCACGGAGCGGCAACCTCCCCGCAACGGCTCCTGAACCGTTGTAGACTTCCTACAAACTGACCCAGTGAGCTTGGTGCATGAAAACACGAACGTTCACGCGGTAATTTGGAAAGCTGGTTACGTGCTTGCAATCGTTTGCCCTGGACAGGGCTCCCAGACCCCTGGTTTTCTGGCCCCTTGGCTGGAACTGCCACCCGTCGCAGGCCTTCTGGCCTCCCTTAGCGAAATAGCAGGCATCGACCTCACTGCCCACGGCACCACCTCCGATGAGGAGACCATCAAGGACACCGCAGTCGCGCAGCCCCTGATTGTCGCTGCGGGCCTGGTGACGGCAAAGTCGCTGTTCGACGTCGAACTTGGCACGCTTCCCGTCATCCTTGCCGGCCACTCCGTCGGCGAAATCACCGCGGCTTCCCTCGCCGGTGTCCTGCCGGAATCCGAAGCCATGACGTTTGTCCGCGAACGCGCCAACAGCATGGCAGCCGCTGCCGCAGCCACCCCGACCGGCATGAGTGCCGTCGTGGGCGGCGACCCCGCGGAGGTCCTGGCAGCCATTGCTGCCGCAGGGGCCACGGCCGCCAACGTCAACGGGGCCGGCCAGACCGTCGCCGCCGGCACCCTGGAGCAGCTGAAGGCCCTGGCGGAGAACCCGCCGGCCAAGGCCAGGGTGATTCCGCTGAAGGTCGCGGGCGCGTTCCACACCTCGCACATGGCCCCCGCGGGTGCGGCCCTGCAGGCCCTGCGTCCGTCGCTGCACCCGAAGGACCCGCAGGTGCCGTTGCTGTCCAACTTCGACGGGGCGGAAGTCACCGACGGCGCCGCCGCCGTCGACAGCCTGATTGCCCAGGTCTCCCGGCCCGTCCGCTGGGACCAGTGCATGGAGACGATGGTGCAGCGCGGGGTGACCGGCGTGATCGAGCTGGCTCCCGCCGGGACACTGGCCGGCCTGGCCAAGCGCGGCATGCCCGGCGTCAAGACAGTCACCGTCAAGACCCCGGACGATCTTTCCGCGGCCCTGGCCCTATTTGCAGAACTGGAGGGAGGGGTATGAGCGTTCCCACTCTGAAGCAGGCCCCGGTGCAGGCAAACACCCGCATCATGGGAATCGGCGCTTACCGGCCCAGCGTGATCGTGACCAACGAGGACGTGTGCCAGTGGATCGACTCCTCGGATGAGTGGATCCGCCAGCGCACGGGCATTATCACCCGGCACCGCGCGCCCGCCGATGTCAGCGTGATTGACATGGCCGAGGGCGCCGCACGTGAAGCACTGCAGAAGGCCGGCATCGAGGCCTCACAGCTCGGCGCCGTGATCGTTTCCACGGTCACCCACCCGTATGCGACCCCGTCCGCCGCAGCGAGCCTCGCCGACCGCCTCGGCGCGACGCCGGCCCCGGCCTTCGACATCTCCGCGGCATGCGCGGGCTATTGCTACGGCATCGCCCAGGGCGACGCCCTGGTGCGCTCCGGCGCGGCCTCCTACGTCCTGGTGGTCGGTGCCGAGAAGCTCTCCGACGTCATCGACAACACGGAACGGACCATCTCCTTCCTGCTTGGCGACGGCGCGGGCGCTGTCTTGATCGGCCCCTCCGACACCCCCGGCATCGGCCCCTCGGTGTGGGGTTCGGACGGCAGCAAGTGGGATGCCATCGGCATGACCCACTCCATGCTGGACATCCGCGAGCTCGCCCTGACCGGCAAGCGCGGCGCCGCCGTCAGCGATGAGGAAGCGGCAGTGACCGACGCATCCCTCTGGCCGACCCTGCGCCAGGACGGCCAGACTGTGTTCCGCTGGGCCGTGTGGGAGATGGCCAAGGTGGCCCAGCAGGCCCTGGACGCCGCCGGCATCCGGCCCGAGGACCTGGCCGCGTTCATCCCGCACCAGGCCAACATGCGCATCATCGACGAGATGGCCAAGAAGCTGCAGCTGCCCGAGACTGTCAAGATCGCCCGCGACATCGCCGACGCCGGAAATACGTCGGCGGCGTCCATCCCCCTGGCCACCCACCGCCTGCTCGAGGAAAACCCCGAGCTCAGCGGCGGGCTGGCGCTGCAGATCGGCTTCGGCGCCGGTCTGGTCTTCGGCGCCCAGGTGGTCGTGCTTCCTTAGGCAGCCACCGCTTTCCGAACTAAATACGTTCCACCCGTTTCACCTTTGCACCGCATGTCCTTCACTTTCAGGGCCCGCCCCGCATGCTGTGCTCGCAAGCATTCCCGCACCAAGCCGAACCCTCGGTTTGAATCATTTCCGCCCTTAGGCTGCCGGCATTCCACCGGCAGCCGGGGGCAACAACCAGAAAAGGAGCCATCAATGGCTAGCAACGAAGAAATCCTGGCCGGCCTGGCTGAAATCGTCAACGAAGAGACCGGCCTGGCCACGGAGGCTGTCGAAATGGACAAGTCCTTCACCGAGGACCTGGACATCGACTCCATCTCGATGATGACGATCGTGGTCAACGCCGAAGAGAAGTTCGGCGTCCGCATCCCGGACGAAGAGGTCAAGAACCTCAAGACCGTCGGCGACGCCGTCAGCTTCATCTCCAACGCCCAGGCCTAGTCTGGCTTCCGCCAGTATCGGCGGACCCCGGTGCCCGGTCCGGGCGCTGCAACAGTGCCCGGACCGGACCACCAGCAACTGAATGACCCGAAAGTTTTCCCCTCGCAGGCCCCGGCCATCCCGTTCGCGGTTCCGGATACGGCAGGCGCACCGACAGAGAGTGATCCCATGGCACGCAAAGTAGTCATTACCGGTCTGGGTGCCACCACACCCATCGGCGGCGATGTCCCCACGATGTGGAAGAACGCGCTCAAGGGCGTCTCCGGCGCGCACACGCTTGAGGACGACTGGGTGGCCAAGTACGAGCTGCCTGTCCACTTCGCCGCACGCGCCTCCACCCCTGCCCTGGACGTCCTGACCCGGGTCGAGGCCAAGCGCATGGACCCGTCCACCCAGTTCGCCGTCGTCGCATCCCGCGAGGCGTGGGCCGACTCCGGCATCACCGAAATCGACCACGACCGTCTGGCGGTGGCCTTCGCGACCGGCATCGGCGGCGTCTGGACCCTCCTGGATGCCTGGGACACCCTGCGCGAAAAGGGTCCCCGCCGCGTCCTGCCCATGACCGTGCCCATGCTGATGCCCAACGGCCCGGCCGCCGCGGTCAGCCTGGACCTGGGTGCCCGCGCCGGCGCCCACACCCCCGTTTCCGCCTGCGCGTCCGGCACCGAGGCCGTGCACGTGGGCCTGGACCTGATCCGCGCCGGCAAGGCCGACGTCGTCGTCTGCGGCGGCGCCGAAGCCGCCATCCACCCGATGCCGATCGCCGCCTTTGCCTCCATGCAGGCCCTCTCACGCCGCAACGACGATCCCGAGCACGCCTCACGCCCCTACGACCGTGACCGCGACGGCTTCGTCATGGGCGAAGGCGCCGGTGCCCTGGTGCTCGAGGCCGAGGAACACGCCCTGGCCCGCGGCGCCCGGATCTACGCCGAACTGGCAGGCACCTCGGTCACCGCCGACGCCTACCACATCACCGCCCCGGACCCCCAGGGCCTGGGCGCCACCCGCGCGCTGAAGGCTGCGATGTTCGATGGCCGCATCCAGCCCGAAGACATCGTGCACGTCAACGCGCACGCCACCTCCACTCCGGTCGGCGACAAGCCCGAGTACGCGGCCCTCAAAGCCGCCCTGGGCAAGCACGTGGACTCCGTAGCGGTCTCGGCCACCAAGTCCCAGATGGGGCACCTGCTCGGCGCCTCCGGAGCCGTGGAGGCCGTGCTGACGGTCATGGCCATCTACGACCGCAAGGCGCCGGTGACCATCAACCTCGAGAACCAGGATCCGGAAATCCCGCTCGACGTCGTCACGACCGCCCGCGACCTGCCGGCCGGCAGCATCGCCGCACTGAGCAACTCGTTCGGCTTCGGCGGCCACAACGCCGTGATCGCGGTACGCAGCGTGTAACTGCTCGACCAGCAGCACGCCCGCAGCACGCCGGGACGGCAGATGGCGGCAATGTTCTTCGTGAACATTGCCGCCATCTGCCTTTTGGCGCCTAGCTATGGAATTGCTGCGGTGGTGCGCCCGGTGAGCCCTAGCCGACCTGGTGGAGCCAGCGCACGGGGGCGCCTTCGGCGGCGTGCCGGAACGGCTCGAGCTCCTCGTCCCAGGCCTCGCCCAGGGCGAGGGAGAGTTCGTGGTAGACGGCCGAGGGGTCGCCGGCGCCGGATTCGTAGGCGTAGCGGATGCGGTCCTCGGACACCATGATGTTGCCGTGGACGTCAGTGGTGGCGTGGAAGATCCCGAGCTCCGGGGTGTGCGACCAGCGGCCGCCGTCCACCCCCTGGCTCGGCTCCTCGGTGACTTCATAGCGCAGGTGCGCCCAACCTCGCAGAGCGGACGCCAATTGAGCCCCCGTGCCCGGCGTTCCGGTCCACGACAGCTCGGCCCGGAACATTCCGGGCGCGGCAGGCTGAGCGGTCCACTCCAGGTCCGTCCGCTTGTCCACGACAGACCCTATGGCCCACTCGACGTGGGGGCACAGGGCAGTCGGGGCCGAGTGAACGAACAACACACCTCGGGTCAGTGCAACAGACATTCCATCCTCCATAGCTGTAGGTACGTCTTCCCCAACGACCTGTGCCTGGATGTCTGTCTGTTGCGCGGATCCGAATTTATGCCGGCGGTCCCTGCCAGACTACTAATATACAACCGGGTTTGAAGCTGGGACGTGGTGCATTCCAGCTTCAAGTTCAACTTGAAACTTCCCGGGCGTGAGTTTTATTCTGCCCTACCCCTCCTAATTACGCCAGTGCGATTCGGCGCGTCTTCTCCGGCGCGCCGTGCCCGGTTCGGCGGTCCCGTAGGCGGACCCTGGTCCGCTTGGCGCCGGGCAGGTATGCGGGCGGAATCCCGGGCCGGAACCGGGGCCGAATTGTGCGCTTTTTCCGGCCGGACGGACGCGCTGGGCCGGCGATCCTCAGGCCCGGGGGTGCGCCTGCTGGTAGCTCTGCCGGAGCCTCTCGACGGACACGTGGGTGTAGATCTGGGTGGTGGCAAGGCTGCTGTGCCCGAGGATTTCCTGCACGGCGCGCAGATCCGCCCCGCCGTCGAGCAGGTGGGTCGCTGCGGAGTGCCGCAGGGCGTGCGGCCCGGTGGCGGCGGTGTCTCCCAGCCGTTCCAACATCTCCTTGACCACGCTGCGGATCTGGCGCTGGTCCACCCTTCCGCCGCGCGCGCCCAGGAAGAGCGCCGGGCCGCAGGTCCCGGTAGCGAGGGCCGGCCGGCCGCGGCGGAGCCAGTCGTCGACGGCGAGCGCCGCCGGCAGCCCGTAGGGCACCGTCCGTTCCTTGTTGCCCTTGCCGAGCACCCGGAGGGTCCTGCGGTCCGGGTCGAGGTCGTCAACGTCCAGGCCGGCCAGCTCGCCAACCCGGACACCGGTGGCGTAGAGCAGCTCCACTATGGCACGGTTGCGCAAGGCCAGCGGTTCCCCCTCGGCCGAGGCGGATTCGGCGTCGTCCACGAGCCTCAGGACCTGTTGCTGGTGCAAGACGCCGGGGAGGGACTTCTCCCGCTTTGGCGCCTTGAGCCGCAGGGCGGGGTCGGCTTCGATCAGCTCCTCGCGGACGGCCCAGGCGGTGAAGGCCCTGGCGGTGGCGGCGCGGCGGGCCAGGGTGGCGCGGGACTTCCCGGACTCGCTCTGGGCGCCGAGCCAGCGCCGCAGGGTTCCGAGCTCCAGCCCGGCAAGGTCGTGGACGCCCTCGGTTGCGGCGTGCACCCGCAGGCTTTCAACATCGGAGAGATAGGCCCGCACGGTATGGGCGGACCGGCCCCGCTCCGCTTCCAGGTAGCGGCCGAAGCGTGCGGCAGCGAGCTGGATATCGCCCTCGAGCGCGGCGGGCGGGGCAGCGGCGGGATCCTGTGTAGACACCCTCTTACTCTGGCAGTATTCCCCCGGCATTCAAGGAGCCTGTCGGCGAGCCGCGTCTTCCCGGTGAAGCACGCCATCTCAGCCCGCCTTCCCGGAGCGTTTCCAGCCGCCGTGCCGGGATTCAGCCAGCCCCAGGAGCCCGAGCCGGCCAAGACCTGCTCGGACCGAGTCCGGGCTCAGCCCGGCCACCGCGGCCAGCTTCTCGACCGAGGTGGTGGTCCGCAGCGGCAGGGCATCGAGCAGGATCAGGTCCTCCAGTGTCAGGCCATCGTGGGCCTCAGACCGGCCTGCCTTGTCCGGGGGCATCGCCTCGCCGCTCGGGGAGGCGAGCTCGGCGATCTCCCCGGCATCCGTGACGCATACCGCGCCGCCTTCACGGAGAAGCCGGTGGCAGCCGGCGGAGTTGGCGCTGTGGATGGATCCGGGCACGGCGCCCACGGCCCTGCCCAGGGCTTCGGCATGGTGGGCCGTGTTCAGGGCGCCGGAGCGCCACCGGGCCTCGACCACGACCGTGACGGAGGCCAACGCCGCAATGAGCCGGTTCCGCTGCAGGAACCGGTAGCGGGTGGGAGCGGACCCCGGCGGAACCTCGGCCAGGACCGCGCCGCGGTTCGCCACGGTCCGCAGCAGGTCCTCGTTGCCGGCGGGGTAGAAGCGGTCCACTCCCCCGGCCATGACGGCAATGGTGGGCACGCCGCCCGCGCTTCCGGCCAGGGCCGCCCTGTGGGCGTGGGCATCAATCCCGTAGGCGCCGCCGGAGATGATCGTGAAGCCGCGCTGGGCCAGCGAGTAGGCGAGGTCGCCCGTCACCGATGCCCCGTAGCTGGTGCTGTCCCGGGAGCCCACGAGGGCTACGGACCGGCCCGCCCGGGGCAGCTCCTGTTCCACGCCGCGCCACCACAGGCACAGGGGCTCCTGCAGTCCGAGGTCCGCCAGCTGCCGCGGCCACAAGTCATCCGTGGGAATGATGAGGCGTCCGCCGAGCCGATGCATGGTGGCCAGGTCCCGCTCCGGGGCGAGGTCGGGCACGCGCGGGGCCCAACGCTTCAGCGCCTCGCTGAGCCCGGACCAGCCGCTGCCGGACCCGCTGTCCGCCAGGATTCCTGTGATCTCCTGTTCGAGCCCGGGACCGGCGGCCAGCGCGCCGCTGGCAAGCCGCAGGGCGTCCTGCGCCCCCGCTGCCTGGACCAGTGCCAGGGCCGCCGCGTCCTGCGGCTCGAACAGTCGGGCCAGGGCGGCGCGGGCTGTTCGGTCGTCATCGATCATGGTGGTTCCTTTCGCACGGCTGGGGAGGCGTTCTTGGGGGAAGGCTCAGGGTGAGACCGCGGCGGCCTGCCGGAGGCCCAGCGCCTGGCCGACGTCGTCTGCGTCCGGGACGTCGTGCCGGGAAAGGTCCGCAAGGGTCCAGGCGAGGCGCAGCACGCGGTCATAGCCGCGTGCGGTCAGCACTCCGCGCTCCAGTGCGTAGTCCAGGATGCGGGTGGTGGGGGCATCGAGCCGCAGGGCCCCGCGCAGCAGCCGCCCCGGCACCTGCGCGTTAGTTTCCATCCCGAATGGCAGCAACCGGTCCAGCTGGCGGGTCCGGGCCGCCCGGACCCGTTCCGCGATGCTGGCCGTTCCTTCCTCGGCCGCCGGTTGGCCGAAGCCGGCCAGCGAGAGCCGCTCGACTTCCAGCTGGATATCGACCCTGTCCAGCAGCGGCCCGGACATCCGGGCCTGGTACCGCCGGCGCATGGTGGGCGTGCAGATGCAGTCCACCCCTTTGCCCGTTGCCTTGCCGCAGGGACAGGGGTTGGCTGCAAGGACCAGCTGGAACCGGGCGGGATAGGCCGCGGACCCGGCCGAGCGGTGGATGACCAGCTCTCCGCTTTCCAGCGGCTGCCGCAGGGCGTCCAGAACGCCGCGGTCGTATTCCGGGGCCTCGTCCAGGAAGAGCACCCCGCGGTGCGCGCGGGACGCCGCCCCGGGCCGCGGCAGCCCGGACCCGCCACCGATGATAGCCACCGCCGTCGCGGTGTGGTGCGGGTTCTCGTAGGGCGGCCGGCGCAGCAACTGCACGGAGCCCGACGGCAGCGAACACAGGGAGTGGATAGCGGTCACCTCCATGGCCTCGGTGTCGCCCAGGTCCGGCAGCAGCCCGGGCAGCCGCTCGGCGAGCAGGGTCTTCCCTGCACCCGGCGGTCCCGTCAGCAGCAAGTGGTGGGCACCGGCAGCGGCCACTTCCAGGGCACGCCGCGCCGCGGCCTGGCCGGAGACATCGCACATGTCCGGCGCCAGGGCGGGACCGGTGCCGGGTTCGGGGCGGCCGGAGTCCTCGGTCTCGGGTTCGAAGTCGAGGGCGAGGTCCTGCGGGTCCGCGCCGCAGTCGAACGCGAGCCGGGCCAGTGTGGCATAGCCCCGGACCTGCGCGCCGGGGACCAGCTCGGCCTCCGCCACGTTGGCCCGGGCCACGACGACCTCCGGGTAGCCGGCCCGGACCGCCGCCATCACGGCCGGGAGGATGCCGCGCACGGGCCGCAGCCGGCCGTCCAGGCCGAGTTCGGCGATGAAGACCGTGCGGCCCGTGGGCCGGATGTCGTTCGCCGCCAGCAGCACGGCCATGGCTATGGCGAGGTCGAATCCGGAACCGCGTTTAGGCAGGGATGCCGGGATGAGGTTGGCCGTGATCTTCCGGCGGCTCAGCGGGATCCCCGAATTCTGGGCCGCCGAGCGGATCCGTTCCTTGGCCTCGTTCAGTGAGGCGTCCGGCAGGCCCAGGATCACGAACGCCGGCAGGGTCTGGCCAATGTCGGCTTCGACCTCCACGATGTAGCCGTTGAGGCCCACGAGGGCTACGGAATACGTCCGGCCCAGGGCCATCTACCCCACCCCCTTGAGGTGCTCGACGGCGGGCTCGCCGATGCCGTCGTCGACCACGGCGATCACGTCCACGCGGCACAGCGGCATCCACAGTCCCTGGGCACGGCACCACGCCGCTGCCAGCCGGTGGAGCCTTGCCAGCTTGTCCGTGCCGACAGCCTCGAAGGGATGCCCGAAAGCCAGGGATTTGCGGGTTTTCACCTCGGCGATGACCAGCGCGTCGCCGTCGAGCGCGACAATGTCGATCTCACCCTCGGGGCAGCGCCAGTTCCGCTCCACGATCCGCATGCCGTGGGCCTGCAGGAAATCCGCCGCGAGGTCCTCCCCGCGCTGGCCCAGCACATCCTTAGCTCTCATGCCTCCAGCGTGAAGCGCCGCCACGGACGAAGACAGGGCACACTTCGGCTATGTGGAAAACGTCGCCGGGCTACAAGAGCACACGCCGGATGAGAAGAGTATCCGCAGCGCGTTCAGCACTGCTGATCGGATAATCAAGGCAGGCCGAAAAGAACTGCGGGAGGAACAGGAATGAAAGTACTTTTCCTCGATATTGACGGAGTCGTCAACCGCGTGGGGACGAGACAGCGCCATCGCGGCTTCATGGGCATCGATCCTTTCCTGGCGTCCATGGTCGGCAAGATCATCCTCGACACGGGCGCAGCCGTTGTTCTAACGTCCACATGGCGGCATTTCCAAGGCGGCCGTGAAGAAGTCGACCGACACGTTTACAAGACCTTTGACGTTACTCCGATAGCAGACACAGGTTTTCGTGGCGAGGAGGTGAAGATGTGGCTGGACGAGCACCCGGAAGTCACGCGGTATGCCATTGTCGACGATGACTCTGACTTCTATGCCGATCAGCCCTTGTTCAAAACGAACTGGCAAACGGGAATCACCGACGAGGTTGCGCAGCAGGTCACCAAATTTCTCAACAGACGAGATGATCCATGAATGAACATCCACCGATGTTGAGGAACGTCGCCGAAGCGCCTTCCGAAGGCCAGGGATCCGGGCGGATTCCGGGCGGGCACTACCGGCGATCAACTCCGTGGCGGCATTGACAGGACATGTTGAGGCAATTGTCAGGCAACGAAACGTAGCCAATGCCCGCACTGCCCACCTAGGCTTTTCCCAACCCCAGCTCATTCCGCGGGGCGTCCGTATTCTCTCCTGAGGATCGGCCGAAGGATCGGCGTATGGAATATCGAGCGGCCCAGCCACTGGGAACACAGCAGCTCACGGAACCGGGTCCGCCCGGCGGGCAGGCGGCCCCCAGCTGGCCCCTGCAATCGCAGCCTGAGCCCGGGCTTTCGTCAGAGTCTGGCCCCGCGCCAGAGCCGGCAGTTCCGGCGGGAAAACGCAAGCACCGGATCCGGCGGCTGCTCGCCAGGACCTTCAAGTTCGTCCTCGCCATGGTGGTCGTCACGGAGCTGGCCGCCGTCTCCTTCATCTGGTTCGCTCCCCCGCGTACTGCCTACATGCTGCAGACCGGCGGCCCGATCGCCTACCAGTACGTGTCCCTGAACCACATCAGCCGCTATGTCATCGCCGCGGCCGTCGCCCACGAGGACCAACAACTGGGAACGCGTGTTGGCGCGTTCTCCGCCGAAGATTTCCGGGACAGGGCCGTCGCCTATCTTCAGGGCAAGGATGACCCGAGCGGTTCCACGGTCCCGCAACAGCTCGTGAAGAACATCTTCCTGTGGCCTGAACCGAATGCCCTGAGGAAGGGTCTGGAGGCAGGGCTGGCGACCGAGTTCAGCCTCACCCTGACCCCGCAACGGATCATGGAGCTTTATCTGAACTACGCGCAGTTCGGCCCGAAGCTGTACGGCATCTGCGCCGCGAGCTGGTACTACTTCGACGAACCCCCGTGGAACATGTCCGAGTATCAGGCCGCGCAATTGATGGGGGTCCTGCCATTGCCCACACTCGTCACCCGGTCAGCGGAAGGTGGCATCTATCTGGGCCCGGGGGTCCACCCCAAAGTGTGGGACTACGTCAACGGTGCGGCCAACGTGTGGGTCCCCAAGCAGATCGAGGGGCTCGGCGGATGGAAGGCGGCCGTCGCAACCATCGGCATAGGCGACACAGCGTCCGACCACGCGGCCGAGCGGGGATCCGCGAACCCGGATGGCTGCGGTTCGTATCCGGACAGTGTGCTGGACCTGCTGCGGCAGCAGGGCATTGCCTTGGACCGCAACGGGAACCCTGCGCCAGTTAGGGGCTAGGAAACGAAGGTCAGTTGCCCAGGTCCTCGACCTTGGGCAGGGCGAGTTCCTCGCTGCGGGGCAGTTCCTCGACGTTGACGTCCTTGAACGTGATGACGCGGACGCTCTTGACGAACCGGGCGGAGCGGTAGACATCCCACACCCAGGCGTCCTGCAGGGTCAGGTCGAAGTAGACCTCGCCGTCGGCGCTTCGGGCCTGCAGGTCAACGTGGTTGGCAAGATAGAAACGCCGTTCGGTCTCGACCACATAGCTGAACAGCCCGACGACGTCGCGGTATTCGCGGTAGAGCTGTAGCTCCATGTCGGTCTCATAGTTTTCAAGGTCCTCGGCACTCATGGTTCCATCTTGCACCATCCGGCGCACGCCGCGCGCCACAGTGCGCCGGCCGCGCGCCACAGTGCGCCGGCCGCGCGCCACCGCCGGGCGCCGTCCCCACGCCAGCGCAGCTAGAGGAGCTGCCAGCTGACCCGGTGGTACGGCGTGGGACCGGCGGTCCGCAGCGCCTCCTTGTGCGCTGCGGTGCCGTAGCCCTTGTTCACGTCCCAGCCGTAGGCCGGGTACTGGGTGTGCAGCTCGCACATCATCGCATCGCGCTCGACCTTGGCGATGATGCTGGCCGCGGCGACGCTGAGGCACTGCATGTCAGCTTTGACCAGCGTGTGTACCGGGGCATCGCAGCCGGGTTCGGCGGGGGCATCGTCAAACAAGGAGGGCTGCAGATCCGGCGAGAGCCAGTTATGGCTGCCGTCCAGCAGCACCACCTCGGGCCTGACGCCGGCGGCGAGCACGGCAAACCAGGCCCGGTTCCCGGCGAGCCGGAGCGCTGCGATGATCCCGAGTTCGTCGATCTCGTTCGCGGACGCATGCCCCACGGCGGAGGCGACGCTCCAGTCCCGGACCAGCGGCACCAGCCGCTCCCGGTCCGCGACCTTGAGCAGCTTGCTGTCCCGGACATCGGCCAGGAGCTTCTGTTGCTGCAGGTCGACGACGGCGATCCCCACGCTGACGGGACCGGCCAGGGCGCCGCGGCCGACCTCGTCGATGCCCGCGAGGAGCCGTGCGCCGGAGCTGCGGAAGCGCCGTTCGTAGTCGAGGGTGGGTGCTGCTGACATGACGGGCGGCTTACTTTCCGGACGGGGCGGGGACGCTGCGGAAGACGTCCGGGTAGTTGTCCAGGGCCGACATCCGGTTCAGCGGCCACGCAATGACGGCGGCCTTGCCTTCGATGTCGGATTCGTTGACGAAGCCGCCGTTGGTGTCCATATGGGCGCGGGAATCCGCGGAGTGGTTGCGGTTATCGCCCATGACCCAGACCTTGCCCGCGGGCACGACGACGTCAAAGTCGCGGACCTGGGGAATCTCTGCGGAATTGATGTATTTCTCGTCCAGCGGCGCGCCGTTGACGGTGAGCTGTCCGCCGGCGTCGCAGCAGACCACGTGGTCACCCGGGAGCCCGATGACCCGCTTGACCAGGTGCTGTTCCGAGTTGTCCGGCAGCAGTCCGACGAACGTCAGCCCGTCCTGCACCCAGGTGAAGGGGCCCTTGGCCTTCGGGGCCGCGGGGGCGAGCCAGCCCTGGCTGTCCCGGAACACCACCACGTCCCCGCGCTGGAGCGCCATGGGCTCGGGCACGAGCAGGTTCACGAAGATGCGGTCGTTGACGTCGAGGGTGTTGACCATGGATTCGGACGGGATGTAGAAGGCCCGGAACAGGAAGGTCTTGATCAGGAAGGACAGCACGATCGCCACGACGACCACCGTGGCAACCTCCTTCAGCCACAGGAAGAGCGGGCTGCGCCCTTCACGGGCCTTGGCCTTCCTGGCCCGGCGGGAGGTCGGGTCGGCGTGGGCGGGGCCGTCGGCGCGCTCCCTCCCGGTCCCCTCAGAGGCGGTCGGCCCCGCCGCAGTCGACTCAGACGCGGTCGGCCCAGGCGCGGTCAGGGCAGTCTCCGACCGGGCAGCCTGGATACGATCAGCGCGCTGCGCACCGGCGCTGTCGTTCTGCGACGCCGGAGCCGGCGCACCAGCCGGTGGATCCGCCGGCTCATCCGCGGGAATCGCCGAGGCGGTAACCCGGGGTCGGTCCTGGCCCTGCGGATCAGGAGTGCGCGGTTCGGTCTCGGGCATCTACTGTCCGTTCGTCGTCGTCGTTGTCGCAGCCGGTTCGGGCCGCGCTACTGCTGCAAATCTATCAAGCGGCCAGATGATCTGTACCGGCCTGCCAATGACGCGTTCCAGCGGCACCATGCCCCCGCCGGGGGCGCCCAGGAGGCTCCGGGAATCGGCGGACATCGAGCGGTGGTCCCCCATGAGCCAGAGCCGTCCGGCAGGCACCTGGACTGCGAACTTCACATCGCTCGGGGTGTCCCCCGGATACACATACGGTTCCGCAACTTGCTGGCCGTTGACTGTGAGCCGGCCGCCGGCGTCGCAACAGACCACCCTGTCGCCGGGCAGTCCGATGACGCGCTTGACATACGTGGTGTCGCTGCCCGCCAGGCCAAGCCAGCGTCCGGCTTCGGCGAGGGCATCGACCACGGGGCCGTTGCCGCTGTTGAGCGGGGCGAAGGAACCGCGGCCGTCAAAGACGACGACGTCGCCCCGGCCCAGCGGCTCAGCCTGGAAGCCGGTCCGAGCCACCACGATCCGGTCCCCGGTGTGCAGGAGCGGCTCCATGGAGGCTGACGGGATGAAGAAGATGTCCACCCACAGGGAGCGGACCACGGCGCTGATGGCCACGGCGAGCACCAGGGCCAGCAACGCAAAACGCCAGCCCGGTTTCCTGGGCTGGCGTTTTGGCTGTTCCATGTTCCGTATCCCCTGGCGCTGTCGTGAACTAATGTGCGCTGTTGCGGATAGCTCCGGCGCCGCGCTAGCTGACGCACCGGATACGGTCCGTGGATCCGCGGTGAAAGACTGCGTTGGAAGTCTGGGAAGACTTACTTGGCGGTCTGGAAGTCGCGCTTTTCCTTGATCTTCGCGGCCTTACCACGCAGGTTACGCATGTAGTAAAGCTTGGCGCGGCGCACGTCACCCTTGGAGACGAGCTCGACCTTGTCGATGATCGGGGAGTGCACCGGGAAGGTACGCTCTACGCCGACACCGAAGGAGACCTTGCGGACAGTGAAGGTTTCGCGGACGCCATCGCCCTGGCGGCCAAGGACGAAGCCCTGGAAGACCTGGACGCGGGAGTTCTTGCCTTCGATGATGTTCACGTGAACCTTGATGGTGTCACCCGCGCGGAACTCGGGAACATCGGTGCGCAGCGAGGCTGCATCTACGGAATCGAGGATATGCATTGATCCACTCCTGGTGAACGCCACAGGTCACTCACGTTGGGTTACGGCGGCCAAGCCCGGTGGCATGCGCCGCCCGGAAATTTCCGCCGAAAGTTTGTCAATCCGGCTCTGTCAGGAGTAGACGGGGCCGGGGTGCCGGGCTGTTGGTAGCGCTCCCCCTGTGGCAGGTTCGCAACCCAGCAGGCACAAGGACTAATTTTGCCACATTTCGTGCGGGTTAGCCCAATCCCGGCGGTTAGGCGTCGGGACGGCGCAGCAGGCGGCCGTCGACGACGTCGTACCCCAGGTCGGAGAAGGCCGTGCGGTCCGCGCGCGGCAGCTTGCCGGCGTCGAACTCCACGAGGAGGTCGGGACGGCGTTCGGCGGTGCGCCGGTACTGCTCATGCCGGCGCCACTGGGCGATCTTGCCGTGGTTGCCGCTCAGCAGCACGGCCGGGACGTCCCGGTCCCGCCAGCTGGAGGGCTTGGTGTAGACGGGGTATTCGAGGAGCCCGTCCGAATGGGATTCCTCCACGAGGGACTCGGGGTTGCCGACGACGCCGGGCAGCAGCCGGCCGATGGCCTCGACCATGGCGAGTACGGCGACTTCGCCGCCGTTGAGGACGTAGTCCCCCAGGCTCATCGGGCGCACCGTGAAGTGCTCCGCGGCCCATTCCAGGACCCGTTCGTCGATGCCTTCGTAGCGCCCGCAGGCGAACACCAGCTGATCTTCCTCCGCCAGTTCGTGCGCGGTGGCCTGGGTGAAGCGCTCCCCCGCGGGTGACGGGACGATCAGGACAGGCTTGGCGGCGCCTTCCGGGCCGGCAGACTTGGGGGTGCCGGCGTCGTCAGGTGTGCCGGCGTCCCTTGCGTCAGCGGACCGCCCGGCGGCCACGGCGGTGAGGGCCTGCGCCCACGGTTCGGGCTTCATGACCATGCCGGCGCCGCCGCCGTAGGGGGTGTCATCGACCGTCCGGTGCCGGTCGGTGGTGAAGTCCCGCAGGTCATGGACTTTGAGGTCCAGCAGGCCGTCCTGGCGGGCCTTGCCGATCAGTGACAGCTCCAGCGGGGCCAGGTACTCCGGAAAGATGCTGACGACGTCGATTCTCATCTACGCGTTGCCCTGATCTTCGGAGTTCCGGGCCGCGGGATCTTGGACTGCGGGGTCTTGGGCCTCGGGCGCCTCGTCCGTGTTGACTTCGAAGAGTCCGGGCGGCGGGGTGACGAGCACGTACTTTTCAGCCACGTTGACCTCGGGCACAATCTGCTCGACGAAGGGGATCAGGACTTCCTTGCCGTCGTCCGTGGTGACCACCAGCAGGTCCTGCACGGGCAGCGTGTGCAGCGCCGAGACCTTGCCGACCACATTGCCGCCTACGCGGACCTCCAGGCCCACGAGCTCGTGCTCGTACCAGCCCTCGTCGTCGTCCTCGGCGCCGATGTCTTCGGTTTCGATGAACAGCTTGGCGCCGCGCAGGGTCTCGGCCTCGTTGCGGGTTTCGATCTCGTCGAAGGCCAGCAACAGGATGTCCTTGTTCCAGCGGGCGCTGAACACCGTCAGCGGCCCGGCCGAGGCGGGTTCCACGATGAACTGCGTGCCGGGGACAAAACGGTCGCCGGGCGCGTCGGTAAGCACCTGGACGGTCACTTCGCCGCGGATGCCGTGGGGCTTGCCGATTCGTGCCACCTGGAGCTGCATCTGTTCCTCTGTTCGGGGTTGGTGATTCTGAATTCTCTGGTGCGGAATTACGGGAAAACAGTCCGGCCCCTCCACCATTATCTGGTGAAGGGGCCGGACTCAAGACAAGTAGTGCTGAAAGCGTTACCGGCGGCGGTCGGTGTCGACGACGTCGACCCTGACCTGCTCGCCGTCCGCCAGCGCCGCAACCACAGTGCGCAGTGCGCGTGCGGTCCGGCCCTGCCGGCCGATCACCCGTCCGAGGTCGTCCTGATGAACGCGCACCTCGAGGGTTTCCCCGCGGCGGTTGTTCTTCGCACTGACCTTGACGTCCTCGGGGCTGTCAACAATCCCGCGGACAAGGTGTTCGAGCGCTTCTGCCAGCAATTTACTCAGCCTCGGTGGTCTCTGCTTCGGCGGCGTCGGCGGGAGCCTCGGCAGCTTCGTCCTTCTTGGCCTTCTTGGTGATGGCTTCCGGGATGATCACGGAACCCTTTTCCGGGGTAACGAAGGCAGCCTTGGGAGCCTTGGTCTTCAAGGTTCCCTCCTGGCCCGGGAGACCCTTGAACTTCTGCCAGTCACCGGTGATCTTCAGGATCGCGGCGACCTGCTCGGACGGCTGTGCGCCGACGCCGAGCCAGTACTGGGCACGGTCCGTGTCGACCTCGATGTACGAGGGCTCTTCGGTCGGGTGGTACTTGCCGATCTCTTCGATAGCACGGCCATCACGCTTGGAGCGTGAGTCCATGACGACGATGCGGTAGTACGGTGCGCGCATCTTACCGAAGCGCTTAAGGCGAATCTTTACGGCCACTTTTGTGGTCACTCCTGTTTCTGAAACGGGGTCGAGCCCGGCGTTCTGCACCCGTGGGGCGGGCCGTACTTGGGGGTTCTAAAGGACAAGATCCAGACGCGGAGAGAGGGGCCACGCAGATCGAGTACCTGTTCATTGTGCCAGATCACCGGCAGGATTTCGACTTGACACGTGCCCGGCGCGCCAGCGCGCGGCCTGAAAGCGGCCTCGAGGGCCGGTCAGGACGTCCAGACGTAGAGGCCGGACCTGGTGGCGGGGTCGACGCCGGCGGCGAGCTCGGCGATCCGGCGGACGTAGCCCCGGGCCTCGTCCGGGCCGAAGGGCATGTCCTCCTCGGCGGCCCAGTTCGCGGCGACATCCTCCAGGACGTCGCCCTCCCCTTCGGTTTCATAGCTGAGCAGTTCCGCCAGCGTGCGGACCATGGCCGCCGGGACGCCGAGCAGCGAGTCACTGGCCACGTCGACCATAGCCAGTTCATAGTCCGCGCCCGGGGCGTGAACGGCGACGCCGGCGAGGTCTCCCAACCGCTCCACCTCGAAATCGCTGATCTCCGGGATGCGGACGGCGCCCGGGGCAGCCGGGCTGCCGCCTTCGAGTGCGCCGGCGCGCTTGAGGGCTTCTTCGTGGGTGGACACAAAGAGTTCGGTGAATCCCATGCAGCTGATCCTTAGGGTTCGGCGGTCCGCAGACCGCTGTTTTCGACGTCGCTTCAGCCTAGCCGCTTCAGCATGTCCCCGGCCTGTCCGCTGGACATGCCCTCCCGTGACCCCGAGCAATGGACATATGGCAGCTATGTCCATTGCTGGCTGCGAGCAATGGACATGTTCCAGGGTCCTACTGCCGGAGAGTGGACATGTCCTTCGCTGGTCCCGGGGAACCTGCCCACCCAGGCCAACGCCGTTGGACATGCCCTCCCATGACCGTGAACTGGTCCCCGAAAGTTGGACTGGTTGGTAAGAGCCTAGGCTGCGAGGGCCTGGGCACGGTATTGCAGCGGGCTCAGGCCCTCAAGCTTTGTTGAGATCCGTTCGGTGTTGTACCAGCGGATGTATTCGTGCAGTGCCGCTGCCAGTGCGTCGGTGCTGATGAACCGGACATGGTGGAAGAGCTCTTCCTTGAGGTGACCGAAGAAGTTCTCGATCACCGCGTTGTCGTAGCAGTTGCCCTTGCGGGACATTGATTGAACCGCACCGGCACCCTCCAGAAGGACGCG
>NZ_FUZD01000002.1:0-400879 GCF_900168135.1 Arthrobacter sp. 49Tsu3.1M3
AACCAGACCCAGGTCCAGCTGGACCAGCGGAAAACAGGATTCTCTGACTGCCGCATGAAGGCCAGCAGCACGGCCAGGATAATGGCCAGGACCATAGAGGCGACCGTCAGGACCAGGGTCCAGACAACGCCCTGGACCACCTTGACATCCAGGATGTAAGCGCCGACGACGTCCCAGCGGAAGTTGGGGTTCGTGACGAGACTCTGCAGGAAAAGAGCCAAAGCGCCAAGAATCACCACGGCGCTGATCCAGCGGCCGGGATGGCGCACCGGAACTGACTTGTTCAGTACCGGTGCGGCGTGTTGGTTCTGATGGCTGTCCATCTGTCCACCTGTGGCGTGGCCGGTTGCGGGAAGGCTCAAGACGCGGCCGCCGGGTTGACCTCGGACTTGGTGATGGCACCGTCAGCAGCGCCCCAGCCCTCAAGGATCTTCTTGTACGAGCCGTCTTCCATCAGCTTGGTCACAGTCTTCTGGATGACGTCGGCCAGGGCCGTGTCCGACTTGGCGACGGCAATGCCCTGGGGCGCAGAATCGTAGACATCGCCGAGCTTCTCGAGCTGGCCGTTGGTCTGGGTCAGTGCGTAGCCGATGATGGGGGAGTCCGCAGCCATTGCATCGATGCTGCCGTTGACCAGACGGGTGGTGATGTCCGTCTGGGTCTTGAGCGTCACGATGTTGATGGGTTGCTTGCCCGCGGCGGTGCACTTCTTGTTGCGGTCCGAGAGGTCCGGATCTTCCTGGATGGTGCCTGTCTGCACGCCAACAGACTTGCCGCACAGGTCATCGAGGGAGACCTTCTTCGGGTTGCCCTTCTGGACGGCCCAGCCGGTACCTGCCTGGAAGTAGCTGACCATGTTCACAGCGGCAAGCCGCTCCGGGTTGATCGTGAAGGAAGAGATGCCGAGGTCGTACTTCGGGCCCAGGGCCGGGAGGATGCCGGTGAACTCGGACGTCTGGACCTGGACCTTAAGGCCCAGCATGGCGCCGATCGCCTTGGCCATGTCGACGTCGTAGCCCACAGGGGTCTGGCCGTCGGTGCCGAGGAATTCCGCGGGGGCGTAGGACGTATCGGAGCCCACGGTCAGGGTGCCCTTTGTCTTGATTGCCTCAGGAACCATGGCCGCCAGGGCATCGTCCTTCTTGACCGTGCTCGGGTCAAAGCTGGCCGCGGCGCTGCCCGAAGCGGAAGCCGCGCCGGAGGGGCCGGTCTCGGAGGCGTTCGTGCAGGCCGTCATGGCCAGTGCGCCGACGGCGAGCACCGTGGCGACCTTCAGTGCGGGGTTGCTCAGGAGCGAACGGGAGATCTGCATTTTCTTACCTTTTGTTGCCGGAGGGATGCGTAGCGAAGCCGATTTATAGTGTATCGCCGAACAAGAGATGTACGTCACAGAAAACTAAGTTTCACTATTGGATAACTAAACCAGACCCAAAAGCAATATCTTCAATGCCCGCCCTGTCTGTGATCCCGGATTCCTGTCCGTTTCGCCAGTTCCCGCGGTCCAGATCGGGGTCCGACTCACCGGCCCGGCCGGCGTTGGCGGCCCCGCACCCTAGCTGCTGATGCCGAGCGATTCCAGCATCGGCCGGAATTTCGCCCACGTCTCGGCGAGCTCAGTCTCGGGAACCGAGCCGTCCACCACGCCGCAGCCCGCATAGAGCCGGACCGTGTGCGGGGATTCGATGACGGCGCCACGCAGGGCGATGCCCCATTCGCCGTTGCCGGCCGCGTCGAGCCAGCCGACCGGCCCGGCGTAGGGTCCGCGGTCCAGGTGCTCGAGCTTGCGGATGAGCGCCCCGGCCACGGCAGTGGGGGTGCCGCAGACGGCGGCGGTCGGATGCAGCGCGTTGATCAGGGCCAGGCACGTGGGGACGTGGCCTTCCACCTCGGCCAGTTCAGCCTTCACGTCCGAGGCCAGATGCCACACATTGGGCAGTTCGAGGATGAAGGGCTCGCTGTGCGCGTTCATGGCCTCGGAAAACGGGGCCAGCTGCGTGGTCAGGGACTGGATTGCGATGTCGTGTTCGTGCCGCTGTTTCTCGGAGCCGGCCAGCACCCGTTCGGCGAATTCCAGCGGTGAGCCCGCCTTGCCATCGGCGTCGCGGCGGTCCAGGGTGCCGGCCAGGACGCGGGCCTGCGCGGTGCGTCCCTCCACCTGGATCAGCATTTCCGGCGTGGCCCCCACGAGTCCGTCCACCCCGTACGTCCAGCATTCGCGGTACCGGGCGGACAGCTCGCGCAGCACCTCGGCGGCCTTGACACCGGTGGGGACGGTGGCCACGACATCCCGCGCCAGCACCAGCTTTTCCAGGGCGCCGGTCCGGATCTCCGCGACGCCCGCGGCAACGGCGGCCATCCAGTCTTCCTCGCTGAGCGAGCCGGTGTGCAACGTTGCCCCTGCGGCCAAGGGCAAAGGACGTACGACGGCGCCACCGGCATGCGCGGCCGCCGGCACCGGGTCGTCCGCCAGGGTCACGCCGGTCCCGGGATTGGCGCTGGTGCCGGGATTGGTGCCGGTCCCGGGATTGGCGCTGGTGCTGTGAAGCCAGCGCTCCAGGGCGGCGCGGGCGCCGGCTTCGGTGAGGTCGCCGTCGTCGAACGTGAGCTGGGTCAGCCAGGCCTGGCCGTCACGGAGCCCGACAACGATTTCCGGGACCAGCAGCCGGGACTCATGGGCGGAGGCCTTGGAGAAGGCGAAGGAGCCGAAGGCGACCGGGCCGGTGCCGGGGCAGCCAACACTGTCCTGGATGTCTGCCTCCAGGACCTGGTGGCGCCACCAGATGTCCGCTTCCAGGAACCGCTCGGGCCCGGTGGCGGTAAAACGGGCTATCTCGCCGAAGCCCACGAGACCGGCCTCGCGGCGGGTCCAGCAGAGGACATCGTCCCGGACCAGAAACGACGGCAGGCCCCCGGGGAAAGTTTCGGCATCGAGGGGGACTGTCAAGGTGCGGAACGTGCTCGTCATGATTTCATAACACTAGCCCGTGATCGCCCATTGGGTGGATATACACGTGCCGGCCGGGCCAGCACGGGGCCGCCGCGCCCGTTGCCGCAGGTGAAAGCCGCGTCAATTGGCGGCCCGTTCGTGGGAGCGCCGATCATTTGAGACAATGTCAGGGTGAACCGAGCATCCTTGGATAAGCGTCCGGACGAAGTAGCCACGATGTTTGACGACGTCGCCCCCAAATACGACGTCGTTAACGATGTCCTGTCCCTGGGGCAGACGCGGCGTTGGCGCAAGGTGGTGGTGGAGGCCATGGGCGTATCGGCCGGTCAGCACGTCCTGGACCTCGCCGCCGGCACCGGCACCTCCAGCGAGCCATACGCCGACGCAGGCATCAACGTCATCGCCTGCGATTTCTCCCTTGGCATGCTCAAGGTCGGCAAGCGCCGCCGCCCGGACATCGACTTCATCGCCGGGGACGCCACCCGCCTGCCGTTCGCGGACAGCACCTTCGACGCCAGCACGATCTCCTTTGGCCTGCGCAACGTCAACGAGCCGAAGAAGGCCCTGGCCGAGATGCTGCGGGTCACCAAGCCCGGCGGCCGGCTGGTCATTGCGGAATTCTCCCAGCCCGTGGTGCCGCTGTGGCGCACCATGTACACCGAATACCTCATGCGGGCCCTCCCGGCCATCGCCGTCAAGGCCTCCTCCAACCCCGACGCCTACGTCTACCTCGCCGAGTCCATCCGCGCCTGGCCGGACCAGGACCACCTTGCGGCCTGGCTGCAGGAGGCCGGCTGGGAATCCGTCACCTACCGCAACCTCAGCGGCGGCATCGTCGCCGTGCACCGGGCCCAAAAACCGGCCGACCCCTCAACCGGCCCTGCCGCCGGCGCTGCGGCGCTGGCCGCCCACACCGGACCCGTGGCCAAGCTGCGCCGCAACATCACCCGGCCCGGCCGATAGCCGATCCCTGCTGTGAATGTACTGATCGTCGGGGCGGGCCCGGCCGGATCCACCGCCGCCTACTACCTTGCCAAAGCCGGCATTGACGTCACGGTGCTGGAGAAAACCAGCTTTCCCCGCGAGAAGGTGTGCGGCGACGGACTCACCCCGCGCGCGGTCCGCGAGATCCAGAAGCTGGGACTCGCCCACCCCGAAACCGACGGCTGGCGGCGGAACAAGGGCCTGCGCCTGATCGCCGGCGGCCGCACGATCGAACTGCCCTGGCCGGAGGTTGCCGACTTCCCGCAGTACGGGCTGATCCGTACCCGGCTCGGCTTCGACGAACAACTCGCCCGGCATGCCCAGTCCGCGGGCGCCGTCGTGCTCGAACGCCACAGCGTCACCGAGGCGCTGCGCTCCGAGGATGGCCGGGTCACCGGCGTGCGCGCCGCGCTGCTGGACGACTCCGGGCGCAAGACCGGCGAGACGCGCGACTTCAGCGCCGACGTCGTCCTCGCCGCCGACGGGAACTCGACGCGCACCGCCGTCTCACTGGGCATCGGCAAGCGCGACGACCGGCCGCTCGGCGTGGCTGTGCGGACCTACTTCACCTCGCCGCGGCACGACGACGACTGGATGGAAGGCTGGCTCGAGCTCCCCGGCCGCGACGGCAAACTCCTGCCCGGCTACGGCTGGGTGTTCGGCGTCGGCGACGGCACCTCCAACGTGGGCCTGGGCATCCTGAACTCCTCTAAGGACTTCGGCAAGCTGGACTACAAGCAGGTGCTGCGCGAATGGACCGCCGGCATGCCCACCGACTGGGGCTTCACCCCGGACAACCAGGTGGGCGAGATCCGTGGCGCCGCGCTGCCCATGGGCTTCAACCGCACCCCGCACTATTCTCCGGGCCTGCTGCTCCTCGGCGACGCCGGCGGCATGGTCTCCCCGTTCAACGGCGAGGGCATCTCCTACGCCATGGAGTCCGCCCGCTTCGCGGCCGAATTCATCGCCGACGCCGCTGCCCGGTCTGCGTCCGCCGGCTGGGGGTCCGGGACGGAGGCTTCCAGGGCCGCCGACGCGCACCTCGCCCGGTACGCCGACTATGTGCGGCAGCAGTGGGGCTCACACTTCACACTGGGACGGGCGTTCGCCGCCCTGATCGGCAAGCCGGCCGTCATGAAACTGGCCCTCCGGACCGGCATGCCTGTCCCGGTGCTCATGCGTTTCGTGGTGCGGATGCTGGCCAACCTCACCGATCCCGCCGCCAAGGGCTTCGAGGACCGGGTCATCCGGGTCCTGGAATCCCTGGTTCCCGCCACGTCCAATCAGGCAGCGTCCAACAAGGCCGCATCCACCACGGACAGCGTTCCGCGCTCCAACTCCGCGGTTTCCGCAACAAAAAGTTAGGGTTAACCCGTGACCAACTCTGCAGACCAAAGCTGGACGCACGCCGGACACGGCCTGCCGAGCGCTGAACCCAGCCTCAACACCACCGCGATTGCCACCGGCCTCCAACTGCCGGCAGGCTTCTCGGCCATCGCGGGCGACCCCGAGCTGGGCCCGGCGCTCACCACCAACCTGGCGCGCGTCGAGAAGAAGCTGCGCGAAGCCATTGCCAACTCCGATCCCCTGGCTGACGCAACGTCGCGTCACCTCGTGGAAGCCGGCGGCAAGCGGATCCGCCCGCTGCTGACCCTGCTGTGCGCCCACCTTGGCGACGCCTCCCTGCCCGCAGTGGTGCAGGCCGCCGTCGTCGTTGAACTGACGCACCTCGCCACCCTCTACCACGACGACGTCATGGACTCCGCGCCGTTCCGCCGGGGTGCGCCGACGGCCCACGAGGTCTGGGGCAACTCCGTCGCGGTCCTGACCGGCGACCTCATCTTTGCCCGCGCCTCCATCCTGGTCTCGGAGCTCGGGTCCCGGGCGCTTGGCATCCAGGCCCGCACCTTTGAACGGCTCTGCCTGGGCCAGCTGCACGAGACCGTGGGACCGCGCCCGGACGAGGACCCCTTGGCGCACTACCTCTCCGTCATCGCGGACAAGACCGGCTCGCTCGTGGCAGCCTCCGGTCAGCTGGGTGCGATCTTCTCCGGCGCCGACGAAGCCTACGAGCCCATCCTGGTCGAGTACGGCGAGAAGGTGGGCGTGGCGTTCCAGCTCGCCGACGACGTCATCGACGTCACCGGGATCAAGGTCAAGTCCGGCAAGTCGCCGGGAACGGACCTTCGCGAAGGCGTCCCCACCCTGCCCGTGCTGCTGCTGCGCAACGCGGCCCGCGACGGCGATCAGGCCGCCGTCGAACTGCTGACGCTGATCGACGGCGACCTCAGCTCGGATGAGGCCCTGGCCGCCGCCGTGGCCGGACTCCGGGAGCACCCCGTCACTGCACAGTCCTGGGTGGTGGCACGCACCTGGGCCGATGAGGCCATTGCCGCCCTTGCCCCGCTGCCCGAAGGCGTCGTCAAGGCCTCGCTGACCAGCTTCGCCCACGCCGTAGTGGACCGCAGCAGCTAGCAGTCCCCGGCCTCCGGCGTATCGCCAGGCCTGCCGCTGAGCCTTTACCGCGGTCTCCAGCCGGTCCTTCCGGCGAGGGCGCGGCCTGCCGATCAACCAGGCCTCCGGCTTAAACGGAATGGCCCCGGTTCCTCACAACGTTCGAGTCTTCCGTTGTGCCGAACCGGGGCCATTTCTCCGTTCGCATCAGATCCACCGGAGGCATTTGGTGAACCCACAAACAACTCTATGACAGTTATGTCATAGCGTCCAGACCTATCTGTA
This sequence comes from Arthrobacter sp. 49Tsu3.1M3, assembly GCF_900168135.1. NCBI lineage: Bacteria > Bacillati > Actinomycetota > Actinomycetes > Micrococcales > Micrococcaceae > Arthrobacter > Arthrobacter sp. 49Tsu3.1M3. The sequence goes on from NZ_FUZD01000002.1 coordinate 6,671, forward strand.
AATTTGTTGTCACAAGTTTTCGATTCGTTGCCAAACAATGTCGCGCTGAGTTTCGCCAGGGGCACATTGCGTCGCTGCGGCACTGCGCTGCCGTGCGGGGCCACTTTGCCGCGGTACGGGCTGCTTCCAGGCTGTTTCCTCGGCGTGTTCGTGTCAAAGTGCCCCGCAGCGGCACTGGGTGACGGTCCCGGGGTTTTCCACATGACGCAACCGGAGTGAGCTCATAGGATCCCAGGCGCGGCACATTGGCGGAATGAACGTTGCCACTTATCTTGCTTCGCGGGGCGGAACGGCCACCGCGGCTGACCTTGGCCGGGCTGGATTCAGCCGACACCGAATTGCCGCGGCCGTGGCCCAAGGCACCATGGTGAGGATTCGTCGCGGGCACTATGGACTGCCGCAGGATTCCGGCGTCTACCGGGCGGCGCGCGAACTGAACGGGTTGCTGACTTGCCTGTCGGCCGCTCCGGGCTATGGTTTGTGGACCTTGGTGCCGGCTCAGTCCATGCATTTGTGTCTTGGGCATCGGGCGGTACCGCCCGGCACCGTGGCCCATGGCCGCTGCAGGCATCCCCGGCACCCGTGGCTGCCGGTGGCCGGACTGGCCGACGTCCTGATCCATGCACTCCATTGTCTGCCGGAATTTCGGCCGTGATGGGCAGGTCGCGGCGGCCGTCCGGGGCTACTTTGGCGCCTCAACCGGGGATCACCGGGCTGGGCCTCGGCATGTCCTTGGCAAAGTGCCCCCGTACTGCCGAGCCCGGCCGTTGAGCCTAGTCTTCGTCCTCGTCGTTGAAGGCCCACTCGAACATGTCGAAGACGAATTCGGAGAAGGTCCCTTCCTCGCTCTTCCACTGGCCGCGGGCGTTGTTGCGGCGGTACACGATGGGATCCGGGATGCTGAGGTCCCCGACGCGGAAACCCCAGGTGAACTGCTCTTCCTCGTCCTCGAGGAACATGAGGAAGCCCTCGTCATCTACTTCGAGCTCTTCGGGGTCCCAGAAGTAGTGGTAGGCCTCCATGATGTCCTCGCAGCCGCCGACTGCCAGGTAGAACTCGCGCAGGACCAGCGGGACCTGGAATTGGTGTTCGGCGAGGGCGGCGTCGAGCTCCTCGGCCGGGAGGCCATCTTCTTCCTGCCATTCGTCTTCGAGATACTTCGGGACAAGCGCGCGGAATTTCTCGAGGAACATGTCAGTCATGGTCTTATCCTAGCTAATCCTCAGCGGTCGTTTTCCGCGTTGTCCAGGCCCAGCCGGTGCCAGCCGCGCACCGCAAGCGGAACGTACCAGTGGCGCCGCCAGGCCGTGACCCGGAAGGCGAAGACCACCCCGGCGACGGCGCAGGCGCTCACCGCGGTGAAGGTCCCCGTGAGGGACAGGATCACCGTCGACGCCGACCCGGCGAACGCCGGCAGCGCGTACAGATCCCTGGGGTCGAAGAGCTGCGGGACCTCGTTGGCGGTGATATCCCGCAGCAGGCCGCCACCCACCGCCGTCGTGACACCCAGCAGTACGGCGGCCACGGGATTCATCCCGGCGGCGAGGGCCTTCAGCGTGCCGGTGATGCAGAACAGGGCCAGCCCGCCGGCGTCGAACAGGATCAGCAGCGACGTGAAGCGCTGGACGCTGGAGAACAGAAAATACACCAGCACCGTGGCAAACAGGGGCGGCGCCAGATACGCCGGATTAGTGAACGCGGCGGGCGGGCCCGCGTTGATGATGATGTCGCGGATGACGCCGCCGCCCAGGCTCACCACCGAGGCCAGGAGCAGCGAGCCGATGATATCGAACTGCTTGCGCGCCGCGAGCAGCGAGCCGGAGACCGCAAAGAAGAACACGCCGGCGAGGTCAAGCCAGACCAGGACAAGGCTGAAGGAGAAGGTCATGAAGCGTCCCGGTCGATTGCAAGGGGGCGGATAGGGCGGCTCCAAGGTTACGCTAACGGCTATGAATACCCCCATCCTGATCGCCTGCGCCCACGGCACGTCGAGCCCGCACGGGGCCGCGGAGGTCAACGCGCTCCGGGACGGCATCGCCGGGCTCCGTCCCGGGCTGGACGTCCGCGAGGCCTACGTGGACGTGCAGGACCCGGACCTGCCGGCCGTCGTGGCTGGGCTCCCGGCGGGGGTAACCGCCGTCGTGGTTCCGCTGCTGCTCAGCGTTGGATACCACGTCAAGGTGGACATTGCCCGCGCCGTGAAGAGCCGGCCGGACACCCTGGCCGCGGCGCCGCTGGGTCCGGATCCGCGGCTCGCAGCGTTGCTCGACCAGCGGCTGCGCGAGGCCGGGGTAACGGACAACGACGCCGTGGTCCTCGCCGCCGCCGGGTCCTCCGATCCCAGCGCCGCACAGAATGTAGAGGAACTCACGGAACAGCTCCGTGCCCTGCGTTCCAACCGGATCGTGGCTGCCTACGGCGCCTCCGCCAAGCCCTCGGTTCCCGACGCCGTCGCCATGCTCCGCGAGGAGGCCGCCGGCGGTGCCGGCGCGGGGGAGTCCGCCGGAGCGGTGGACCTTGGCGGACGCGTCGTCATCGCCTCGTATCTCCTGGCGCCCGGCTTCTTCCACGACCAGCTGGCCAAGGCCGGTGCTGACCTGGTGACGGCGCCGCTGCTGCCCTCCCCGGTCCTCGCCGAAATTGCCCTGGAACGCTACGACGCGGCGCTGGCCGGGGCACCGCAACCCCGGCCCTGACGGTCCGCGCAGATGCACAGCCGCAGGGCGACTTCAAGGGTTTCCGGCGGTTCGTGACGAAATGTTGCCCTAGGTGACTCCCCGTTTCTGACCCTTTGTGACGGGATTACGGCCGCCCCTACAGTCGATGCATGACTGATACAGCTCTAGCCGGAGCGTCCACGGACGAGGCTGCCGCCGGCCGCACCAAGCGCCCTCCCCGCCCGGCCGCAAAGCCGCACGGCCAGTGGAAAGTCGACGGCACCACGCCGCTGAACGCCAACGAGACCTGGAAACAGGAAGACAACGGCCTCAACGTCCGCGAGCGTATCGAGTCCGTCTACTCCAAGCACGGCTTCGACTCGATCGACGGCACCGACCTGCACGGCCGCTTCCGCTGGTGGGGGCTCTACACCCAGCGCAAACCCGGGATCGACGGCGGCAAGACCGCCACGCTTGAGCCCCACGAGCTCGAAGACAAATACTTCATGCTCCGCGTCAGGATCGACGGCGGTGCGCTCACCACCGAGCAATTGCGCGTCATCGGCCAGATCTCCGTGGACTTCGCCCGCGACTCGGCCGACCTCACGGACCGCCAGAACATCCAGCTGCACTGGATCCGGGTCGAAGACATGCCCGAAATCTGGCGCCGGCTCGAGGGCGTGGGGCTGTCCACCACGGAAGCTTGCGGCGACGTGCCGCGCGTCATCCTCGGCTCCCCGGTGGCGGGCATCGCCAAAGACGAGATCATCGATCCCACGCCGCTGATCCAGGAACTCGCCGAGCGGTTCATCGGCGACCCGGAACTGGCCAACCTGCCGCGCAAGTTCAAGACCGCCATCACCGGCCACCCCAGCCAGGACGTGGTGCACGAGATCAACGACGTCGCCCTGGTGGGCCTGGTCCACCCCGAACTCGGCATCGGCTACGACCTCTGGGTGGGCGGCGCGCTCTCCACCAACCCCATGCTGGGCAAGCGCCTCGGCGCCTTCGTCCGGCCGGACCAGGCCGCCGATGTGTGGCTCGGCGTCACCAGCATCTTCCGCGACTACGGCTACCGGCGCATGCGCACCAAGGCCCGCCTGAAGTTCCTGCTGGCTGACTGGGGGCCGGTCAAATTCCGCCAGGTCCTCGAAGACGAATACCTCGGCTACAAGCTCTCCGACGGTCCCGCGGCGCCCAAGCCCTCCACGCCCGGTGACCACATCGGCGTGCACGAACAGAAGGACGGCAAGTTCTTCATCGGCGCCACCCCGCTGGCCGGCCGCCTCTCCGGCAGCCAGCTGGTCAAGCTCGCGGACACCCTGGAGGCCCGCGGCTCGCAGCGCCTGCGCACCACCCCGCACCAGAAGCTCGTGGTCCTCGACGTGCCCAAGGATGAGGTGGACCCACTCGTGGCCGAGCTCGACGCCCTGGGCCTGTCCGCCCGCCCGTCCGTGTTCCGGCGCGGCACCATCGCCTGCACCGGCATCGAGTTCTGCAAGCTCGCCATCGTGGAAACGAAGATAACTGCGGCGACGGCGGTTGCCGAGCTGGAGCGCCGGCTGGCCGACCTCGCCGAGAGCAAGCAGCTGCCTCAGGCGCTGTCCCTGCACATCAACGGCTGCCCCAACTCCTGCGCCCGGATCCAGACGGCGGACATCGGCCTCAAGGGCATGATGCTGCCAACGCCCGACGGCGACCCCACCCCGGGTTTCCAGGTCCACCTCGGCGGCGGGCTCGCGTCCGACAGCCGCGAGGAGGCAGGCCTGGGCCGCACCGTCCGCGGTCTCAAGGTCACGGCCGGGGAACTGCCCGACTACGTTGAACGCGTGGTCCGCAAGTTCGTCGCCGACCGCGCCGAGGGCCAAAGCTTCGCCGAGTGGGCCTTCGCCGCGGAAGAGGGTGATCTTCAGTGACCAACGTTCAGCCGCTGGCGGCATCGCCTGGCAACGGCCCTGTTGCACTCCGCTCCCACGACGAGCTCAAGGCCCTCGCCGAGGCCGGCGCCGCCGAGCTCGGCTGGGACGCCCCGGCCCGTGACGTCATTGCCTGGGTGGCCCGCAATTTCGAGTTGCCGACCGTCGCCGTCGCCTGCTCCATGGCGGATGCGGTCCTGCCGGCACTCGTCGCGGACCAGCTCCCCGGCGTCGACGTCCTGTTCCTGGAGACCGGCTACCACTTCCCGGAGACGCACGCGACGCGCGACGAGGTCGCGGCCAACCTGCGCGTCAACGTCGTGGACGTGCTGCCGGAGAACACCGTCGAGCAGCAGGACCGGCTCCTGGGCAAGGACCTCTTCGCCCGCGACCCCGCCCAGTGCTGCGCCCTGCGCAAAGTGGCGCCGCTGCGCCGCACCCTGGCCGGCTACGAGCTCTGGTTCACCGGAGTCCGCCGCGACGAGGCCCCCACCCGCACCAACACGCCGCTGGTCATCTGGGACGAGGCCAACGGCCTGGTCAAGGTCAACCCGGTGGCGGCGTGGACCTTCGACCAGCTGGTGCAGTATTCCGACGACAACCTCCTGCCCGTCAACCCGCTGCTTTCACAGGGCTACCCGTCCATTGGCTGCCAGCCCTGCACCCGCAAGGTGGCGCCCGGCGACGACCCCCGCGCCGGACGCTGGGCAGGAACCGACAAGACAGAATGCGGACTACACGTATGAGCAATGTTGAGACTTTCGTGGCCGTCGACCCCGATGTCGCCACCTTCACCACCACCGCCTCCACGGCATCTGCCGCTCCGGCAATCGGCGTCGCGGCCGCCCGACTCTCCAGCCTGGACACCCTCGAGTCCGAGGCCATTCACATCATCCGCGAGGTGGTCGCCGAGTTCGAGAAGCCCGCGCTGCTGTTCTCCGGCGGCAAGGATTCCGTGGTGATGCTGCACCTGGCCACGAAGGCCTTCTGGCCCGGCAAGGTGCCGTTCCCGGTGCTGCACGTGGACACCGGCCACAATTTTCCCGAGGTCATCGACTTCCGCGACCGCACCGTGGAGCGGCTGGGCCTGAAGCTCGTCGTCGGTTCCGTCCAGGAGTTCATCGACTCCGGTGAGCTGGCCGAGCGTGCCGACGGCACCCGGAACCCGCTGCAGACCGTGCCGCTGCTGGATGCGATCCAGCGCAACAAGTTCGACGCCGTCTTCGGCGGCGGCCGCCGCGACGAGGACAAGGCCCGGGCCAAGGAACGGATCCTGAGCCTGCGCGACGAGTTCGGCCAGTGGGACCCGCGCAACCAGCGGCCCGAACTGTGGAACCTCTACAACGGCCGGCACACGGTGGGCCAGCACGTCCGCGCGTTCCCCATCAGCAACTGGACCGAACTGGACGTGTGGCGCTACATCGAGCGCGAGAACATCGAGCTGCCGGGCCTGTACTACGCCCACGACCGCGAAGTCTTCGCCCGCGACGGCATGTGGCGCGCCGTCGGCGAGGTCTCCCAGCCGCGCGAGCACGAGGAAGTCATCACCAAGACCGTCCGCTACCGGACCGTCGGCGACATGTCCTGCACCGGCGCCGTGGAATCGGCCGCCGCCACGGTGCGCGACGTCGTCATTGAGGTTGCCGCCTCGACCATCACCGAACGTGGCGCCACCCGGGCCGACGACCGCATCTCCGAGGCCGCCATGGAAGACCGCAAGAAGGACGGCTATTTCTAATGAGCACGGAAACGTTTCTCCCGGGCCCGGACCTCGTTGCCGCGGCGCTGCCCACCACGCTGTTCCGCTTCGCCACGGCGGGCTCCGTCGATGACGGCAAGTCCACCCTGGTGGGCCGGCTCCTGCACGACTCGAAGGCGATCCTCGCCGACCAGCTGGACGCCGTCGCCCGCACGTCGGCGGACCGCGGGTTCGGCGGTGAAGGGGCCACCGGCACGAAAGCGATCGATCTCGCCCTGTTGACCGACGGCCTGCGCGCGGAGCGCGAGCAGGGCATCACGATCGATGTCGCCTACCGCTACTTCGCCACGGACCGGCGCAGCTTCATCCTCGCGGACTGCCCCGGGCACGTGCAGTACACCAAGAACACGGTGACCGGCGCGTCCACAGCGGACGCCGTCGTCGTGCTCATCGACGCCCGCAAGGGTGTCCTCGAGCAGACCCGCCGGCACCTGTCCGTGCTGCAGCTGCTGCGCGTGGCACACGTGATCGTCGCCGTGAACAAGATCGACCTCGTGGATTTCAGCGAGGACGTGTTCCGCGGGATCGAGGCGGACGTCCAGCAGGTCGGGCGCGAACTCGGGCTCGGCCGTGACGATACAAATGCAGGCGGGGTCTCCGATCTTTTCGTCATCCCCGTCTCCGCCCTCGACGGCGACAACGTGGTGGACCGCTCCGAGCGGACCCCGTGGTACGACGGCCCGGCGCTCCTGGAGGTCCTGGAGACGCTGCCGGCCGCCGACGAACTCGAAAGCCACCTCGAAAGCTTCCGTTTCCCGGTCCAGCTGGTGGTCCGGCCGCAGGGAGCGCTGGCTCCGGACGCCATCGCCGGCGGACTCGATCCCGAGGCCTACCGCGACTACCGTGCCTACGCCGGCCAGATCACCGAGGGCTCCGTGAAACTGGGGGACCAGGTCAGCATCCTGACCCCGGGCCAGGCCCCGCGCACCACCAGCATCACGGGGATCGACTTCGCGGGCCGCGAGCTCGCCGAGGCGGCCGCCCCGCAGTCCGTGTCCCTGCGCCTGGCGGACGAGTTCGACGTGGCCCGCGGTGACACGATCGCGGCGGCCGGGACGGTGCGCGAGGCATCGGCTGACCTCTACGCCGCACTGTGCTGGCTCTCGCCCAAGCCGCTCCGGGAGGGCTCCAAGGTCCTGGTCAAGCACGGCACCCGCACGGTCCAGGCCCTGGTGCGGAACGTGACGGGCAAACTGGACCTCGCCAGCTTCGGCCTCGAGCCGACCACCACCCTGGAGCTCAACGACATCGGGCACGCGCAGCTCCGGCTCGCCGCGCCGCTGCCATTGGAGAACTACCTGCACCACCGCCGCACCGGGGCGTTCCTCGTGATCGACCCGCTCGACGGCAACACCCTCGCCGCAGGCCTGGTCAACGACCACCCCGGCGACCACGAGGACGAGCGCTACTCGATCTAGGCCACGTGCCACACGGGCGCAGCTTGTTTCCCGGTCGGTTGCCATGGGCGGCGGTCCGGGAAGCAAGCTGCCGTCTTTTGGGGCCGAATGTGACGCTGCGTGAACCCGCGTGACCCCCGGTTTCCGGGCCGTTGAACCCCGAATATGACACTCCCTATGGTGAATGAATGAAGACACAGGAACGGTTCCCCGGCCTGCCCCGCAGGGACTTCCAGGGGCGATGTCGCCGGCGCTGACCAGCCGCCCGGCCCTTCCGCACACACCCCAGAACAGGACTTCACCCATGTCACACACCCCCGAAACCCCCGGGTCCGGCACACAGCCCGGCACCACCCGGATCGTCGCCGGCGAGACCGGCAAACCGAAACGCAAGCGCACCCTGGAGATCGCCCTGGTCGCGGGCCTCGTGCTCCTGATCGGCGCCGGCGCAGCCGTTGCATCCTCGCTGTCGCGCAGCCCGGAAACCGCCCCCGCAGCGGCCACGGCGGACGCCGGCCCGGCCACGGAACTCAGGCTCGGCTACTTTGGCAACATCACCCACGCTCCGGCCTTGGTGGGTGTCAACAAGGGGTTCATCGCCAAGGACCTCGGGGCGACCAAGCTCAGCACGCAGGTGTTCAACGCCGGCCCCGCCGCGATCGAGGCCCTGAACGCCGGCGCCATCGACGCCACGTACATCGGCCCCAATCCGGCCATCAACTCCTATGTCAAGAGCAACGGCCAGTCCATCAGCATCATCGCCGGCGCCGCGTCCGGCGGAGCGCAGCTGGTGGTCAAGCCCGGCATCAACTCGGCCGCCGACCTGAAGGGCAAGACGCTCGCGTCGCCGCAGCTCGGCGGCACGCAGGACGTGGCCCTCCGCGCCTGGCTCGGCAAGCAGGGGTTCAAGACCTCCACTGACGGCAGCGGCGACGTCTCGATCAACCCGACCGAGAATGCCCAGACCCTCAAGCTGTTCCAGGACGGCAAGCTCGACGGCGCGTGGCTGCCCGAGCCCTGGGCCTCCCGCCTGGTGCTCCAGGCCGGCGCAAAGGTCCTGGTCGACGAGAAGGACCTGTGGGAGAAGGGCGAGTTCGTCACCACCGTCCTGATCGTCAACAAGACGTTCGCGGCCGAGCACCCCGCCACTGTGCAGGCGCTCCTCAAGGGCCATGTCGAATCCGTGGACTGGCTCAACGCGGCGCCCGCCGCCGAGAAAGCCACCGTCCTCAACGACGGACTCAAGGCTGCCGCCGGCAAGGCACTGCCGGCCGACGTCATCGACCGGTCCCTGAAGAACATCGTCTTCACCACCGACCCGCTCGCAGGGACGTACAAGAAACTGCTCCAGGACGGCGTCGACGCCGGCACCACCAAGCAGGCCGACATCAACGGCATCTTCGACCTCACGGCGCTCAACAGCGTTCTGAGCGAGAGTGCGGCCGGCAAGAAGATCTCCGCCGAGGGGCTCGGCAAGGAATAGCGCCCCGGCCCCCAGCCATCCGCCACAACAGTAAGGACCAGACCATGCCAGTCGTACTGGAACACCTGGGCAAGCGCTTCGGCGCCGGCGCCCCTGTGCTGGACGACGTCAACGCCACCATCGGGCAGGGCGAGTTCGTCGCCCTGCTCGGTGCCTCCGGCTGCGGCAAGTCCACCCTGCTCAACATCATGGCGGGACTGGAGGCCCCGACGTCGGGCGCCCTGGAAGTGCCCAGCGACGGCGCCGCCTTCATGTTCCAGGACGCGGCGCTGTTTCCCTGGCTGACCGCGCGCGAGAACATCGAGCTGGCCCTGAAACTGCGGGGCGTCGGGAAGGCCGACCGCCGGGTCCGGGCGGGGGAGCTGCTGGACCTGGTACACCTGGGCGGTGCGGGGGACAAACGGCCCCACGAACTCTCCGGCGGGATGCGCCAGCGCGTCTCCCTGGCCCGGTCGCTGGCCCAGGACCGCCAGCTGCTGCTCATGGACGAGCCGTTCGCGGCCCTGGACGCGATTACGCGGGACCTGCTCCATGACGAGCTGGAACGGATCTGGAAGGAAACCGGCCGGACCATCGTCTTTGTCACGCACAACGTCCGCGAGGCCGTCCGGCTTGGCCAGCGCGTCCTGCTGCTCTCCTCCCGGCCCGGCCGCGTGGTGCGGGAATGGCACGTCAGCGAAGAGCACCGCACCGACGCCGGACTGGCCGGCCAGCTCACCGGCGAAATCACCGCCCGGCTACGCGAGGAGATCCGCCGCCATGCCAAGTAACCAGCTTCCCGTGGCGGAAGCCCCGGTCGAGACCCGCAAAGTGCATGCGGCCCTGACCCGTTCCTCCACCGGCAAGGAGGACCTCCGCGAGCTCGAAGCGGGCCTCGACTCCCTGCAGTCAGACTCCATCCGCAAGGTCCGCATCGACTGGAGCCGGATCCTGCTGCCGGTGGCCGCGCTGGCGGTGCTGATCATCCTCTGGCAGTTGTACGTCTCCCTCGGCTTCAAGCGGCGCGACGTCGTGCCCGGCCCCCTGGATGTCATCGGCCAGGTCGGAACCCTGTGGGGCGAGGGCAAGCTTCAAGAGGCCGTCTGGACCTCGCTGCAGCGCGGCGTCGTGGGCTTCCTGATAAGCGTGGTGATCGCGACGCCAGTGGGTCTCGTGCTGGCCCAGGTGGCACCGCTGCGGCGCGCTTTCGGGCCGCTGATCTCAGGGCTGCAGGTCCTGCCGTCGGTGGCGTGGGTGCCGGCCGCTATTCTCTGGTTCGGGATCACGGACGCCACCGTGTATTTCGTGGTGTTCATGGGTGCGATTCCCTCGATCATCAATGGCCTGATCTCCGGTGTGGACCAGATTCCGCCGCAGTACCGCAGCGTCGGAAAGGTCCTGGGTGCGTCCCGGCTCCAGTTGGCCCTGCAGATCATCCTGCCGGCGGCCCTGCCCGGGTACCTCGGCGGCCTCAAGCAGGGCTGGGCGTTCTCCTGGCGCTCGCTCATGGCGGCGGAAATCATCGCCGTCGGCGGCACCATCGGCTTCGGCCTGGGCTCCATGCTGGACCAGGGCCGCGTCCTGTCCGACATGACCATCGTCATGTCCGCCATCCTGCTGATCCTCGCCGTCGGAATCCTGATCGAGCTGCTCGTGTTCGCGCCGATTGAAAAGCGGCTGCTCCGCCGCCGCGGCCTCCTGGCCGGCAGCACCCGCTAGCGTCAACCACCCGGCTCCTCCAAAGCAACGCGGAGTCACTTACGGCCCACATTCCTGAGGTTTATGGGCCGTAAGTGACCCCGCGTTGCTTTTGCGATCGCACCTTGCCGGGGCACGGGCACGGGCCTACACTCACGCCTAGAGGCCGGGTTGCGGCCCCTTCCACGGCTGATGCAAAGCCCGATTCCTAGGAGGTCGCTGTGGCGGCAAAATTTGGCGTGCTGGCCCTGGTCGAAGCCAAAGCGGGAAAGGAACAGGACGTCTGGGACTTCCTGAACGGAGGCCGCGAGATCGTGCTCAACGAGCCCGGAACGCGCACCTGGTATGCCTTCCGGATCAACGAGAACACTTTCGGCATCTTCGACACCTTCGACACCGAGGAGGACCGGCAGGCCCACCTCAATGGCGCCATCCCGGCCGCGCTCGGCGAACACGGTCCCGCCCTGCTCGCCAAGGATCCGGACATCAAGCTGATCGAACTCATCGCCGTGAAATAGGGGCGCCCCGTCCCGGCGCGACGATTGCCATTATGTGACGCGGCGTTACCTTGCGTGAACTGGTGTTGCCGCACCGTTGTTCCGCTATGTGACGCCGCCCTATCGTCGATGCATGGCAATTCAGGACATTTACCCCACGGCGCTGCGCCTCCTCGGCCGTCCCGTGCTGGTGGTCGGCGCCGGACCGGTGGCCGCCCGGCGCACCAAGGGGCTGCTCGACGCCGGAGCCCGCGTCACCGTCGTGGCACCGGCTGCCTGCCCGGCGCTCGCTGAACTTGCCGACGCCGGCCTCCTGAACTGGGAGCCCCGCCCGTACCGCCGCTCCGACGTCGACGGCGTCTGGTTCGTCCAGACCGCCACCGGCGACGGCGCCGTGGACGCCCAGGTCTCCGCCGACGCCGAGGCGCAGCGCATCTGGTGCGTCAACGCCTCCGACCACGAAGCCTCCGCCGCCTGGACGCCCGCCGTCGCCGTGGTGGACGACGTCAAGATCGCTGTCAACGCCGGCGGAGACCCCCGCCGCGCCATGGCCCTGCGCGACGCCGTCGCCACCGCCCTGGCCACCGGAGACCTGCCGCTGCGCCGGCACCGGGTTCCCGGCACGGGGGCAGCTCCCGGATCCGTGGCCCTCGTGGGCGGCGGTCCCGGCGACACCGGACTCATCACCGTCCGCGGCCGCCGGCTCCTTGGCCAGGCCGACGTCGTGGTGGCGGACCGGCTCGGTCCGCGTGAACTCCTGGCCGAACTGGCCCCCGACGTCCGCGTGGTGGAGGTCGGCAAGACCCCCGGCCACCATCCGGTGCCGCAGTCCGACATCAACCGGATCCTGGTCGAGGAAGCCCTGCAGGGCCACCGCGTGGTCCGGCTCAAGGGCGGCGACCCCTACGTGCTGGGCCGCGGCGGCGAGGAAGCCGAATTCTGCCGGCAGCACGGCGTCGAGGTCGAAGTGGTTTCCGGCGTCACATCGGCCATTTCCGTCCCCGCCGCCGCCGGCATCCCGGTCACCCACCGCGGGCTGGCCAAAGGCTTCAGTGTGGTCACCGGCCACGAGGAACTCTCGGAAGTCCCGGCCCGTGCCGACCACACTGTGATCCTGCTCATGGGTGTGGGCCAGCTGCGCGATTCCGCAGCCTCCCTGGCCCGCGCCGGTTTGCCACTTCAGACGCCTGTTGGCATCGTAGAGAATGGATACCTGCCAAACCAGCGGGTGACCATAGGAACCCTCGGGACCATCGCGGACCAGGCGGAGGCCGCAGGCGTAGCGAATCCCGCCGTGATCGTGATCGGCGACGTGGTCCGCGTCAGCCCGTTCGCGCCGTCGCACTTCAAGACCGCGGACTACAGCACCACCTCCCCGAACGCCCCCCGCACCACCAAGACCCGCGTACTGACCCCCTAACACCCGTCGATTGCTCCACAACTGCCGTTATCGAGCCCCAAAAGGGCGCTTGTGGAGCAACGGATGCAGAAGAAAAAAGGAACACAGCCGTGTCAACTAGCACCCCCGTAGGAACCGCCGCCCGCCCGCTGCGCGTCGCCGTCGTCGGCTCCGGTCCCGCCGGCGTCTACGCCGCGGACATCCTGACCAAGAGCGAGGCCGTCAAGAGCGGCGAGCTCACCGTCAGCATCGACCTCTTCGACCGCTACCCGGCACCCTACGGTCTGATCCGCTACGGAGTGGCCCCCGACCACCCCCGCATCAAGGGCATCGTCAACGCCCTGCACAAGGTCCTGGACCGCGGCGACATCCGGTTCTTCGGCAACGTGGACTACGGCACGGACTTGTCCATCGATGACCTCCGCACCCACTACGACGCCGTCATTTTCGCCACCGGCGCCATCAAGGACGCGGACCTCAACATCCCCGGCATCGAGCTCGAGGGCTCCTACGGCGGCGCCGACTTCGTGTCCTGGTACGACGGGCACCCCGACGTGTCCCGCGAATGGCCGCTGGAGGCCAAGGAAATCGCCGTGATCGGCAACGGCAACGTGGCCCTCGACGTGGCCCGCATGCTCTCCAAGCACGCCGACGACCTCCTGGTCTCCGAAATCCCGGACAACGTCTACGCCGGGCTGAAGTCCTCGCCCGTCACGGACGTGCACGTGTTCGGCCGGCGCGGGCCCGCCCAGGTCAAATTCACGCCCCTGGAACTGCGCGAACTTTCCCACTCCAAGGACGTGGACATCATCCTCTACGCCGAGGACTTCGAGTTCGACGCCGAATCGGACCGGCAGATCCAGAGCAACAACCAGACCAAGACCATGGTGGGCACCCTCACCAACTGGATCGCCGAACAGCCCGAGGACCTCTCCGAGCTCACCGCGTCCCGCCGGCTGCACCTGCACTTCCTGCACAGCCCTGTCGAGATCTACGGAGAAAAGACCGACGGCGCCGAGGCGCCCGGCCGGGTCGCCGGGATCAAGTTCGAGCGCACCGAACTGGACGGCACCGGCAACGCCCGCGGCACCGGCGAGTTTGTTGAGTACCCGGTCCAGGCCGTGTACCGCGCCATCGGCTACTTCGGCTCCGCCCTCCCCGAGGTCGAGTTCGACCACAGCAAGGGCGTCGTCCCGAACGACGGCGGCCGGGTCCTGGACGCGGCCGGCACCCACGTGCCGGGGATCTACGCGACAGGCTGGATCAAGCGCGGGCCGGTGGGACTGATCGGCCACACCAAGGGTGACGCCCTCGAAACCGTGACGTACCTGCTTGAGGACCGCGAGAACCTGCCGTTGGCCGCGACGCCCGCCCCCGAGGCGATCGTCGAGCTCCTGGCGGCCCGCGGCGTCGAGTACACCAGCTGGGAAGGCTGGCTGGCCCTGGATGAGCACGAGCGCGCCCTGGGTGAGAAGGCCACCGCCGCCGGCGGGTCGCACGGCGTCGCCGTCCAGCGCGAGCGCATCAAGGTGGTGCCCCGCGAGGACATGGTGGAGATCTCCCGCGGCGCCGCCGTCGAGGTCTAAACGCCCGCCTCGAACTGCAACGCGGGGTCACTTCGCGCCCATAATCCCCTCCGGGACGGGCGCGAAATGACCCCGCGTTGGGTTTTAACGGCGCAATCCCGCCGGGTAGTCAGTAGGCTTACCGTCATGGATGAACACTCGCCCGGGGCCGGCCAATGAGGCTCCGCCACAGCAACGCGTCCGGCCGCGGATACCGCAGGGTCCCCGTCGGGACCGGGTTCAGTTACAAGGACCTGGATGGCTCCACCCTGCCGCCGGGCCCCGTGCGGGAACGGCTCGAGGGCATCGGGATCCCGCCGGCCTGGACCGACGTCTGGATCGCCCCGTACGACAACGGGCACATCCAGGCCACGGGCGTCGACGCGGTGGGCCGGCGGCAGTACATCTACCATCCGAGCTGGCGGGAACGGAAGGATCGGCTGAAGTTCGACCGTTCGCTCCAGCTGGCTGAGACCCTTCCGGCCGCACGCCGCCTGGTGACCATGGACCTGCGCTCCGAAGGGCTGACGCGGGAACGCGTGCTGGCGGCCGCCTTTCGGATGCTCGACAGCGGGTCATTGCGCGTCGGCTCGGAGCGCTACACCAACGAGAACGGCAGCCACGGCCTCGCCACCCTGCTCTGCGCCCACGTCAAGGTCCGCAAGGACGAACTCCGGCTCAGCTTCCCGGCCAAGAGCGGCAAGACCTGGGAGTCGCGGATCGACGACGCCGACCTCGCCGCCGTCGTGCGCCAGCTCAAGCGCCGCGGCGGCAACGCCCGGCTGCTGGCCTACAAGGACGGCCGCAGCTGGCATCCGGTGTCGAGCGCGGACATCAACGAGTACGTCAAGGAGCGCACGGGGGAGGACTTCACCGCCAAGGATTTCCGCACCCTGCGGGGGACGGCGGCGGCAGCGGTCAGCCTGGCGCAGAGCGGCCCCCAGGCGAAAGTCTCGGCCCGGAAGAGCGCGGTGAGCCAGGCCATGCAGGACGCGGCCGCGGTCCTGGGCAACACACCGTCGATCGCCCGGAAAAGCTATGTGGATCCCCGGCTGCTGGACCACTTCGCGGCCGGGGAAACGATCGACCCGAGGCGGCTGGATTCCGCCGAGTCCGAGATCCGCGCCCTGCTGTATCAGGAAGGCGACGTGGTGCCGCTGCGGAAGGCCGCCGGCTAGAACCTGGGCGCGGCCCGGCGGCACCTCAGAACTCGGCGTTGATGAACCCGATGGCAATCGCCGTCCACCAGCACAGCTGCGAGATCACCAGGCAGAGCAGCAGATGGCCCCGTTGCCCGCCAGCCAGGTCCTTGAACGAGGCGTCAGCCTGGCCAGCCGCCGCATGAGCGGAATGAGCATGATCCCGTTCAGGCTGAGCACAAGGACGGCGGCGAGCTTGAGGTCGGTCATCGGGTTGTTCAGGTGCGGGTTCAGGAACACGCCCGTGGCCAGCATGCCGGCCAGGCCGCCCCAGATCAGCGGTGTCGCCGCACCGTCGAGCCTCATAGTTTCGGCCGGGTCGCGTCTGCCGAGCAGCCATAGGAAGCCGTGCCGGTTATCCCCACCCAGAGCGGCGCCTACATCCGGCCGAAGCGGGCCCGGACCAGCGCGAACACGCCGTAGGCAATGAACCCCGCCCCGATCGCCAGGAGCAGGTACGGGCCGAAGGGGTGGTCCCGGAGCGCCTTGAGGCTGCCGTCCAGGCCGGTGGAGGAACCGGGGTTGTTGGTCGCCGCGGCCACGACGAAGAGCAGCCCGGTCAGGATCAGCGCCAGCCCTTTCGAGACGTGGCCGGTGACGCCAAGCGCGCTGATCACCCTGCCGCGGCGGGTCCCTTCGAAATGCTGCAGTTCCTCCTTGAACTTCTTCCCGAAGCCCTTGACGATGAAATACACGCCGATTCCCATGATGGTGAGCCCGAGGCCGGCCAGGGCCGGAACCCCCAAGGGTGACTGGATCAGGGCCGTGCTGAAATCCCGGGTCGAGTCGCCCGAATCACCGCGCTGGCCGAGCCCGAAGCCCGCGAAGCTCAGCCCGACGCTCCCGTACGCTATGGCAAGGAAGCCGGAGGAAATGAGTTTGCCCAGCTGCCCCCGGCGCGGCAGGTGGCGGCCCCGGAGCGTCGCCTCGCTCAGCTGCCAGAGCGCGAGGCCCGCGCAGGCGATGCAGGCCGCCCACATCACGGCCGGACCCCAGGGGTTGGCGGCGAGTTGTTCGATGGCGCCGGTGGGCTCGGCCTGGCCCGGCGCGCCCAGGACCAGGGCGACGGCGATGGCCCCGATCACGATATGAAGCAGTGCCATGACCGCGAATCCGGAACGTGCGACGACGTCGAGCGCCGTGCTGTTCGACGCCGCCTCCGCGGTGTCGACGGCGTCGCCGATGGCGGCTTCGATCCCGGACTCTTCTTCTGCCATGGTGATGCGGCTATTCCTCATTTGTGTCCGGTGGAACGGTGCTGTGCTCCGGCGCCCGCGGCGGTGGAACGGTGTTTGCCCCGGCGGTGTGCCTATGTCGCCGATTCTACGCGCGGCAACGTGGCAGCCGCTTGGACTACCGCGTTTTTGGTAAGTGTGCTTACCATAGCCGAGTCATGGCCCCGCTCGTGGACATGCCGCGGACCGGCAGCCTTGCTGCCCCTGCGATTCGGATTCGAAGACAGATGATAGGAAGCTCAACATGGCAGGTAATCTTGTTGCCCGATCCATTCACGACCTGACGGCAGCCGCCTGGTTCGGCGGTTCCCTGATGGGCGCCATTGGGCTCAACGGTGCCACTGCTGAAGCCAAGGACCCGGCGGAACGTACCCGCCTCTCAAGCCTGGGCTGGAAGAAGTGGGCGCCGTACCAGACGGCGGCGTTTGGGGCGCATTTTCTTTCGGGCCTCGCCGTCATGTGGGAGAACAAGGGCCGGATGGCCAAGCAGGACGGCGTCACGCGCCTGAGCGTCTACAAGTCCGTCGTCACCCTCGCCGGTGCCGCTGTGACCCTGTACGCGGGCCTGCAGGGAGCCAAGGTGGACAAACTGGCCGCCGAGGGCGCCAAGGGTGCCACGGAGCCGAAGCCGGGTGCCTCCGAGGAACTCCGTTCCGCGCAGCAGCAGCTGAAGATCCTGCAGTGGAGCATCCCCGTGTTCGCCGGCTGGGTGATCGTGCTCGGCGCCAAGCACGGCGAAATGCAGCGGCCCAAGAACGTCCTGAAGGGCCTCGTCCGCTAGCCCCGGCATAGCCGGTATACGACACTCTTGAGGGCCGGAGCATCGCGTTCCGGCCCTCAACAGTGGCAGCCGCACTCACGCCGGAACGGCACTCTCACGCCGGAACGGGGGGAGCTGAGACTGCGGCCTGGCCCTTCGATTGCCGGGCCCGCAGGATGATCTTGAAGAGTTCACCGAGGAACAGCAGCACCACGCCCGGCACCAGGCAGAGTAGCCACTGCTGGCCGGTGAGCGGCAGCGTCCCGAACAGGTCCTGCATCACCTTCATCTGGGTGATCAGCATGGAGCCGAGGACGGCCCACGCGAACGCCCAGAGCAGCTTCGGGTTGGACACCGTGGCGGGCCCGAAGGCGCTCTCGGTCGGGTAACGCAGATTGAGCGCCACGAAGATGTTCATCAGCCCCAGCCCCACCACGGCCATGGTCTGGCCGATCTCCAGTGAGCCGTAGGTGGTCTTGCCGATCTGCACGAGGATCAGTGTCGCGGCCGCCATGAAAAGCCCGACGACGAACAGGCGCACCATCATCGACCGGACGAGGATCGGCTGGTTGAAGGGCCGTGGTTTGCGGTCCATGATGCCCGGCGTTGCGAGATCCAGGCCCATCACCGCCCCAATGGGGGCGACGATCGCCATGTGGATCCACAGCACCTGGGCCGGGCTGAGCAGGGCCGTGCCGGCTATGGCGAAGGCCGAAGATCCGATGAACGCCAGAATGAACATGAACAGGTTGGCGACCTGGATCCGGATGAACTTCTGCAGGTTGTCGTACACGAGCCGGCCCTCTTCGACCGCGGCCACGATGGTGGCGAAGTTGTCGTCGGCCAGGATCATCTTGGCCGCGCCCTTGGCGACGTCGGTGCCGGTGATGCCCATCGCGATCCCGATGTCGGCGGCCGCGATCGCCGGCGCGTCGTTCACGCCGTCGCCGGTCATGGCGACGATGTTGCCCTTGCGCTTGAGCACCTCGACCAGCCGTACCTTGTGTTCGGGGGCGACACGGGCGATCACGCCGATGCCGTCCACCTGGCTGTCGGCCTCCGCGTCGCTCATCGCCGCGAACTCGGCCCCGGTCACCGCGCGGCCCCTGATGCCCAGTTCGTCGGCGATTGCCGCAGCGGTGACGGCGTGGTCGCCGGTGATCATCCGGACCCGGATGCCGGCGTGTTTTGCCTTGGCGATGGCGGCCACCGCCTCGGCGCGCGGCGGGTCAACCTCGCCGACCAGCGCGGAGATCTCCAGGTCCTGCATCAGTGCCATCAGGTCGCCCGACGGCTGGAACGTCGCCGGGTCGAACTCGCGCTGCGCCAGGGCGAGCACCCGCCTGCCCTGGCTGGCGATGCGATCGTTCTCGGCAAGCACCTTCCCCCGCATTTCGTCGGTGAGGCGCTCGGCGTGGCCGCCCGGCATCCGGCCGAACGAGGACCTGCTCAGGAGCACGTCGGGTGCCCCCTTGACGTAGGCGCGGATCACGGGCCTGCCATCGGCCCCCGGCATCCGGTGGAACGTGGCCATGAACTTGTAGTCGGAATCGAACGGTACGGACGCCACGCGGGGGTTGTTCCGGCGGAATTCCCTGACGTCCACGCCGCCTTTCTGCGCGAGCACGTAGAGTGCGGCCTCGGTGGGGTCCCCGACCACCTCGCCGTCGTTGATATCGGAGTCGTTGCACAAGGCGCAGGAGAACATCACGTAGTCCAGGTCCCGTTCGGCGTCCCCGGTGGTCCGTTGGATCTGGCCGTCGAAGCTGTAGCCCTCACCGCTGACGGTGTAGTGGTGCTGCACGGTGGTGATCTCGCGGACCGTCATCTGGTTCAGGGTCAGGGTGCCGGTCTTGTCCGAATTGATGGCCGAGGTGGAGCCCAGGGTCTCGACCGCCGGGAGGACCTTCATAATGGCGTTCTTCTTGGCCATGTTGACCGACCCGACGGACAGGATGGTTGTGACGACGGCGGGCAGCGCATCCGGGATGGAGCCGACGGCCAGCGCCACGCCGATCCCGAAGAGCACCGCGAAGGACTCGCCGGAGGCCAGGCCCATCACGACGATGGCGATAAACGCGAAGAGGGCCGCGATGATGATGAAGATGGTGAGCCGGTCCACCTGCTTGGTGAGCGGGGTTTTCTCCACTTTCTGCCCGGACAGCATGTGGGCGATGTGGCCGACCTCCGAGCCCATGCCGGTGGTGGTGACGAGGATTTCGCCGTGGCCCCGCGTCACGTTCGTGTTCATGAACGCCATGTTCAGGCGGTCGCCGATGCCGACGTCGTGCCGGCCGATGGTCTCGGTGTCCTTCTCGACGGCGACGCTCTCCCCGGTCAGGGCGCCCTCCTCGATCTGGAGGGTTGCCGCCAGGATGATCCGGCCGTCGGCGGGGACGCGGTCACCGGCATCAACCACCACGATGTCGCCTGGGACAATCTGTTCGGCGGGGAGCTCCACAACGTCACCGTCGCGGCGCACCTTGGCCATGGCCTTCATCATCTGCCCCAGGGAAGCGGCGGCTTCTTCGGCCTTGCCCTCCTGGTGGTACCCCAGCCACGCGTTGAACAGCGTCAGCAGGGCGAGCCCAATGGCGGTTCCGTATTCCGCGATCAGCAAGCTGACCAGGGCGGCGACCACAAGGACGATCTGCATGTAGTCCTGATAATGCTTGAAGAACCGTTTCCACACGGGCTCCTGCTTTGCGGCGGCCAGGGCGTTCGGACCGTACTCCTGCAGCCGCTGCTGCGCCTCTCCCGTGCTCAACCCGCCAGCCGGATCCACCTTCAGCTCGGCCGCCACTTCAGCCGGTGCCAGCGCGTACCAGCTCGCGTCTGCCTCCGCCGGGGCCACCCCAGCTACTGCTCCGGGATCGTCGCTCATGACTTCCTCCTCATCGCCGGGGCGCTGCTTAGAACGGGGTGGGGATGTGCCGCACGGGCAGTGCCGGCTCGGTGTAACCGCCGGCCTTCTGGCGCTTGGGGAGCTCAACGTCGAGCCCCGGGTACGGCTCGTAGGGCACCTGGCTGAGAATATGGCTGATGACGTTGAGCCGGCCGCGCTTCTTGATGTCATTGTTCGCGGTGTACCACGGTGCCCAGGCGGTGTCGGTCGCCTCGAACATCGCGTCCCGGGCCCGGGAGTAGTCGTACCACCGTTTGTAGGACTTCAGGTCCATCGGAGAGAGTTTCCAGGTCTTGCGGGGATCATCCATGCGGCTCTCGAGCCGCCGGGTCTGCTCGTCCGCACTGACCTCAAGCCAGTACTTGAGCAGGATGATGCCGGAGTCGACCATCGCCTTCTCCACCATCGGGGTCATGTCGAGGAACCTCTGGGTCTGTTCCGGGGTGCAGAAACCCATCACCCGCTCGACGCCCGCACGGTTGTACCAGCTGCGATCGAAGATGACCACCTCGCCTGCCGCCGGGAAGTGGGACATGTAGCGCTGGAGGTACATCTGGGACTTCTCCCGCTCGGTCGGGGTGGGGAGTGCGACCACGCGGAACACCCGGGGGCTCACCCGTTCGACGATGCGCTTGATCGTGCCGCCCTTGCCGGCAGTGTCGCGGCCTTCGAAGACGATGCAGATCTTGGCTCCGGTGGACTTCACCCACTCCTGCATGGCGACCAGTTCACCCTGCAGGACGGCCATCTCCGCTTCGTACTTCTT
The DNA here is from genome assembly GCF_900168135.1 of Arthrobacter sp. 49Tsu3.1M3. Classification (NCBI taxonomy): domain Bacteria; kingdom Bacillati; phylum Actinomycetota; class Actinomycetes; order Micrococcales; family Micrococcaceae; genus Arthrobacter; species Arthrobacter sp. 49Tsu3.1M3. The sequence continues at coordinate 27,886 of NZ_FUZD01000002.1, forward strand.
GCGGGGCATCTTCTTCCCGGCGCGCTCGTCCTCTGCGTCGGAGCCCTTGGACTTTTTCTTCTTCTTGCCCACCATCGACCTCCTCGCGACGTACTTGCTGAGGTAAACCACAACACTGCGACACCGGCGGGACTGTCATCCAACGAGGCCGGCACCTCGGCCGGGGACGGGGGCGCAGCTGCACTTGTCGCGGGCACCCTCGTGCGGCGTCCTGCCATTCCTAGTGTTGACCGCGGCTGGGGTCGGGTCTACGGCACTAAGACCCTAATGGGCGCCCGCGGAACCTGGCGTCTCAGCCGAGCCGGCCCCTGCTGCTGGGCGCAGGGGCCGGCCGTCCGGACTCGGCGCTGACGCCGATGATGACGGGAACCCGCCTGGCTGCGAGGCCGGTGCGCGGGTGGTGGCCGTCACTGAGACAGAGCATCTTCCGCGCACCTTGGGAAAGCCTTGGGTTACTCCTGGAGCCATTCCGCGCAGGAATTCAGGTTACGGGTGACGCTTTCGACGGCGGCCGCCTCGTCGCGGGCGGCAATCGCGGCCACGAGTTCGTCGTGGCCCTCGTGCGGCAGGCCGTTGAAGCCTCCCCGACGCTGCTGGCGGAGCAGGTCATTGTGGAAGACGCTGCCGAAACTGACATACAGCTCATGCAGCAGCGGGTTGGCGGACGCCTGCGCCACGCGCGCATGGAAGTCCCAGTCTGCCCGGGCCCACGCGGCGTAGTCCTCGGCGAGCCAGGCGGCACGGCGGGCGGCGAGCAAACCGCGCAGGGCGGTGAGGTCCTCGGCCGTCGCGTGCCGTGCAGCGAGCCGGGCCGCCTGGGTGTCCAGCCCGACCCGGACCTCGAGGATGTGCTCCTGGGAGTGGTCCTCATACATCCGCTGCGTGGCGCCTGCGATCTCGCTTGTGGCGCGGACGTACGTGCCGTCCCCGCGGCGGACCTCGAGCATTCCGCTGTGGGCCAGGGCTTTGATGGCCTCGCGCAGGGTGCCACGGGAGACCCCGAAGCCGGCCATCAGCTCAGGTTCGGCCGGAATGCGCTGCTGCAGCGGCCACTCGCCCGAGTGGATCAGGGCCCGCAGCTTGGCAGTGATTTCCTCCGCCAGCGGTGGCCGGTGCGAGGCTGTGAGTGTCATCGCCGGGTTCCTTCCGAGGGGTGCGAGACGGCGGCGCGCAGCTTTTTGGCCGCCAGTTCCTTGGCCCGCAGTTCCTTCGGTCCCGCCGAGAGGAGGTGGCCCACCGCGATCTGGCCGAGGGCCACGGCCAGCAGCAGGGCCAACGGCAGCGTCCAGGAATTGGTGGCGCTGTGCAACAGGCCCATGCCGAACGGGCCGAGAGTCGCCAGCAGATACCCGGCGGACTGGGCCACGGTGGACAGCGCGGTGGTCTCGGCCGTGGTGCGGCCGCTGCGGCTGATCATCACCATGACCAGCGGGAAGATGCCCAGGCCGAAGCCCACCAGCACAGCGGTCAGGGGAGACCAGGCAGGGGGCAGGACCAGCATGGCCAGGATGCCCAGGGCCATGGTCACGGTGGCAAGGTAGAACGCCGTCCGCAGCATCCGGGGGCGTGAGCCGATGGCCACCAGCACCATGCCGGCGGGGACGGAGACAAGCTGCATGAGTCCGAACATGAGCCCGCTGTCGGAGGCGGTGAGGCCCATGGTGGCCAGCATGTAGGGGAACCAGCTGAGCACGGCATAGGCCAGGAGCGCCTGCACCGTGAAGCCGAGGGTGATCAGCGCGCCCGTGCGGGTCCGCAGCAGGGGCCATGGCGAGACCCGGGCAGCCTTGGTCCCTGACGCGTTGCGGTGGGCGTGCACCGCGATCGGGAGGAAGCCGAGGCACGCCCCGAGGGCCAGGAAACCGATCGCGCCGACGCCCGCCGACGGCGAGCCCAGGGCTTGGGCCACCGGAACGATCAGCACGGCGGTGGCGGTGGCGCCTGTGGTCATGGTCAGCGTGTAGACGGCGGTCATGAGGGACGTGCGGTCCGCGAAGTGCACCCGGATGAAGGAGGGCATGGCCACGTTGCAAATGGCCAGCCCGGACATCCCCGCCACGGTGCCGGCCAGCAGCATCCCGGTGGACGGGACGCCGCGGAGCAGCAGTCCGGCCGCCAGCATCACGAGGGAGAGCAGGATGGCTTTTTCCAGCCCGAGCTGCCGGGTGAGCCAGGACGTGGCAGCTCCGGCCACCGCGAAGCACAGTGTGGGGATCGAGGGGAGCAGTGCCGCGATCAGCGGGCCGTAGCCCAGGACAGCCTGCAGGTCGTGGAAAAGCGCGGCGGCGCCGGTGATGCCGGCGCGCAGGTTGAGCCCGATGAGCACGAGCGCCACGACGCCGGCCACGATCACGCCCCGCGGGCGGACCCCGCCGGGTGGAGCTGTCTGGGAAAGTGCGGAAACCGCCGAGCTGCTAGCCATAGCTAAAGGTTAGACGTTTGATGTTTGGGACTCAGCCTTTAGTGGCGAATATCTCGGCAAGTGACCCGCCGAACAGCAACACGGGGTCACTTAGCGCCCATAGTGCGGCCCGGAATGGGCGCTAAGTGACCCCGCGTTGCTTGGGTGGTCAACGCGGGTGCCGGGCGCTGAGCCGCTGCACCGCGAGCGCAAGCCAGAGCTGCACCCGGTCCGCCGTCTGCGCGGGGTCGTATCCGGTGAGTTCGGTGATCTGTGCCAGCCGGTAGCGGACCGTATTGCGGTGCAGCGTCAGTTCCTCGGCGACGGCCGCCACCGAGCCGTTGTTGCCGAGGTAGCTTTCCAGCGTGGCCATGAGTTCGGCGCCGTGCGCAGCGTCGAAGGCCCGCAGCGGGTTCAGCGATTCGTTGGCCATGTCCGCCAGCGGAACGTCCTCGCTCGCGAGCAGCAACGAGGTCAGGCTCAGCCGCTCGGGCTCGTTGACGGGCAGCCCGTGGCTGGCCGCGTCGCGGGCCTCGAAATAGCTCCAGCGCAGGCCGTTGGGCTTGGTGTACGCCCCGCCTATGCCGATCGTGGCATGGATCCCGGCCTCGGCGAGGTGGTCGCTGAGGCTGCGGGCCAGGGCGCTTGCGCCGCTGCCGTCGTCGGCCACCACCACCACGAGGTCCTTCCCGACGACGGAGCCGACCGCCGCGGCAAGCGGCTGGGGCAGCGAAGAGCTGCCCAGCTGTTTCTGGTGGGCGGCCGATTCGGCGAGCAGGACCACGTTCTTGCGGGTGCTGTTAATGCCGACGCCGGCCAGGCGCCGGGTGGCTTCGGACGCCTCCAGCGTCCCGTGGATGACGTCGTCGAGGACCTGGCCCGCCAGCGCCCGCTGCGCCTGCCGCTGTTTGACCATGTTGTTGAGCTCAACGCTGATCAGGTTTTGGGCGTAGCCCACGATGCCCGTGTCCTCGAACGGCTGCTTCACCCACAGGGTGCAGGCGTCGCGGCGTCCCGTGGGGATGGGATAGGACGCCCAGCCCTCGGCCTTGGGTGCCGGGTGGCCGGCGACGCTGTTGTACAGCTGGGCGGTGAACTGGGTCAGGACGATCTCGGTGCGCAGCATCGACCCCAGGTGTTTCAGGAGCTCGGCCAGGCCGCCGCCGGTCAGGAGCGCACGGGCCAGGATCTGGTGCCCGGCGATGAGCCGCTCAAGCTTGACCAGGTGGTCCGCGGACTGGGCGTCGGCCACGAGCTTTCCGATCGCGATGAAAGGCGTCTCGTAGGGCACTTCCACCACCGGCAGCCCCCACCGGTTGGCTTCGGCGATCAGGGCCGGCGGAACGGCGTCGTGCGTCAGGCCGACCCCGAACCCGATGCCCACCGCGCCTGCCCGCTGGACCTGACGCACGAACCGCCGCTGCTCCGCGGCACTCTTGAGCCGCATCCCGGTGGTCAGGATCAGTTCGCCGCCATTGAGGAACCGCTGCGGATCCTCCTGCTCGGTGACGGCCACCCACAGAATGTCCTGGTGCCACGTGGTTTCAGCGAGTCCGGCCTTGGTGAGATTCAGGGACGGAACTCCCAGTAGGGCTGCGAGTGAAATGGCCATGGATACAGGATAGCCGGGTGCTGGTCAAGCGCACTAAAGTTCTGCGGGGATGGTGTGCAGGTGCCTATTCCCTGCCTTGGCCTGCTGGCATAGGCTCGTGACCAGTCACACATCCGTCATTGGCAGTAAGAAAGAGGTTGTACACCGTGGTTCAAACCTTGCAGAACTTCATCAACGGCGAGTTTGTCACGCCCGCTGGCACAGGATTGCTGCCCATCGTGAACCCCACCAACGGTGACGTGGTCGCGCAGTCGCCGATCTCGGTGCAGGCCGACGTCGACGCCGCCATGGCGGCAGCCAAGGACGCCTTCAAGACCTGGAAGCACACCACGCCCGGGCAGCGGCAGCTCATGCTGCTCAAGCTCGCGGATGCCGTCGAGGCCAACAGCGATGAGCTCGTCGAGGCCCAGCACCGCAACACCGGCCAGGTCCGCTCGCTGATCGCCTCTGAGGAAGTGGCCGCGGGCGCCGACCAGCTGCGCTTCTTCGCAGGTGCGGCCCGCATCATGGAAGGCAAGTCCGCCGGCGAATACTTCGAAGGCCACACCTCTTACGTGCGCCGCGAGCCGATCGGCGTTGTGGCGCAGGTGGCCCCGTGGAACTACCCGTTCCTCATGGCCATCTGGAAGATCGGGCCGGCCCTGGCCGCCGGCAACACCGTGGTCCTCAAGCCCTCCGACACCACCCCGGAATCCACCCTGGTGCTGGCCCGGCTCGCCGGCGAGATCTTCCCCGCCGGCGTCCTGAACGTGGTCCTGGGCACCGGCGAAACCGGTGCCATGATGGTGGAGCACAAGGTCCCTGGCCTGGTCTCCATCACCGGTTCCGTCCGCGCCGGCATCGCCGTCGCCTCCGGTGCCGCCAAGGGACTCAAGCGCGCCCACCTGGAACTCGGCGGCAAAGCCCCGGCGATTGTGTTCGCCGACGCCGACATCAAGAAGAGCGCCGCGGCGATTGCCGAGTTCGCCTTCTTCAACGCCGGGCAGGACTGCACGGCGATTACCCGGGTCCTGGTCCAGGATTCGGTGCACGACGACGTCGTCGCCGCCATGGTGGAGCACACCAAGACCCTGCACACGGGTTCGCAGAACGACGAAGACAACTACTTCGGCCCGCTGAACAACGTCAACCACTTCAACGCGGTCACCTCCGTTGTCGAGCACCTGCCTGCCAACTGCAAGATCGAGACCGGCGGCCACCGCGCGGGCGAGAAGGGCTTCTTCTTTGAGCCCACCATTGTCACGGGCGCCAAGCAGAGTGATGACATTGTCCAGAAGGAAACCTTCGGCCCAGTCATCACGGTGCAGAAGTTCAGCACCGAGGACGAGGCAGTGGAGCTGGCGAACGACGTCGACTACGCCCTGGCCTCCAGCGTCTGGACGACCAACCACGGCACCGCCATGCGCCTGAGCCGCGATCTCGACTTCGGTGCGGTCTGGATCAACACGCACATCCTGCTCACGGCCGAGATGCCGCACGGTGGCTTCAAGCAGTCCGGCTACGGCAAGGACCTGTCCATGTACGGCGTCGAGGACTACACCCGCATCAAGCACGTCATGTCTGCGTTGGACGCATAACGCAGGCGCATAAACCCAGGCGCATAACGCAGCTAACTCAACCTGACGCATAACTCGCGCGCTCAACCGCACGCTTAGAAAGGCTTTCCCATGACCACCACGGCACATGACATTACCTACCGGCTCGAGCAGAAGCGCCGCGTCCAGGCCGACTTCCCGGGCCCCAAGTCCGTCGCCCTGACCGAGCGCCGCAAGGCGGTGGTCGCCGCTGGCGTCGCCTCCAGCGTCCCGGTCTTCGTGGCCGACGCCGACGGCGGCATCATCCACGACGTCGACGGCAACTCCTTCATCGACCTCGGCTCCGGCATCGCGGTGACGAGCGTCGGCGCCTCGGACCCGGCCGTCGTCGGTGCCGTGAAGGAAGCCGTGGAGCACTTCACCCACACCTGCTTCATGGTCACGCCGTACGAGGGCTATGTCGCCGTCGCCGAGCAGCTGAACCGCCTCACCCCGGGCGACCACGAAAAGCGCACGGTGCTGTTCAACTCCGGCGCCGAGGCCGTCGAAAACGCCGTCAAGGTGGCCCGCCTGGCCACCGGCCGGGACGCCGTCGTCGCATTCGACCACGCCTACCACGGCCGCACCAACCTGACCATGGCGCTGACCGCTAAGGCCATGCCGTACAAGACCAACTTCGGCCCGTTCGCGCCCGAGGTCTACCGCATGCCGATGAGCTACCCGTTCCGCGAGGAAAACCCGGAGATCACCGGTGCCGAGGCCGCCAAGCGCGCCATCACCATGATCGAGAAGCAGATCGGCGGCGAGCAGGTTGCCGCGATCATCATCGAACCCATCCAGGGCGAGGGCGGCTTCATTGTCCCCGCTGACGGGTTCCTGCCCGCGCTGGCAGACTGGGCCAAGGACAAGGGCATCGTGTTCATCGCCGACGAAGTCCAGTCCGGCTTCTGCCGCACCGGCGAATGGTTCGCCGTGAACCACGAAGGTGTTGTCCCGGACATCATCACCATGGCCAAGGGCATCGCCGGCGGCATGCCGCTCTCCGCCATCACGGGCCGCGCCGACCTCCTCGACGCCGTCCACCCGGGCGGCCTCGGCGGCACCTACGGCGGCAACCCGGTGGCGTGCGCGGCAGCACTGGCCTCGATCGGCTCGATGGAGCAGTACGACCTCAACGGCCGAGCCAAGCACATTGAAGAGATCGCCCTCGGCAAGCTGCGCGAACTCGCAACCGAACTTTCTGACAGTTCGGTGATTGGTGACGTCCGCGGCCGCGGCGCCATGCTGGCCATTGAACTCGTCCAGGCCGGTTCCAAGGAGCCGAACCCGGAGCTGACCAAGGCCGTCGCCGCAGCTTGCCTCAAGGAGGGTGTCATCATCCTCACCTGCGGCACCTACGGCAACGTCATCCGGCTGCTGCCGCCGCTGGTCATCAGCGACGAGCTGCTGCTGGACGGACTCGGGGTCCTGGCCGCGGCCATCAAGGCCAACGCCTAGCCCACGGCCCAGTGAGCTGCCGGGAAGGCGATCCTTTCCCGGCGAGCCGGCGCTACCCGAAAACGCACGACACAGCGGAGGAGCCGCGGACACCTTGTCCGCGGCTCCTCCGCTGTTTCCGCTGTTTCCGCTGTTTTTTCGCCTGGTTTTTTCGACCCTGCATCCGGCTCTGCAACCGGCCCGGCATCCGGCCCTACTTCCAGGCGGTCGAGTCCAGCTGGATCGCGACCACGTACAGGTGCTGGCCCTGCTCGATCTTCTCCACCTCAGTGACCCGCACCTTAGTCTCCGGAATCGTGCCCATCGGACGGCCGACGCCGATTCCGTAGCTCAGCACGCCCTCGAAGTCCCCGGCCGGCGCGTAGCTGGTGAGCGCCTCGTATCCGATTGCCGGTGGCGGCGCACTGGTCACGGTGCTGGCCGCGCCGTCCGCGGTGTGCGACTGGGCCCCGCGGAAGGTCACCTCGAGGAGGGTTCCCGTGCCGGGCATCGGGATCGGCAGGCCGCTGCCGTCGTCGACGAGTTCGGGGACCATTTCGACGTCGTAGCTGGGGAAGCCGCCGCTGAACCGGAAGCTCAACTGGTCGTACGGGGGCGCGTCGGAAGGGTGCTGTCCCGCGCCGATGGCGGACAGCGTCGGCAGCGGTGCCGCCGGCGGGGGCGCGATCGGCACAGGGTTCTTGTGGTCCGTGTGGAACGGGGTGGTCGGCCCCGGCACGGACCAGTCGTGGGTGACCGTGGAGGAGATCACCTTGTCGCCCGGCTGCGGCGGTGCCGTTTCGTCGGCATCCCCGGTTGCTGACGGCGACGGGCTGGCGGTCGGGCCTGCGGAGGCGGTGGGCGACTGCGACGGCGGCTGGCTGCCGGCGGAGGGCTGCGGGGCCGGCGGCGTGCAGCCTGTCAGGACCAGCAGGAGCGTGAGGGTTCCCAGTCCCGCGGTCCGCGTCCGGGCCCGTCCGTTGCGCATGGCGTCCATGGTGCGCTCCCCTCGACCATTCCAGCGTAGGTCCGGAAGATTGTGCTGGTCAGGGTAATAAGTCACCACCTTTTGAGGTTCCGCTGGACTAGAGTCGTTCCTATCCACTGCAGGAACGCAGACCGGCCGACGTCGCCCGGAACCCCCGGGGCGCAGCTGGCATCTGCCCCAGACCCAAAAGGGGTTCATACATGCGATACGTAGTCGGCTATACACCCACCGAACGTGGTGCGGACGCCGTTGCCTTGGCCTCGGCCATGGCCCGCGCGCAGGGAGCGCATCTCGACCTGGTCTATGTGGTGGATCGGCACACGCCCTATGTGGCGATGAATCCGGAAGGAAACCAGGTCAGCGCCGCGGAGCAGAAGATCCGCTCAGCCGAACGCCAGGGAATGGAACTGGTCCCCGAGGGGCTGGAGGCGCACTTCCATGTCCGCCAGGCAGAATCGTTCGCGGCTGGCCTCATCGAGGCCGCACTCGAGTACCGGGCCGGCCTGATCGTGGTGGGTGCCGCCAGCAGCGGCCTGTTCAAGCGCCATACCGTGGGCAACGTGGCCAACGCCCTGCTGCACGCCGCCCCGGTCCCGGTGGCGCTGGTGCCGCGCGGCTACCGCCGCACCGAAGCCATCACACGCCTGACCCTCGCCGTGGGCCAGCGCGTCGGAGCGGAGGCGGCGATCGACGTCGCGATCGAATCCGCCGAGCGCCGCGGTGTGCCGCTTCGGCTGGTTTCCCTCGTGGAACTGGACGTCGAGGGGGACGGCGGCGAGAACGTCAACGCTGCCCACATTCACGCCAACACCATCCTGTCCGCCGCGGCGCAGCGCCTGCCGGAGGGCCACCACGTCAGCGTGGAGGTCGCCCACGGGCGCACGATTGAGGAGGCAATCGACGACCTGGAATGGGACGACGGCGAGGTCATGATCGTCGGGTCCTCCCGCCTGGCGGAGAAGTACAAGCTGTTCATCGGCAGCACGGCTTTCAAGGTGCTGCGGGCGCTCCCCGTTCCCATGGTCGTGGTCCCGCGCGACTACCAGCGCGTGGATTCGCTGCCGGAGGTCTGAGGCCTCGGGGCCAGGACCGCCCAGTACGCTGGAATGCTGCCGGGCGGTCCACCGGCCTCCATCGGCACCGTCTTCAGGGCGGTGGGGCCCTCCGCGATGAGGGTCCAGCGGTCCGGGGGAAACACGCGGGAGCGTTGCCCGGCACCGAAGTGGCCCGGTTTCGGCAGCGCGGCAATGGCCTGGCGGAGCGGTCCCGGGATCCGTTTGCCGGTGGCGCCAAGTTGCCGCAGATAGCTCAGGGCGCCGCCCGGGACGTTCGTTTCGACGAGGTAAATCCTGCCCCGGGTGCCCAGGAGCGCTTCGATGGAGCCCACGAGGCGTGCCTGCCGTCGCCGGCTGAGGACATGGAGCACGCCGCGGACGAAGACGTTGGCGTCGCCGAGGTCGCGCGCCAGGGCGGCCGCCGCGGCCGGCTGCGTGGCATCCAGGCTCCGGAAACTGAGGCCCGCGACCTGCGGCTGCGCGGAATGCGCGGCTGCCACGGCTTGGGGTGAGACGTCGACGCCGAGGACCGAGGCGAAGATGTCGGTGAGCCGCCGTGTGATGGTGCCGTTCCCGCAGCCGAGATCGATCACCGGAAGGCTGGTGTCCATCGCGCCGGCCATCACCTGCAGGTGGTGCCGGATCTCTTCGTTCCCCGCGCCCGGGGCGGCGTCCCAGATGACCGGTTCCCGGAGGGATCCCTGCGACACGCCGCCCCAGAAGGCATCCCAGCGCCGGTCCGGGCGGCTGGGACGGTGCAGGGAGAGCACGGCAACCCTGGCCGCGAGCCGGACAGTATCTGCCACCCTGTGCACGCGTGTTCCTGGTTTGCGTGTTCCTGGTTTGCGTCTGCCCGCCGGCACGGGTCCGCTCACGCGACCGCGCCGTCCCTGCGCGCGAGCAGGTCCGTCATGGCCGCCACCGGGAGCGGGCGGCTGAAGAAATACCCCTGGCCGAATTCGCAGTTCAGCTGCCGCAGCCTGTTGGCCTGCTCCCTGTCCTCGATGCCTTCGGCGACGGCGCCCAGCCCGGCCGAGTGGATCAGCTGCAGGATGGCGGCGACGAAGGTCTCCTGCTGCCGGTCCGTGGTCAGCCCGTCGAGCAGCGACTTATCGATCTTTGCCTGCGCGGCGGGGAGCGTGCGCAGGTAGCTGATGGAGGAATAGCCGGTGCCGAAGTCGTCGATCTCGATCCGGACGCCGAGGTCATTGAGCGACTGCATGGTGGCGGCCACTTCGGGGCCGCCGCGCATGATCGCGGTTTCGGTGATTTCGATCGAAATATGGTGGGGCTCGACGCCGTGCTGGGCCAGAAGGCCTTCGACATAGGGTGCCAGATCGACGTGGTGCAGGTCCGCGGGGGAGAGGTTGATGTGCGTGCTGAAGTCCGCGGGAAGCCCCGGATCGGACTTCCAGCGGCCGGTTTGTGCGATGGCGTTCCGGAGCACCCAATGGCCGATTTCCACGGTGAGCCCGGCCTCGTCGGCGGCGTCGAGGAAGGTGTCCGGCCCCAGCAGGCCCAAGGCCGGGTGGCGCCAGCGGATCAGGGCCTCGGTGCCGGCGATCGCTCCGGTGCGCAGGTCCATGATGGGCTGGTACTCCAGCTCCAGCTGGTCCATCGCCAGTGCGGTCCGCAGCTCGGCCACCTGGTGGACCCGCTGGATGGCGGCCTCGTGCATGGCCGCGGAAAACACCAGGAGGGTGTCCCTGCCGCGTTTCTTGGCCTCGTGCATGGCGATGTCGGCATCGCGGATGAGTTCCTCGCTTCGCAGGCCGGGCTCGCCCAGCCGGACACCCGTGCCGGCCGTAAGGGCGACCGCCACACCGCCGGCAACGATTCTGTCCTTCAGCGATTCGCCGAGCCGGGCCGCAGTCTGCAGCACGGACTCCGTGTCCTGGTCCGCGACGAGCACCGCGAATTCATCGCCGCTGAGGCGTGCGATCAAATGGCCCGGCCCGGCCGCGGCGCTAAGCCGCAGGGCCGTCTCGCGCAGCACAGCGTCCCCGGCGGCGTGGCCGAGACTGTCGTTGATGAGCCGGAAGGAATCAAGGTCCATCAGGATCAGGGCCGGCTGGCGTCCCGTGCCCGCCCCGGCAACGGCTTCGGCCACTTTTTCCTGCAGCAGCGAGCGGCTGGCCAGGCCGGTCAGCTCATCGGTGTTGATGACGCGCCGGAGTTCGGCTTTCGCCGCCTCCAGGAGCGCGGTCCGCTCGGCGACCCGGACTTCCAGGTCCTCGTACATGCTCTGGAGCTCTTCGGCCAGCAGGTTGATGCCGGTGGTGACTGCGTCTATCCCGTCCCGGGCCGGTGAGACCGGCAGCCGGTTCGACAGATCGCCCGAGGACAGTACGACGATGCCGTCCACGAGTTCCTCGAGGCGGCGGTCATCATCACGCCCCGTCATGGCCCTGCGAGGTCAGCCAGCGGACCGCCTCTTCGCCGTTGGTGAAAAAGCGTGTGGGAACCGGCGCGGAATTGACGCCGAGGAAGAAGTTGGCGAGGACCCGGTCCACGGCGGAGGAGCCGAGGAGTGCGATTGCCGAGGCGTCGCAGTGCTTGGCGAACACGGCCCGGGCGGCCCGGCTGACGGACTCCGTGGTGGCCATGTCGATCAGCAGCGGCGTGGGCCGGCCGCCGCACAACTCATTGACACGATCCATGGCCAGCTGGGCGTTGGGGGCATCAATCACCACGCCGCGGGCCCACTGAAGGCGCAGGATGCCGTTGCTGTCGAAGTCCAGGGACGAGATGTCGCGCCCGTCCTGAGTTTCACGATCCTCGTGTGGCACCAGCAATCCTCAATTTCGCCCCGACATGTCCCCTTCATGATGACACTAACGCACAGTGGCAGGGGTGCGCAGGCCGCCAACCCGCCGGGGCGGCAGTCCTAGGCGGTGGCGCGGGCCCGTTTCCGGGTCACGGAGTTCTTCCGGGCTGTGTGCAGCATGTCCACGGTCAGTACCAGCAGCGCCAGCCAGACGACGCCGAAACCGGCCCACCGGTCCGGTGTCATGGTTTCCTTGAACACGACGAGCGCCACGATGAACTGCAGGACGGGCGCGAAGTACTGCAGCAGCCCGATCGTGGTCATCGGCAGACGGCGGGCGGACGCGCCGAAGAACAGCAGGGGCACCGCGGTGATGACGCCTGACGCCACCAGCAGCCAGAAATGTCCCGCACCGTTTGTGGCCAGAGTTGCCGACCCGCTTACCGCGAGGAAGATCATGGTGGCCGCAGCCACGGGCGCCAGGACGATCGTCTCCACGGTGAGGCTCGTGATCGCCTCCGCCCTCGGGCCCACGCGCTTCTTGACGAATCCGTACAGGCCAAAGCTGAGCGCGAGTGTCAGTGCTATCCAGGGGAGCTTGCCGTAGGAGACTGTGAGCACCCCGACGGCCACGAAGCCGATGCCGACGGCGGCCCACTGCAGCGGCCGCAGCTTCTCCTTCAGGACGAAGACCCCCAGCAGCACGGAGACGAGCGGGTTGATGAAGTAGCCCAGCGAGGCCTCCACGGCCTGGCCGGTGGTCACGCCGTAGGTGTACGTCAGCCAGTTCACCGCGATCAGCGCAGCGGCGATGGACAGCGGCCCAATCACCGTGCGGTCGCGGAACGCGGCAGCCAGCACCCGCCAGGACCGCGTGACGGTGATGAGCAGGACGCAGAACAGCAGCGACCAGACCACCCGGTTGGCGACAATTTCGACCGCGCCGGCCGGATGCAGGACGTAGAAGTACAGGGGCAGCAGCCCCCAGAGCCCGTAGGCGCCGATACCGAACAGGATTCCCGCCGTCGTGTCCTTGTCCACCGGCGCCGGCCCGGCCGGCCGGACCGGCGCCGGCCCTGCTCCAGCGGCCGGGCCGGCCGGCGCTGTCAGTGGGGCGGGGGACAAGGATCCTTCGGGCTTAGGCACAAGACCAATAACACCACCTGCGCGGCGCCTATTCCTGCCAATCGGAGCGCGAGCGGGCCGGTCACATTTAGAATAGGGGCCTGTGCGCTGTATCTACTGGCGCTGTCCCTAAGACTCAGAAGGGCTCCCGGTGTCCAACTCGGCCGAATCCACATCCTCCCGTCCCCTCCGTGTCGCGATTGTTGGCGCCGGCCCGGCCGGTGTCTATGCCGCGGACATCCTGACGAAGTCCAATGAGGTCAAGGACGGCGACTTCCAGGTCAGCATCGACCTCTTCGAGGCATATCCGGCGCCCTACGGCCTCATCCGCTACGGCGTGGCTCCCGACCATCCGCGGATCAAGGGCATTGTCAACGCGCTCCACAAGGTCCTCGACCGCGGCGACATCCGCTTCCTCGGCAACGTCACCTATGGCCGGGACCTGACCCTGCATGACTTCCGCGCGTTCTACGACGCCGTTATCTTCTCCACCGGCGCCATCAAGGACGCGGACCTGGATATTCCCGGGATCGGCCTGGAGGGATCCTTCGGCGGGGCCGACTTCGTCTCCTGGTACGACGGCCACCCGGACGTGCCGCGGGACTGGCCGCTGGAGGCCAAGGAGATTGCGGTGATCGGCAACGGAAACGTGGCCCTCGACGTGGCCCGCATGCTGGTCAAGCACGCCGATGAACTCCTGGTCACCGAAATTCCGGACAACGTCTACCGGGCGCTGAAGGATTCGCCGGTCACCGACGTCCACGTGTTTGGCCGCCGCGGCCCGGCCCAGGTGAAGTTCACGCCGCTGGAGCTGCGCGAACTCAGCCACGCCAAGGATGTGGACATCGTCCTGTATCCCGAGGACTTCGAATTCGACGAGGCCTCGGACGAGGCCATTCGCAGCAACAACCAGGTCCGGACCATGGTCAACACCCTCACGAACTGGCTCGTCGAGGAGCACGCCGAGGCCGAGGAACCGTCCTCGCGCCGGCTGCACCTGCACTTCCTGCACAGCCCCGTCGAAATCTATGGATCAACAGACGACGCCGCGAACCCCGGCAAGGTCGCCGGCATCAAGTTCGAACGCATGCAGCTGGACGGCACCGGGAACGTCAAGGGCACCGGGGAGTTCCTCGACTACCCCGTCCAGGCCGTCTACCGCGCGATCGGCTACCACGGTTCGCCGCTGGATGAGCTGGAATACGATGCCCGCCGCGGCGTCGTCCCGAACGAAGGCGGCCGGGTGCTCGACGCCGAAGGCAACGCCGTGCCCGGAATCTATGCCACGGGCTGGATCAAGCGCGGCCCCGTCGGGCTGATCGGCCACACCAAGGGCGACGCGCTGGAGACCATCGGCTTCCTGCTCGAGGACCGGCTGACGCTGCCGCCGGCGCAGAACCCGGACCCGCAGGCCATCATCGACCTGCTCCAGGAGCGCGGCATCGAGTACACCACGTGGGAAGGGTGGATCAAGCTCGATGCCCACGAACTCGCCCTCGGCGCCGAGTGGTCCGCGGCGGAGTCCGCCAACGGCATCGAACGGGAGCGCATCAAAGTGGTGCCGCGCGAGGACATGATCGAGATTTCCCGCGGATAGCCTAAGTCCGCGGGCGGCAGAGGCCGGTGCGTTTCCAAACGCCGCGGGCGGAACTAGACTGGGCCGGACGAGGCGGCCTTTGGCACGCCGTCGAGCCCGTCCGGTGGGAGTTCAATGAGGAAACTGGTCCATCCCGAAGCACTGTTGCCGCCGGCAGGCGGAGTACCTGCAGCGCTGCGCCAGCAATATGCCAGCGCGGGCCATGAGCAACTGGACTCCCGTGGGCTGGCGTTCTCCGAGGGCCTGCAGCTGCCCGGGATCAGCAGCCTGATTCAGGAATCGTGGCAGCGCTCCGTCCGGCTGCACGCCAACCCGGACAACCCCGAGGCGCCGCTGGCCATGGACCGCGAGGAACTCGAAGAATACCGCCGCCAGCACCCCCTGGCCGCCATCATGCCCGTGATCCACAAGCTGCTTGTCCTGCCCAGCCACGACAGCGGAATGCTGGTAGCCGTGGGCGACGAGGTCGGCAGGCTCCTCTGGGTGGAAGGGGACGCCGCCCTGCAGCGCCGTGCCGAGGGCATGATGTTCGTCCCGGGCGCGGACTGGTCCGAAGCGACGGTCGGCACCAGCGCCCCCGGCACCGCGCTGGCCTTGGGCCGGGGAATCCAGATTTCCGGCGCCGAGCACTACAAACGCTCCGTGCATCCGTGGAGCTGCACGGCGGTGCCATTCCACGATCCGGATTCCGGGGCCCTGCTGGGGGTTGTGGACATCACCGGCACGGAGTCGGCCGTGGCCCCGCACACGTTGTCGCTCGTGGAGGCGACGGTCGCCGCGGCCCAGGCGCATCTGCGGGTCGAGCGGCTGCAGCTGGCCGCCGCCGGCCAGTCCTCGCAGTCCAGGCGGCGGAACTCGACGCCGAAAACGGCCGGCGGCCCGGGCACCAGCAGCCTCTACCGCAACAGCCTCCAGCTGCTCGGCCGCGACCAGGCCCTGCTCAGCATTGACGGCCGCACCGTGGCCCTGTCCGCCCGGCACAGCGAGATCCTGGCCCTGCTCAGCATCCACCCGGCGGGGCTGAATGCCGAGGAGCTTTGCGCCCTCCTGTACCCCGGGGACGCCTCCACTATGACGTTGCGCGCGGAGATGGTGAGGCTGCGCAAGGTACTTCAGCAGATCAACCCCGATGCCGTCCCGCAATCACGCCCCTACCGGCTGCCGCTGGACCTGGTTCCCGACGCCGGACAGGTCCTGGACTGCCTGCAGCGCGGCGCCCACCGGATAGCGCTGGAAATCTACCGCGGCGCCGTGCTGCCCCGCTCCGAGGCGCCCGGCATCGTGGAACTGCGGGCCAGGGTCTCCGCGCTGATGCGCGAGGCCCTGCTGACGGACGGCAGCGCGGAGTCGCTCCTGAAATACGCCGCGCTGCCCGAAGCAAAGGACGACGTCGACGTCCGCAGCGCCGCGCTGAAGCTGCTGGCACCGCGCTCGCCCAAGCGCGCCGCCGTCGTCGCCGACCTGGAACGGCTGGACCGCGAGCTGAGCGCCTGACCGTCGCGGACCGGCGGAATGCCCCGCCAGTGACCTGGCTCACTGCGGTTGCAACCTGACTGCAACCTTGGCGCGCCTACGCTGGGTGCAACGGGGGCCGGAAGCGCCTTGCAGCCCCCCATCTTGCACAGCAAAGGAGCTAGCAATGACTGTTTACGCCCAGCCCGGAACCGAGGGCTCGAAGGTCACCTTCAAGGACCGCTACGAAAACTGGATCGGCGGCGAGTGGGTTGCGCCGGTCAAGGGACAGTACTTCGAGAACATCACCCCGGTGACCGGCAAGGCTTTCTGCGAGGTGGCCCGCGGCACCGCCGAGGACATCGAACTGGCGCTGGACGCCGCCCACAAGATTGCACCGTCCTGGGGCAAGACCTCCGTGGCCGAGCGTGCCGCGATCCTGAACAAGATTGCCGACCGGATCGATGAGAACACCGAGATGCTCGCCGTCGCCGAGTCCTGGGACAACGGCAAGCCGATCCGCGAGACCCTCAACGCCGACATTCCGCTCGCCGCCGACCACTTCCGCTACTTCGCCTCCGCCGTGCGCGCCCAGGAGGGCCGGCTGTCCCAGCTCGACGACGACACCACCGCGTACCACTACCACGAGCCCCTCGGCGTCGTTGGCCAGATCATCCCCTGGAACTTCCCGATCCTCATGGCCGTCTGGAAGCTCGCCCCGGCCCTCGCCGCCGGCAACGCCGTCGTCCTCAAGCCGGCCGAGCAGACACCGTCCTCGATCCTGGTGCTGATGGAACTGATCAGCGACCTCCTGCCGGCCGGCGTCATCAACGTGGTCAACGGTTTCGGCGTCGAGGCCGGCAAACCGCTGGCCTCCAGCCCGCGGATCCGCAAGATCGCCTTCACCGGCGAGACCACCACGGGCCGCCTGATCAGCCAGTACGCCAGCCAGAACCTGATCCCGGTCACCCTGGAGCTTGGCGGCAAGAGCCCGAACATCTTCTTCAACGACGTCGCCGACACCAATGACGCGTTCTACGACAAGGCCCTTGAAGGCTTCACGCTGTTCGCCTTCAACCAGGGCGAGGTCTGCACCTGCCCGTCCCGTGCCCTGGTCCAGGACGGCATCTACGATTCCTTCATGGCCGACGCGCTGGCCCGGACCCAGAAGATCATCCAGGGCAACCCGCTGGACACCGAAACCCAGCTTGGCGCCCAGGCCTCCAACGACCAGCTGGAGAAGATCCTGTCCTACATCGACATCGGCAAGCAGGAAGGCGCCAAGGCCCTCACCGGCGGTGCCCGTGCCGAACTGTCCGGCGACCTGGCCGGCGGCTACTACGTGCAGCCCACTATTTTCGAGGGCCACAACAAGATGCGGATCTTCCAGGAGGAGATCTTCGGCCCCGTGGTGTCCGTGACGCGCTTCAGTGACTACAACGACGCCATGGGGATCGCCAACGACACCCTCTACGGCCTCGGTGCAGGCGTCTGGTCCCGCAACGGCAACGTTGCCTACCGTGCCGGCCGCGAGATCCAGGCCGGCCGCGTGTGGGTCAACAACTACCATGCCTACCCGGCCGGTGCCGCGTTCGGCGGATACAAGTCCTCCGGCATCGGCCGCGAGAACCACTCCATGATGCTGGACCACTACCAGCAGACCAAGAACCTCCTGGTCAGCTACAACGAAAACAAGCTCGGCTTCTTCTAAGCCGCAATTGACCCGGGCGGGGCGGATCGGCAGTGATCCGCCCCGCCCGCTCCATCTGTATGCCTACGCGGAAGGACGCCGGCTCACCGCACCTGCCTTTTAGCTACACCCAAGCTTGATGACGCAAGGATTTCGCTATGACGACGACAACGACGACTTCAATGCAAGCCGCAGTAGTAACCGAATTTGGCAAGGACCTGCAGATCCAGACCCTCCCCGTTCCCGTGCCGGGCCGGGGTGAGGCGCTCGTCAAGGTTCTGACTACCGGCGTCTGCCACACCGACCTCCATGCAGCGCAGGGCGACTGGCCCGTAAAACCAACCCCGCCGTTCATTCCCGGCCACGAAGGAGTGGGCGAGGTCGTGGCCCTCGGGGAAGGCGTCACCGATCTAGCCGTCGGAGACCTGGTTGGCAACGCGTGGCTCTGGTCCGCGTGTGGCGACTGCCAGTTCTGCCGGACCGGCTGGGAAACACTCTGCGAGGCCCAACAAAACGCCGGCTACAGCGTGGATGGCTCCTTCGGCGAATACATGCTCGTGGACAGCCGCTTCGCCGCCCGCATCCCCGCCGGCTCGGACCCGGTCGAGGTAGCGCCGGTTCTCTGTGCCGGCGTCACTGTCTACAAGGGCCTGAAGATGACCGAGGCCAGGCCGGGCCAGTGGGTCACCATCTCAGGGATCGGCGGACTCGGCCACATCGCCGTCCAGTACGCCGTGGCCATGGGGTTGCGGGTTGCTGCGGTGGACATCGCTGACGACAAGCTGGCCCTGGCGAAGAAGCACGGGGCAGAGCTGACAGTCAATGCCCTGCACGAGGATCCCGCCGAAGTCATCCAGCGCGAAACCGGAGGTTGCCATGGAGTCCTGGTCACGGCTGTGCACCCGTCGGCATTTGGCCAGGCGATCGGAATGGCCCGCCGCGGCGGAACCATTGTTTTCAACGGCCTGCCGCCGGGGGATTTCCCGGCACCGATCTTCGAGATTGTGCTCAAGGGCCTGACCGTCCGCGGCTCGATTGTTGGCACCCGGCAGGATTTGCAGGAAGCCCTCGATTTCTACGCCCAGGGCAAGATCCACCCCACCGTTTCCACCCGGGAACTCTCGGAGGTCAACGCCGTTCTCGACGAGATGAAGCACGCCAAGATCGACGGCCGAGTGGTGCTGAAATTCTGATGCAGGAAGGACTCTGATGCCGGAGGCAAAGCTCGACGCCGCCGTGACCCGCCCCGGGGAGGAATTCTCCCGGGTGGCGCTCACGCGGGAGTCCGTGGACCTGCTCCGTAAGCTCTGGATACAACACGGTCCCTTGATGTTCCACCAGTCGGGCGGCTGCTGCGACGGGTCCTCCCCCATGTGCTATCCGGCGGGGGAGTTCCTGACCGGCGACTCCGACGTCTTGTTGGGACTGTTCGACATCTCCGACGGATTGCAGCCCCAGCCGCTGGAATTCTGGATGTCGCGTGAACAGTTCAACTACTGGAGCCACACGCACCTGACCGTCGACGTCGTCCCCGGCCGGGGGAGCGGCTTCTCGGTGGAAGCGCCGGAAGGCAAACGGTTCCTCATCCGCTCCACCCTGATGGAAAACTGGCCCGTCTGACCCGACACCCCGGCCCGGCCGGGGCCGCCGCGGAACAGCTTCCGCGGCGGCTCCGGCCGGGCCTTTGTCTCACTATGTGGGACAAATCGGGCCGTCCAGTGGATGGACTCTAAGATGGATAGGTCTGTTTCCACCCCAGTTATCGAGATTGCGGACTTTCCTAATGAACCTTTTCCGGACCAAATCCATCGAGCAGTCCATGTCCGACGCCGATGAACCCGGACGCAAGCTGAAGCGCACGCTGAGCACGTGGGACCTCATGATCATGGGGGTCGCGGTTGCCGTGGGCGCCGGGATCTTCTCAGTCGGTGCCAAGGCCGCCGCGAACTTCGCCGGCCCCGCCGTCACGATCTCCTTCGCGATCGCCGCCGTCACCTGCGCGCTCGCGATCATGTGCTACGCCGAGTTCGCCACCGCCATCCCGGTGGCAGGCTCCGCCTACGTCTTCACCTACGCGACCATGGGTGAGATCCTGGCGTGGATCATCGGCTGGAACCTGATCCTCGAACTCTTCACCGCCGGCGCCGTGATTGCGAAGTACTGGGGCATCTACCTCAGCAAAGTCTTTGCGCTCATGGGCGTGGACATTCCGCCGTCGATTTCCCTGGGCGGCGTCGACCTCTACTGGGGCGCCTTCCTGATTGTTGCCATCTTCACCGTGCTGCTGGTCCTCGGGACCAAGCTCTCCGCCCGCGTCGGCAACATCTTCACGCTCATCAAGATCGCGGTGGTCCTCTTCGTGATCGTCGTCGGCTTCACGTACGTGAAGTTCGAGAACTACGCCCCGTTCGTCCCGGCCTCCGAGCCGACCGGAGGCACCGGCACCGCGGATGTCCTCAAGCAGTCGTTCTTCGGCTTCCTGACCGGCGCCGCCCCTGCCCAGTACGGAACCCTCGGGATCTTCGCCGGCGCGGCCCTGGTCTTCTTCGCCTTCATCGGCTTCGACGTCGTCGCCACCTCGGCCGAAGAGGTCAAGAACCCGCAGAAGACGCTGCCCCGCGGCATCTTCGGCGGCCTGGCGATCGTGACCGTGCTGTACATCCTGGTGTCTCTGGCGTTGACCGGCATGGTGTCCTACACCCAGCTGGCTGAGGCCAAGAACCCGACGCTCACCACGGCTTTCGAGGCGGTCGGCAATACCGACGCCGCCAAGGTCATTGCCTTTGGCTCCCTCGTGGGCCTGACCACCGTGATCATGGTGCTGCTCATGGGCCTCTCGCGTGTGGTGCTCGCGATGAGCCGCGACGGGCTGCTTCCGCGCTCCCTGTCCAAGACCAGCTCGGTGCGGGGGACGCCGGCCCGCCTGCAGATCATCTGCGGCGCCGGAGTGGCGCTCGTCGCCGGCCTGACCAACGTGGACCTGCTCGAGGAAATGATCAACATCGGGACCCTGTCCGCCTTCGTGATGGTGAGCCTTGGCATCCTGGTGCTGCGCAAGAAGCGCCCGGACCTGAAGCCGGCCTTCCGTGTCCCGTTCGGCAAGGTGGTCCCGGTCGTCTCTGCGGTCCTGTGCCTGTACCTCATGACGAACCTGGCCGTGGAAACCTGGATCTTCTTCGCCATCTGGCTCGTGATCGGTATTGCGATCTACTTCGCCTACGGCCAGCGCCACTCCCGGCTGAACGAAAAGTTCGCGGAGGCCCGCGCCTCGGTGAACGGTACGGCCACCTCAAGCGCCGTCAGCGCGGCCGGAGCACCCGCGGAGGACCACGAGGACGCGCTCACCCGCTCCTAAACCGGGCGCGATCGGCCCCGACGCATCGAAGTCGCCGGAGCAGTGCGGATTCGCCGGAAATTTCCGGCGTAGTCGCACGGCTCCGGCGACTTCGGCGTTCGGGCGGCGTTCGGGCAGCGTTCCGTAAGGGCGGCGCTCCCTAAGATGGACACATGGCCCGCCCAGCACGACCCGAACGCAAATCAGAGTTGCTGTCGGCAATTCTCGACTACCTCATGGACAAGACCCTGGCGGAGCTGACCTTTCGCGGCCTGGCCGACGGGCTGGGCGTCAGCAGCTACGTGTTGGTCTACCACTTCGGGCACCGCGAACAACTGATCAACGAGATCATCCGCGGCATCGAGTCCCGGCTGGACAGCATCCGCGCCACCGACGTCAGGGACATCGACCGGGACGCGTGGCGGGCCTTCCTGCTTGAGTCCTGGCAGTGGACCATGGCGCAGCGCAACCGGCACCTGGCCCGGCTTGAATTTGAGGCCACCGCGCAGGACATTGTGGCGGCGGTGCCCCGCGGCACAGCGCAGGAGCACTTCCGGATGCTGCACGAGAAGGCCCGGGACTGGCTGGTCATCCAGGGCATCCGGCCGGAATTCGCCGACACCGACGCCCGACTGTTCACCGCCGCGTTCTACGGGCTGCAGTTCGATTTCGTCGTCAACAACCAGCCCGAGGAAGCCAGCAAGGCCTTTGAGCTGATGATGCTGGTCTTCTTCAACAACCTCGACAGGCGCCTCGCCACCGACGGCCAGCACATCTGAGCAGTACCTCAGGGAGCGGCGTAGCGGCCCTCCCACTCCACGAGGGGACGCAGTTGCTCCCAGCGCTGTGCCACTTCCTCCACCGCCCCGGGACCCGCAAGCCAGCCGGGCTGACCCACGTTGACGCCGGCCGTGAGGGATTTATGCTTCAGCAGCTCCGCCCGGGGATGGTCCTTGTCGAAGCCCCTCGGCACCGTCTTTAGCCGTTCGCCCTCCACCGCGAACCCTGCGGCCTCGACCTTCCGCACGATCGCCTGCAGGGCATCGCCGCTGGCGGGATCGTCCACGGCACCACGAAAGCGTGCCAGCTGGGCCGGAGTGTGGGTGTGGCAGCCGCCGCCGATCAGGAGGCCATCGGCGCTGAGCTGGATATAGAAGCCCACGCCTTCGTCCACGGCAGCGAAGGCCCCCTGCGCGGTCTTATAGGGTGATTTGTCCGGCGAGAACCGGACATCCCGGTTGGGGCGAAAGAGCTTGGCCGGTCCGAAGCGTGGCTCCAGCCCGGCCAGCAGCTGGGTCAGCGGCTCCTTCACCGCGGCCTCGTAGACCGGCTTGTGTTCCAGCCACCAGTCCCGGTTGTTGTTCTGTTCAAGATCGGCGTAGAACCGGAAGGCGTCACTTGGGATGCCTGCGAATGGAGTGCCAGCGAAAGCGGTCATGCCCAAATCCTACGGAGCCGCGGCACGCGGAGGCGAGGGGCACGCGCGCCCATGTGGATAACCGCAAAACGCCCCGCCACGGGAGTTCGTGGCGGGGCGTTCTGTTGGCTCCAGCGGCCACCGAAGGCCGGTCACCGGCCGCCCAAGCGGCCGTCAAGTCCGTCAGTCAGGCAACCTTCGACGCAACGATCAGACCTTGTTGGCGGCCTCGGCGTCGGACTCAACCTGGCCGGCACCGAGGTTGGCGCGCAGCTTGGCGCCGAATTCGGCGTCGACGTTGGTCCAGTACTGGATGGCGCGTTCCTTGATGCCGGCGTTCTTGACGCCGCTGACGGCGCCGGTGACGGTCTCCAGCAGGCGGGCCTTCTCGCCCTCGTTGTACACCTCGCGGTACAGCGTGCCGGCCTGGCCGAAGTCGCCGTCCTCGGCGTGCAGGGAGTGCGCGGAGAGCGTGAGCTCGCCGTCGTTCTCCCAGCCGCCGCCTGCAACGCCGGGCTCAACGGCAGCCGGGCCGCCCACGGAGTTCGGTGCGTACACCGGAACGGACGGGGCGTTGAAGTGGTAGCGCCCGGCGCCGTCCTGGCTGTAGTTGTTGACCTGGCTCTTGGGCAGGTTCACCGGGAGCTGGGCGTGGTTGGTGCCGACGCGGTAGCGGTGCGCGTCCGCGTAGGAGAAGATGCGGGCCTGCAGCATCTTGTCCGGAGAGGCGGCGATGCCCGGCACGAAGTTCGACGGTGCGAAGGTGGCCTGCTCGATCTGCGCGAAGTAGTTCTCCGGGTTCTTGTTCAGCTCCATGGTGCCGACCTTGACCAGCGGGTAGTCCGCGTGCGGCCATACCTTGGTGAGGTCGAAGGGGTTGAAGCGGTACGTCTTGGCGTCCTCGTACGGCATGACCTGGACGTGGAGGTCCCAGGAGGGGAAGTTGCCGGCGGCAATGTTTTCCTGGAGGTCGCGGATGTAGAAGTCGCCGTCGGCGCCGGCAAGGGCCTCGGCCTCGTCGCCGGTCATGGACTTGACGCCCTGGTTGGACTTGAAGTGGTACTTGACCCAGAACCGCTCGCCCTCGGCGTTGATCCACTGGTAGGTGTGCGAGCCGTAGCCCTGCATTTCACGCCAGGAGGCCGGCAGGCCGCGGTCACCCATGAGCCAGGTGACCTGGTGGGCGGACTCGGGGGAGAGGGTCCAGAAGTCCCACTGCATGTCGGCGTCGCGCAGGTGGGTGCCGGGGAGGCGCTTCTGGGAGTGGATGAAGTCCGGGAACTTGATGCCGTCGCGGATGAAGAACACCGGAGTGTTGTTGCCCACGAGATCGTAGTTGCCCTCGGTGGTGTAGAACTTCACGGCGAAACCGCGGGGGTCGCGCCAGGTGTCGGGGGAGCCTGCCTCGCCGGCAACGGAGGAGAAGCGGATGAGCATGTCCGTCTCAACGCCGGGCTGGAACAGTGCGGCCTTGGTGTACTTCGAGACGTCCTCTGTGGTCTTGAAGGTACCGAAGGCGCCGCCGCCCTTGGCGTGGACGACGCGCTCCGGGACGCGCTCGCGGTTGAACTGCGCGAGCTTCTCGATCAGGTAGTGATCGGTCAGGATGATCGCGCCGTCGGCGCCGACGGTCTGGGAGTGGGCGTCGGAAGTGACGGGAGCCCCGGACTGTGTCGTGGACACGGCGGGCGCAGAGATGATCTCAGTCATAGTTCTCCTTGGGTTGGGTTTCTTAGTTTCGTTCGGAGGGAAGCTGTTGGGTGCGCTGACACTCCTGGCAGATGCCCTGGTACAGCACGTCCGCGATCTGGATGGTCATCGGCTTGGCGTCCGCGTTCCAGTGCGGGGTCAGGCAGGGCGCGTGGCCCACGGCGCATTCGACGTCCTCCACCCGGCCGCAGCTGATGCACACGGCATGGTGGTGGTTGTCCCCGACCCGCGTCTCGTACAGCGCGGGGGAGTGCGGGGGCTCAAAACGGCGCAGCATGTGCAGATCCGTGAGGTCCCCGAGGACCACGTAGACGGACTGGGCGGTCAGGTCCGGCAATTCCTGCCGGGCGGCGGCAAGAATTGCCTCTGCCGGCGAATGCGGGTGATGTTCGACGGCGGCCAGCACGGCCAGGCGCTGCTTGGTCACCCGGCGGCCGTGGGCACGCAGGGCGGCTGCCCATGCGTCGTGGGTGCCCGAGGAATCCGTCATACGCTCATTCAAGCACTTATTATGACTGTCTCACAATAAGGCGAGGCTAATATTGTCCGGCCGTGTCACAGTGCACTCCCGGTTCGCCACTAGAGTTGCCCGGTGGAGAAATTGTTGGCGGACATCACGCCGTTGCGTGAAAGTCCGGCCTTCCGCCGTCTGTGGCTGGGGTCCGCCGTCTCCGCCCTGGGCAGCCAGCTGACCCTGGTGGCGGTCAGCCTGGAGGTCTACCGGCTGACCCAGGACAGCCTCTACGTGGGCCTGCTGAGCCTCTTCGCCCTGGTGCCGCTGGTCTTTGGGGGCCTCCTGGGCGGATCGATCGCCGACGCCCATGACCGCCGCACCGTAGCTCTCCTGGCCTCATCCGTCCTCTGGCTGACCACCGCCGCGCTCGCCCTCCAGGCCTGGCTGGAAGTGGGCAACGTGTGGCTGCTCTACGCGCTCGTGGCGGTGCAGAGCGGTGCCCAGGCCATCAACCAGCCGGCCCGCAGCGCCATCATCCCGGTGCTAGTGCGCAAGGAGTTGCTGCCGGCCGCGAATGCCCTGAGCATGATGATTTTCGGGCTGACCATGACCGCCGGCCCGCTGCTGGCCGGCGTGCTCGTGGCGTGGGTCGGGTTCGGCTGGACGTACACGATCGACGTCGTCAGCTTTGCGTTTGCGTTCTGGGCCCTCCTGAAACTGCCTTCCATGCCGCCGGGCGAGCACGCCAGGCCGGCCGGGCTGCGTTCCGTGGTGGAGGGGTTCCGTTTCCTTGGCACCAGGCCCAACCTCCGCATGACGTTCGTGATTGATCTCGTGGCCATGATCTTTGCCCAGCCCCGGGCGCTCCTGCCGGCCATCGGCGCGTTGATGATCGGCGGCGGTGAGACCACGGTGGGGATCCTGTTGGCCTCGATGGCTGTGGGGGCGTTCCTGGCCGGCCTGTTCTCGGGGCCGCTCGGCGGCGTCCGCCGGCAGGGGGCCGCGGTGGTGTGGTCTGTGATGGGCTGGGGCGCCTCGGTGGCGGCCTTCGGCCTGGTGGTGGTCCTGGCCGGTCATTCCGGCGACGACGGCGTGGGCGTGTGGCTGCTGCCCGCCGCCCTGTGCTGCGCGCTGGCCGGCATCGCGGATTCCGTGAGCGCAGTCTTCCGGACCACCATCCTGCAGGCCTCCACCCCCGACCATCTGCGCGGGCGCCTCCAGGGCGTCTTTGTGGTGGTCGTCGCCGGCGGGCCCCGGATCGGGGACATGCTGGCAGGCGGCGCGACTAAACTTTTGAACGAGGGGTGGGTCCTGCTGCTCGGCGGCACGTTGTGCATCGCCGTGGCCTGGATATTGGCCCGCCAGCAGCGCGGATTCCTGCGGTACGACGCGCGGAACCCGGTGCCGTAGCGGTTCGTTTTCCTTGGTAGGTCAGTGAATTACAGGGCATCAGCTCGCAGTACACGTATCAGGAGGACCAGTGCACAAGCATCACAACGGACTGAAGACCGCGGCGCTGTTCGGAGTGCTGTGGGCGGTCCTGCTGGGCCTGGGGGCGTTCATCGCCGCGGGGACCCGCAGTGCGGCGCCGATCTGGATCATGGCCCTGATCGGGGTCTGCACCACGGCCTACGGGTACTGGAACAGCGACAAGCTCGCCATCCGTGCCATGCAGGCCTATCCCGTCACGGAGGCCGAGGCGCCCCAGCTGTACCAGATCGTCCGGGAGCTGTCCGGCCGGGCCAACCAGCCGATGCCGCGCATCTACGTCTCGCCCACCATGGCGCCAAATGCCTTCGCCACCGGCCGGAACCCCCAGAACGCGGCGGTGTGCTGCACGGAGGGCATCATGCGCATGCTGGACGCCCGCGAACTGCGCGGCGTCCTGGGACATGAACTGATGCACGTCTACAACCGGGACATCCTGACGGCGTCGGTGGCGGCCGCCGTCGCCGGCGTCATCACGTCGGTGGCGCAGATGATGTTGCTGTTCGGCGGCGGGGACCGCCGCAATGCGAACCCGTTCGCCGCGATCGCCATGGCCCTGTTGGCCCCGTTCGCCGCATCCCTGATCCAGATGGCCATCTCCCGGACACGGGAGTACGACGCCGACGAGGACGGCTCGTCGCTGACCGGAGATCCGCTGGCGCTCGCCTCCGCCCTGCGCAAGATCGAGCAGGGCGTGCAGCTGGCGCCGTTGCCGCAGGACCAGCGGCTGGTCAACGCCTCGCACATGATGATCGCCAACCCGTTCAAAGGCGGAGGCGTGGCCAAGATGTTCTCCACCCACCCGCCCATGGCCGAGCGGATCGGCCGGCTGGAGCGGATGGCCGGGCGGCCGCTCAACTGAAGGTGACTGCGGGTCTGGCGATGCGCGAGTAGTTCCGCGACACGCAAAAGGGCTGGCGACACGGGAACACCGGTGTCGCCAGCCCTTTGGCGCGTCGAGCGGCAATTGGCGCCGCGGACGGGCCGCTAGCTGCGGAAGTTCACGAACTGCAGGTCGGCCTCGTCGAAGCCCTTCAGCAGGTTCATGGTCTCCTGGAGGTCATCGCGGGACTTCGAGGTCACCCGGAGCTCGTCGCCCTGGATCTGTGACTTGACGGACTTGGGGGCCTCGTCCCGGATCAGCTTGTTGATCTTCTTCGCGAGGTCCTGGGCGATGCCCTCCTTGATGGAGGCCTCCAGCCGGAATTCCTTGCCGGAGGCGTAGGGCTCGCCGGTGTCGAGGGACTTCAGCGAAATGCCGCGGCGGATGAGTTTGGACTGCAGCACATCGAGCACCGCGAGCACCCGTTCCTCGGAGTTGGCCTTCATCAGGATCTTCTCGCCGCTGAAATCGACCTCGGCGCCGACACCCTTGAAGTCGTAGCGCTGGGCAATTTCCTTCTGCGCCTGGTTCAGCGCGTTGGCGACTTCCTGCTTGTCTACCTTGCTGACGACGTCGAACGTGGATTCGCCTGCCATGACTTTCCTCCTGATGGTTGCCGGGTGCCTGCATGAGGCCGGGATGTCTGCATTCCAGACTAGTACGGATGCCCCCGATGTGGCTGCCGGCCTTGCGTCCCGGGTTTCACAGTCCGCTCATAGCTCAATCACGGCGGGAACGAAGCCGGGCTGGCCAGAGTTGCAAGAGTTGGAACCGCTGCTGAAAGGCAAGAACATGCACCAAAAGGCCGTCCGCTACGTCAACCGCACCACCGCCGCCGCTGCCAGCACTCTGGCCGCGACGGCGAGCTCCGTTGCCGCCGCCGCGCTGGCGGCGTCCATCATCCTGAGCCCGGCCGCCGACGCATCAGTCCGTATGGACGGGGTCCACACGGACCTGGCCCGTGCCGTCCAGCTGAACCAGGTCACCGCCGAGCAGGCGGCCCGATTCGAGGCAAGGCTGGCGGGGCGGATTCTCGGCGAGGCCTGAAGTTCCGCGGATTCTGGCCCATTTTTGGCCCTTTTATGATCTACTGCGGCGCCGATTCGATTCTTCGGCGGAAGTTCTGTAAAGTTGTCTTGCCCGCGGGTGCTGGAAGCGGAACGGACTGGAAACAGGCGTTCCGGGACTGGAAACCGCGAGTGATCTTCTTTTGAAGTTCGGCAGATTACCCGAGCGGCCAAAGGGGGCTGACTGTAAATCAGCTGGCAACGCCTACGGGGGTTCGAATCCCTCATCTGCCACCCTCGGAAAAGCCTCCGGAACCATTAGGTTCCGGAGGCTTTTTCTTTGTCCATCCCCAACGGCCCGTCTCTACGGTGCAGGGGCCTGTCTCAAAGTCCCGCTCAGTCAATCGGTGGATTTGGAATGGTTATCGTGGTGCCGGCGGGCGGAATCCATTCGCCGCCGTTCAGCAGGTTCAGGTTGGCTATCCGCAAGGCATAGAGCGGGACGCCGTAGCGGCTCGCGATGCCCGCGGGAGTGTCTCCGGCGCTCGCCCTGTAGAGGAGCTGTCCTTGCCCGTCCTGCCCGGTCACCCTGCCGCTGGCCCCTAGCTGGGGCACGTCCACGCCCCTGAGGTCGATGATCTCTCCGGCGGCAACGGACTCCGCTTCGTTGAAGCTCTTGAGGATCTCCGGAGTCATCCGGAAGTGGGCGGCGATGCCCTCCCAGGTGTCGCCGTCGACGGCCGTGTAGCGCATCGGCAGGAGGAACCCGTTCACTTCGGTCGTCCCCCGCAGGCCTCCGGGCGCCGGGGCCGTTGCGGGGGCGGACACTGCCGGATGCCCCGCCGGGGCCCCGCCCGGGGCATCCGCGCCGGAAGAACAGGCTGCCAACAGAATGACGAGAGCCGCCGCGAGGACCGCGGCAAGAAGAACTGCGGCGGCGGGCCGGGCCCGATGTGCGCCGGAACCGAGATTCACCCTGGGTGTCCTGTCGATCGGGGCCTCCCCCCGAGGCCCGTTGCCGCCAATTATTCCATACGTTTTATGAAACTCTTTGTTCTGCCAGGCGGCGCCCGCGTGTTCGGTATAGTGCCGGTCATGGACGACAAAGCGATCTTGCACACCTACCTGCGCACGCGGCGCCAGGACCTCCTCGGAAAGCTCGAAGGCCTCAGCGAGTATGACGTGCGCCGGCCCCTCACGCCCACGGGAACCAACCTGCTGGGACTGGTCAAGCACGTGGCCAGCGTCGAACTCGGTTACTTTGGCGAGGTCTTTGGCCGTCCCAGCGAGCTGAAGCTGCCGTGGTTTGCCGACGACGCGGAGCCGGATGCGGACATGTGGGCAACCCCCGGCGAGACGCGGGAGCAGATCACTGAGCTGCACCGGCTCTCGGCGGCCCACAGCGATGTCACCATCGATGAACTCCCGCTCGACGCGCCCGGTGTGGTGCCCTGGTGGCCGGACGAGCGCAAGCACGTGACCCTGCAGCAGATCCTCGTGCACATGTGCGTGGAGACCGCCCACCACCTCGGACACGCCGACATCCTGCGCGAACTCATCGACGGCAGCGCGGGCCAGCGGCCGGGGGATCCGAACCTTTCGCCGCGCACTGCCGAAGGGTGGGCCGTGCACCGGGCCCGCATCGAGGCGGCCGCCGTCGCTGCCGAAGCAGGGGCGGCAGGCCGCTAGGACGGGCAGCTGGTGGCAGCCAACAGCATCCGCCGGCCACTGCCGCGGACCGCCGACGACGCCGCGCCGTTTCTGCAAGCAAAATCTCAGTTTTCGGCGCGGAGCCAACGTAGGGTAGTCCGGTCCGCTGTTGAAGAAGAAGGAGCATTCGTGAAGTCGTTTGCCTGTGGTGATGTGGTTCCCGGTTGTGACGCCCGCTGGGTGTGCAGTACCGACGATGAAATTCTGGTCAATGTGGCCGCCCACGCGGCGTCCGCACATGGGCTGGAGGAGCTGCCGGCCGACGTCGTGCAGTCGATCCACAGAGCCATCGTTCCCGTTAGTTGATTCACGCGGCAGGCGGCCTCCCGCCCGACGCCGGGGCCGCGCCGGGCCCGGATTGGGAGAAACAGCTGGCGGCCGCCTGCCGGGGTGTTGGCCTTTCCGCGGCCTACCAGCCCATTGTTGATACCGCGCGCGGCACAGTGGTGGGCTACGAGGCCCTGGCCCGGTTTCCGGGTTTCGCCGAAAAAAATCCTGAGAAGTGGTTTGCAGCCGCGCGCACGCACGGCCTGGCAGCCGGACTCGAGGCCGCAGCCTTGCGGGCGGCGCTCGCGGCGCGCCCCACATTGCCGCCGAACTGCTTCCTGACCCTCAACGTCTCGCCCGAGCTGCTGCTGACGGAGGAGATCCGTGCCATCTGGCGCGGGCAGGGAAACCTTGCCGGACTGGTGGTCGAGCTGACCGAGCAGACCCCGATCGACTCCTACCTGGAGCTCGAGCCCGACCTCAACGCGCTGCGCGCCGCCGGCGCGCTGATCGCCGTCGACGACGCCGGTGCCGGCTATGCCGGGCTCCGGCACCTCCTGGCCCTGCGGCCTTCCCTGATCAAGCTGGATCGCGAACTGATCCAGGATGTTGACCGCGACGAAGCCAAGCGGGCCCTGATCTCCATGCTCGGAACCTTTGCCAGCCGCGTCGATGCCTGGATCCTGGCCGAGGGAGTGGAGCGCGTGGAGGAACTGGACGCCCTCGTCGCCCTTGGCGTACCCCTGGTGCAGGGATACTGCCTGGCCCGGCCCGGGCCGGCGTGGGAAAAAATCGATCTCGAGGTCGCTCACCGTCTGGCGGCGAACCCACCGGCGACGCAGCAGAGCATCATCCGGGACATCGTGGAACCCGCGACGACGGCCGCCACCACTGCGACGGCGGCGGCCGCGTTTGATGACAACCCGGCCCTGCAGTCGGTGGTGCTGATGGGCGATCATTTGCGGCCCGTTGCGGTGCTCGACCCCTCCGCTGCGGCCTTGGGCGTCGTGAGCCCTGGAATGCGGGTCAACCTGGACACGCCGCTCAGCGAAGCCCTGGCGCGTTCCATGACGCGGACCCAGGCCAACCGGTTTGACCCCCTGCTGGTGACGGACAACGCCGGCCGCTTTGCCGGCGTCGCCCGCATGGAGCGGATGATCACGGCGCTGGCCGCGGACAGCTAACCGTCCCCCGGGTCCGGACCGCCGGGTTGTCCTTCCCGCAACTGGCCTTCCAGCAGCTGGTCCGTGGCGGGATCGGGCAGGCCATCGAAATAGCGGTCCAGGACGTCGCGGAATACGGGTTCGCCGGGCGCCGCCCGCCGGAACAGCGTCATGGATGAGTGCAGCTTCCGGGTGTCGATGCCGCCGAAAATTTGCACCGAGGACCGCCCCTGAAGGTCGGCCACTGCGGCGGCAGCCTCCCGCAGCCGTGGGCCAAGGACGCCGTGCCGGCAGTAAGCACGGGCCTCGGCCAGGGAGGAGATGGCGTACTTCCGGGCGGTTTCGCTGCGGCCCAGGCCCGCGAGCTGGGGGAAAACGAACCACATCCAGTGACTCCTCTTCGTGCCTGACCGCAACTCAGCCAAGGCGTGCCCGTAGGTTCCGCCGGCGTCCTGGGCCGCCACGAACCGTTCAAGATCGTAAGGGTCTTCCATGCCCGCTAGGCTACGTCCCCCGGTGCCGGAGTGACAGCACGTCGACAGGCCGCCCGCGGGCGAAGGGGTCATTCGGCCGAGGCTAAATTGTCGGTCCCGGGCGTATCGTGTCCCCCATGGCGAATGTCTTGGAGATGGTCGGCGTTGTGAAGCGGTTCGGGCCCGTGGTTGCCTTGAATGGGTTGGATTTTTCCGTCGAGGCGGGCGAGGTCCACGGCTTCCTCGGACCGAACGGTTCGGGCAAATCGACAACGATCCGCCTGTTGCTGGGCATGCTTCGCGCCAATGCCGGCTCAATCCGGGTGCTGGGCCTTGACCCGTGGCGCGACGTCGCGAGCCTCCACCGGCGCCTTGCCTACGTCCCCGGGGATGTGGCGTTGTGGCCCAACCTGACCGGCGGAGAAGTGATCGACCTCCTCGGCCGGCTTCAGGGCGGCCAGGACCTGGCGCGGCGGGCACAGCTGTTGGAGCTCTTCGACCTCGATCCGACCAAGAAGTCCCGGGCCTACTCCAAAGGCAACCGGCAGAAGGTGGCCCTGGTCGCCGCCCTGGCCACCGACGCTGAGCTGTTCCTGCTGGACGAGCCCACCAGCGGACTGGACCCCCTGATGGAGGGGGCCTTCCGCGGCTGTATCCGGGAACTGCGGAACCAGGGCCGCACGGTATTGCTCAGCAGCCATATCCTCAGCGAGGCCGAGGCACTTTCGGACCGCGTGAGCATTATCCGTGAGGGCCAGGTGGTGGAGACGGGGCGGCTTGATGAGCTCAGGCACCTGACCCGTACCTCCGTCACCGCCGATGTCGCGGTGGTGCCGGCGGGCCTGGATGCCCTGCCAGGCGTCCACGACGTCGTCGTCACGAACCACCGCGTCAGCGCCCAAGTGGAACCGTCCGGCCTGGCCCCCTTCATGCGGGCGCTGACCGACGCGGGACTCGTCGCGCTGACCAGCCAGCCGCCCACCCTGGAGGAGCTCTTCCTGCGCCACTACGGCGCGGCGGTGCCCGTGGCCGCGGCCGGGTCGAGCAGCGGACGCACCGCAGATGCGTGAAACGTTGGCGGGGACCGGAGTCCTGATCAGGCTCGGGCTCCGCCGCGACCGATGGCTGTTGCCGGCATGGATCGCCGGATTCGCCGCGACAACGTATTCAACCGCGGTAGCCGGCGCCGAGCTCTACCCCGATGTGGGAAGCCGGGTCGAGGCCGCGACGGCGCTGAATGCCACGGCCTCGCTCGTGGCCCTCTTCGGCAGGGTCTACGACCCCACGTCCCTCGGTGCCCTGTCCCTCATCAAATACACGGCGTTCATGGCTGCCATCCTGGCCGTCCTGATGGTGTTCATCACCGTCCGCCATACCCGCAGCGACGAAGAGTCCGGGCGGCTCGAGCTCCTGGGCGGGGGCCGGATGGGGCGCGACGCGCCGCTCGCGGCCGCCCTCACCATCAGCTTCGGAGCCAGCATTGTCCTGGGGCTGGTCACGGCGGTGTCATTGGCAGCCGGTGGACTTCCGGCCGCCGGCTCGATCGCGTTCGGACTGGGCTGGGCTGCCACCGGCATGGCGTTCAGCGCCGTGGCCGGGGTCACCGCCCAGCTGACGGCCAGCGCTCGGGCGGCCACCGGAATGAGCCTCGGCGTCGTTGCCGTGACCTATACGCTGCGGGCGGTGGGGGACCTCGCCGAACCGGGGCCCT
Organism: Arthrobacter sp. 49Tsu3.1M3; assembly: GCF_900168135.1. Classification (NCBI taxonomy): domain Bacteria; kingdom Bacillati; phylum Actinomycetota; class Actinomycetes; order Micrococcales; family Micrococcaceae; genus Arthrobacter; species Arthrobacter sp. 49Tsu3.1M3. The sequence goes on from NZ_FUZD01000002.1 coordinate 61,201, forward strand.
CCGCCCTGTCCTGGCTTTCGCCGATCGGCTGGAACCAGCAGATCCGGGCCTTCGCCGGGGACCAGTGGTGGGTGCTCGCCCTGCCACTGGCGCTGTGCGCCGTACTCGTGCCCGTGGCCCTGGCCCTCCGCGCCCGCCGGGACCTCGGCTCCGGCCTGCGCCAGGAGCGCCCCGGCCCGGCGCGCGGCTCGCTCCGCGGGGTCGGGGACCTCGCCGTGCGGCTCCAGTTCCGGCTGCTGGCGGCCTGGGCGGTCGCCTTCGTGGTGTTCGGCGTGGTGATCGGATCGCTGGCCGGCAACGTCACGGACTTGTTAAGTTCGCCCAACGCGCAGGACTTGATCATGATGCTGGGCGGAACCCAGGCCATGACGGATGCCTTCATTGCCGCGGAGATCAGCATCATGGGACTGTTGGCCGCTGCCTACGGACTGTCCGCGGCCAGCCGGCTCCGTGACGAGGAGACCGACGGCCACGTCGAGGCACTGCTGGGCACCGCCACCACCCGGCCGCGGTGGGCGACCAGCCATTTCGCCCTGGCACTGGCCGGCGTCGCCGTGCTCATGCTGCTGGCCGGAGTGTCGGTCGGGGCCGGCGCAGCCACGGTCCTGGCCGATGCCAATCAACTCGGCCGCGTCACTCTGGCAGCTGCGGCCCAGATCCCCGCGGCCTGGGTCATGACCGCGGCGGTGTTGGCGGTGTTCGGCTGGGCTCCCCGGCTGACCGGGACGGTCTGGGCCCTGCTGTTGCTCTTCGTCGCGCTGGGTGAGTTTGGTGTGCTGTGGAACGCCCCGGAGTGGCTGATGGAGCTCTCCCCGTTCCGGCACTCGCCGCTTCTGCCGTTGGATTCCGGCGCCGCCGGGCCGTTGCTCGGACTTACGGTGACTGCCGCGGCGCTCGCCGCGGTGGGATATGCCGGCTGGCGCCGCCGGGACCTGGCCCCGTAAGCGGGCCAGGCCAGCCACTACTCGCCAATAGAGGGCAGCGGTAATATCAGATTCGAGAGTTCCCGGCGCATTCCGGCACTGACGGGACGCCACTCTCGGGCCGGGTCGGAGGGCGGGATGCAGGACGCATACGGGCTATATACCCCGACCACGCTGGTGGAAATCGGGCTCCTGCTGGCCACATTTATCCTCTGCTCCCTGATTGGCACCGAGCGGCAGGTCCGGCAAAAGGTCGCCGGCTACCGTACCCACGTCCTGGTCGGGCTCGGATCGTGCACGTTCACCCTGATCTCCGCCTACGGCTTCGCCGCCGTCCAGACCGGGGGTACCGTGGACCCGTCCCGTATTGCAGCCCAAATCGTCAGCGGCATCGGCTTCCTTGGCGCCGGGGTGATTTTCAAGGGACGGAACGTAGTCCGCGGCCTGACGACGGCCGCCAGCATTTGGGTTTCTGCCGCCGTCGGCATGGCGTGCGGGGCCGGGATGCTGTCCCTGGCTGTTTCGCTGACCGTTTTCCACCTCATCACGTTGTACGTCGTCTCTCCCGTGATCAGGAAAATCCCGACCCCCGACGCCCACCGGGTCCTGCACCTGGGCTATGCCGACAACCGGGGCGTGCTGCGGCAAGTTTTGGAGATCGCCACCAATATGGGGTTCAGCTCATCAATCCTGAGCATTAATAAGGCGGGCGATGAACAAAAGCCGATCGTCCTCATGGACATCCGCTTCCATGGTCATCTTCCGCTGCGGGAACTCGTTCCCTACCTCCTGGATGTGCCGGGAGTGCAGAGCGTGAACGTTCGCGGCGCCGACCCGAACGAGGACGACGATGACGCCAGCGGTTGAGAGCCCGCCGCCACGCACCACCGAAACTCCCGTGACTGCCGCACGCTGATTGAAGCCGTTCGGGATGACCGTTAGAGTCTGCGGATGACCGAGAACAGCGTCGCTTTGACGGATACCGTGTGCGTGCGGGTGCTGCGCAGGTCCGACGCCGGGCCCCTTGCCGACGCCTACCTGCGGAACCGGGAGCACCTGGCGCCCTGGGAACCGTTGCGGTTTGAGGAATTCTTCACCGCCGGGGGACAGGCCGCCAGCATTGAATCCAAGCTCGGGTTGTTCATCGCGGGAACGGACGTGCCCTGGGTCCTCGTGGAAGGCCCCCGCGTCATCGGGGTGATCAACCTCAGCGGGATTGTCCGGGGGCCATTCCTCAGCGCCCACCTCGGCTACTGGGTGGACAAGGACATGACGGGGCGGGGAATCGGCTCGGCCGCGGTGGAGTTCGCTCTCCAAACCGCGCGCAACGAACTCGGACTGCACCGGCTGCAGGCCTCAACCCTCCCGCACAACGCCGCGTCCCAGCGGATCCTGAAGCGGGCTGGCTTTGAGGAGATCGGTTTGGCAGCCCAGTACCTTCGGATCGCCGGATCCTGGCAGGACCACATCCTGTTCCAGCGGATACTGTTCTGATGGCTGATGTTCCGGTTGCACCGGCGGACTTTGGTGCCCTGCACCACGTAGAACTCTGGGTGCCGGACCTGCAGCGCGCCAGGGACCAGTGGGGCTGGCTGCTGGGCCGGCTGGGCTACGAGGCCTACCAGGACTGGGCCCACGGGTGCAGCTGGCGCCGCGGTCCGACGTACATCGTCGTCGAGCAGTCCCCGGCGCTGACCGGAACCGTCCACGACCGCAAAGCCCCGGGCCTGAACCACGTCGCGTTCAGCGCGGGGACCCGGGAGCACGTAGACGCGATGGCCGGCGAGAGCCTCAGCCACGGCTGGACCGAACTGTTTCCGGACAAGTACCCGCACGCGGGGGGCCCCGGCCACTACGCCGCCTACCTCGTGAATGCGGACGGCTACGAAGTGGAGCTGATCGCGGCCGGCTGATCGCGTCGGTGCCCTACGGGTTTGTTGACGGGGGTGCCTGCTCAGCCTTGAGTTCCTCGCCGTGGGCGATGATCGCGTAGATGATCAGCACGTCCATGGCGATGACGATGACGGACCACCACGGCTGCGCCGGAATGAGCATCAGTTGAACGACCGCGCTGAAGCCGGCAACCACAACACCAACGACTCGAGCCCACGTTGCACCTGAGAATAGCCCGACGGCGGTGAGGATCAAGAGCACCCCGAGGGCGACATTCCACCAGCCCCACCCCTTCGCATCGAAGAGGAACAGGCTTCCCGGGGTCGACAAATAGTAGGTGTCAGGACCGGTGAGAGCCACGAGTCCTTGAAGGCCGCTGAAAACGCCGTTGATGATCAGAATGACTCCGGCGAAACGGACCCAGCCGGTCCAGCCAGTCGAAGCAACAGGATGATGGGCAGTAGTCATAATGCCGACCGCTTTCCGTTGAATGCTCTGCCGTCGGCCTCATGGTCGGCGCAGTCGTGTCGTGAAACTAGTACCGATTCCGATTATGTTCCTCACCCTCCGCGGCGGTCAATCGGCACAGGAACTTTGGCGTCCGCTGAGACTGGTGCAGACACTGATGGCGATTGCCCCGGATCCGGGTACGTTGAACCATGACCATTCTGCTTGTTGGCGGCGGCCCGGACACCGTAACCACGGCCGCCGTCTTCGACCGCTTCGCCAAGGAACTCCGGCACCGGGCCCCCGGCAGGGTTCCGCGCGTCGCTGTGGTTCTCTTTGACCATGAGGGCAGCTCGGAATATTTCCTGCCTGCCTATTTGGATCCGCTGCAGTCACGGACAGCCTGCGACGTGGTTCCGGTCCTCCTCGGCTTCAACCGGGGGGCGGACCCTGCCGTGTTCGACGACGTCGACGGCATCGTCGTCGGGGGCGGGCCGACGCCGGGCTATCTGGAAGGCCTGCTGCCGTCCGCGCAGCCCATCCGCAGTCTGGTCTCTGACGGTGTGCCGTATATGGGATTCTCAGCCGGCGCGATGGTGGCGCCGGTGCGCTCGATCGTGGGCGGCTACCGGATCCGCGGCACCGAGGTCTGCCCAGCGGATTGGTCGGAGGGCCTGGATGAAGTGGAGATCCGTGGCGGCCTGGGCCTGGTGCCTTTCGCCGTCGACGTGCACGCCGCCCAGGCGGGAACCCTCGGCCGGGCCGTTGGGGCGGTGGCAAATGGTCTCGTGGACCGCGCGGTCGCCGTGGATGAGGACACTGCCCTGGTCCTGCACCAGGCGGACCTGGAGGCGCTGGAGGTGATCGGCGCCGGGAACTGCTGGACGATTCGCGGCGCCGGCGCCAAAGCCACCGTCTCGGTTCTGTCGGCGCACAGCTAGGTTCCGGCACCCACCCCTTGGCACACTTGTTACCCGCGGGTAACATATGACTCATGCATCTCCTGTTCCGGACTCTCCTGCTGCTGTTCACATCCTCACGCCGCTCACCGCTAAGCATCTGGGACAACTCCTCGCTGCCGCTGCGGGTCCTGCCCACGGACATCGACATCGCCATGCACGTCAACAACGGCATGTACTTCTCACTCATGGACCTTGGGCGCTTCGATCTCATGGCCCGCAGCGGCACCTGGAAGAAGATGCGCCGCCGGGGCTGGACCCCGGTCGCGGCGGGGGAGACCATCGCGTTCCGCCGTTCCCTGCAGCTCTGGCAGCAGTACACGATCGAGTCCAGGATCATCGGCCTGGACTCGAAAGCCATCTACTTCGAGCAGCGGATGGTGGTGGACGGCGAAGTGTACGCGCGCGCCTATATCGCCACCCGGCTCCTGAGCAAGGGCAAGCCCGTCAGCCAGGAGGAGATCATCCGCGAGTTCGGCGCCCCGCCGGCGGATCTGGAGCTGCCCGAGTGGATCCACGAATGGCGCGAAACCAACGCCCTGCCCGGCGCCAGGCGTCCGGCCCCGCACGCCTGGGCGTGACCTGCCCAGAGCCCCGTCCGGATGTGCCAACAGCGAAATGCCGGGGACAATCCGCGTCCGCTCCCGTACCGTTGACTCATGGCTACCGTAGACATCACAGGTGAACAGTTCGCATCGACAGTCGAGGATAACGACATTGTCCTCGTCGATTTCTGGGCCGAATGGTGCGGCCCGTGCAAGCAGTTCGGCCCCACGTACTCGGCGATCTCCGAGAAGCACCCGGATGTCGTCTTCTCCAAAGTCGACACCGAAGCCGAGCAGCAGCTCGCCGCCGAGGCCGGCATCACGTCGATTCCCACGCTGATGGCCTTCCGCGAAAAGGTCCTGGTATTCTCGCAGCCTGGCGCCCTGAACGCGCAGCAGCTCGAGCAGGTTGTCGACGCCGTCAAGGCCCTGGACATGGAAGAAGTCCACGCCCACGTGGCCCGGTCCCAGGCCGAGGCCGCCGCAGCTGCGGCCAAGCAGGACGGCACCCAGATCCCGGAGGCCTGAGCCTCCACGGCTTAATCCCAGGCTTAAAGCAACGCGGGGTCACTCCGCGCCCATAATTCCCTCAGGGATGGGCGCGGAGTGGCCCCGCGTTGTGGTTGGAAGGGTGGGTTAGAGCGTTTCGAGCTTGACCGGCTCGGCCAGCAGCGCGCTGAGGGATTCGTTCAGGTCCTGGAAGGCGGTGCCCTTGGAGTGCTTGTCGAGGTCCGCCTGGCTGGCCCACCGTTCGGTCAGGACGAGCTTGTCCTCGCTGGCCTCGGTGAGCTCGTAGCGGATGCAGCCGGGCTCGTTGACCACCTCGTCGATCGCGATGTCCAGGGCGAGCTTCACGCGGAAGAATTCGCCGTCGTTGGGGATGAAAATGGCCTGAAGGTCAACGGGTGCACTCATGGCAATCACCCTACCGGGCTGCCGTGCAGGCGCCGGAACATGACCCAAGATTTCATAGGACTTCCAAGCTTTGCTCTTCTTTTGCCCCCGCACTGTTGGTAGCGTCACACCATGCTTGCTTACACAGCCGGGGACACTGACGTCCCGCTGCTCGAGGAAACCATTGGCGCGAACTTCGAACGGATCGCGGCGCGGTTCCCGTACCACGATGCCCTGATCGAGGCGGCCGCGGTACCCGGCGAAGAGGCCCGGCGGTGGAGTTACACCAAGTTGAACGACGACGTCGACCGGCTGGCACGTGCGCTCCTCGCCCTGGGCGTCGCGAAGGGCGAGCGGATTGGCATCTGGAGCCCCAACTGCGCCGAGTGGACCATCCTGCAGTACGCCACGGCGAAGGTCGGGGCGATCCTGGTCAACGTCAACCCCGCCTACCGCAGCCATGAGCTCGAGTTTGTGGTCACCCAGAACGGCATGCGCATGCTGGTCACCGCCCCGTCGGACAGGAACAGCGACTACACCGGGATGGCGCGGCAGGCGCTGGCGGCGTGCCCGGACCTGCGCGAGCTGGTCTTCCTCCCGGACGCCGGCCAGGACGGGCTGACCGCCGGCGAACCCGGCACTGAGGCGGAGCGCACCTATGCCGAGCTGCTCAAGCGTGCCGACGACGTCGGGCACTCCGAGCTGAAGGCGCGCATGGCGGCACTGGACGCGCAGGACCCCATCAACCTGCAGTACACCTCCGGCACCACGGGGTTCCCGAAGGGCGCCACACTGACGCACCACAACATCCTCAACAACGGCTTTTCGATCGGCGAGCAGCTGGGCTACACGGAACACGACCGCGTGGTGATCCCGGTGCCCTTCTATCACTGCTTCGGCATGGTGATCGGGAACCTCGCGGCGCTCAGCCACGGGGCCGCCACCATCATCCCCGGCCGGTCGTTCTCGCCGGCCGCGGCGCTGGAAGCTGTGCAGGACTTCGGTGGAACCTCGCTGTACGGCGTGCCGACCATGTTCATCGCCGAGCTCGCCCTCCCGGACTTCGCCTCCTACGACCTCTCGACACTGCGCACGGGCGTCATGGCCGGCTCGCTGTGTCCCATCGAGGTGATGAACCGGGTCATCACGGAAATGAACATGAAAGACGTCGCCATTTGCTACGGCATGACGGAGACCTCGCCGGTGTCCACAATGACCCGGAGCGTGGACACCATGGCCCAGCGCACCGAGACCGTGGGCCGGACCATGCCGAACCTGGAGAGCCGGATCGTGGATCCGCTCACGGGAGAGGTGCTGGAGCGCGGCGGGATCGGCGAACTCTGCACGCGCGGCTACGCGGTGATGCGCGGGTACTGGAACCAGCCTGACAAGACCGCCGAGGCGATCGACGCCGACGCCTGGATGCACACCGGGGACCTCGCCCGGATGGACGCGGACGGGTACATCGTGATCGAGGGCCGGATCAAGGACATGGTGATCCGCGGCGGCGAAAACGTCTATCCGCGCGAAATCGAGGAATTCCTCTACACCCACCCGGACATCCAGGACGTGCAGGTGATCGGGGTCCCGGACGCGACGTACGGCGAGGAGCTGATGGCCTGCGTCATTTTGAAGCCGGGGGCCGCGCCGATGGACGCCGCCAGCCTGGCCGAGTTCTGCCGCGGCAAGCTGGCGCACTACAAGATCCCGCGCTACGTCGATGTCCGGGAGAGCTTCCCGATGACCGTCTCCGGCAAGATCCGCAAGGTGGACATGCGCCAGGAGGCCGCGGCCCGGCTGGGCCTCCAGACCGGCGCTTAACCACATCGCGGGGTCACTTACGGCCCATCCGGAGCCTCCGAATGGGCCGTAAGTGACCCCGCGTTTTGGCGATTCCTGAGGGCCTGTGGATAACCTCAGCGCCGAGGCTGATCCGCGGTCACAATGGTGCGCATGGTCCGCATCGTGCCTCTCCCCGGAAGCCTCGTCCAGACACCGTTCACCGTGTATGAGTCACGCGCGCTGGGCGTCCGGCCCAAACGTCTGCGGGCCCATGATTTGTCCGACGGCGGCCGCCTTATCTATCTGCCCGCCGGCCGGCACCTCGAGATCGCCGAACGGGCCCGGGTCCTCGCCGCCGCCACCCCTGGCGCTTGGGTTTCCCACGAAACCGCGGCAGTGCTGACCAGCCTCGGACTGCCACCGTGGATGGGCGAGTGCCCGACCATCCACCTCAGCAAGCCCCATGAACTGCCCAGGGTCCGCCGGGCCGGGGTCACAGGCCACCGCGTGCGGTGCCTCCCCGGCGAGCTGACCGAGGCCGACGGCATCCCGGTCACCGCACCACCACGGACCTGGCTGGATCTGGCGGCGGTACTGCCGCTCAACTACCTCATTGCCTTGGGCGACCAGCTCATCCGGCTGCCCCGGCCCAGCCTCGAACTGAGGTCGGAACCTTACGCCTACAAGGACGGCCTGCGGCTGCTGATCCGCCAGCATCCCAACATGAAGGGCGTCGAGAAGGCCCGGCTGGCCCTGGAGGAGATGCGGGTGGGAGCAGACTCCTTCCCGGAGACCTTCCTGCGGCTGGCGCTGCTGGATGCGCGACTGCCGGAACCGGAGCTGCAACTGAGGCTTGATCCGGATGACCGGCGCTCGCCGGCTGCTGACTTGGGTTACCGGAGATTCCGGCTCGCCGTCCAGTACGACGGCGCTCCTCACCTCACCCGGGAACAACAGTCGAAGGATAATCGTCGCGACGAGGCCTTCCGCAGCGCGGGTTGGGCGTACTTCAAAGCCAACGCCGATGACCTCGCCGAGGGTTTCGAGTCCATGATCGCCAGGATCAAGCGGTCGCGAATCCGCCCGGTCTGAGACAACGCGGGGTCACTTAGCGCCCATGAAAGCACGGCGGATGGGCCATAAGTGACCCCGCGTTGCTCCTGGGAAAGAGGTCAGTGGCCGCGGTGGTCCTGGATGGTCATGCGCGGGCCAAAGGTCGGCTTCCGGAAGCCGCTCAGCCCGATCATCCGGACCACCCGCTGCCGGTGGCCCGCCCAGGGAGCCAGCAGCCTGAGCATGCCGGCGTCGTCCGTCCGGCGGCCGGTCAGGGCGGCGCCCACGTAGGCCGCAAGGTGGTAGTCGCCGACCGAGACCGAATCCGGGCAGCCGTGCGTGCGCTGCACCACCTCCGCCGCCGTCCAGACCCCGATTCCGGGCAGGGTCTGCAGCTTGGCCGCCGCCTCCGCGGCCGGAAGGGCGGCGAGCCGTTCCAGCGCGGCGGCGGAACGCAGCGCCCGCATGACGGTTCCCGACCGCTGCGGGCCCACGCCGGCCTTGTGCCATTCCCAGGACGGGATGTGCAGCCACTGCGCGGCCGTCGGCTGGACCAGCAGATTGGCGGGCGCGACGGTGCCGGCGCCCGGCGCCGCCGTCCCGAAGCGGTACATCAGGTAGCGGTATCCGCGGCGGGCCTCGATGACGGTGACCTTCTGCTCCAGGATGGTCGGCACGAGTGCATCGATCATCCTGCCGGTTGCAGGCAGCCGGATCGCGAGGTTCCGGCGTCGGGCTTCAACCACCATGCGCGGGAGCGTGGCATGGAAGGCGGGCTCGTCGAAGCCGGACCAGTCGTCGTCGTTCCCGAGCATGCGCGGGACGGAATCGACGGCGTCCCCCGCTCCGGGACCCCAGGCCTGCGCGTCCACGGCAGGGTCAGCCCGCGTCCCGGCCGTTGCCAGGCGCAGCGTGGCCGGACCGCGGGGGGTCGTGAACGCGAACCAGATCCCGTCCGGGGCGGTGCGGATGGACGGGTCGCCGTGGCCGCGCAGCAGCGTGCCGATGGTTTGCATCAAGTCGAACGGGCCGCCCGGGTGCCACCGCAATGAGGCGTCCGCCGCGGCGGCAATGCCTGCGGGGGCGTCTGCAAGGCTCATTCGAACATGTTCCCACGGCCCGCTGACAGCAGCGGCATCCGCCGCAGCACCGCAGGGGCCGTAGGGCCCTTAACCTCCCGCGCCGCCGGGGCTAAAATCCGCCTGTGGCGTGGTGTGTCCGCGCCCGCCTCTAGGCCCCGAATCCTTGTTCTTAGGAGAGTGTGATGGCTGGTGGAGTGGTACATTTCGAAATCCCCGCAGACGACGAGGGCCGCGCACGGGAGTTCTACAGTTCGGCGTTCGGCTGGGAGGTAAGCCAGGTGCCGGAGATGAGTTACGCCATGATCAAGACGACGCCGACGGATGCCAACGGCATGCCCTCCGTGCCGGGATCCATCAACGGCGGCATGTTCCGCCGCGAAGGCGACCTCACATCCCCGGTGGTCACGGTGGATGTCGACGACATCGACGCGGCGTTGGAGAAGATCAACGCCCTGGGCGGCAGCACCGTCTTACCGCGCGAGCCAATCGGCACCATGGGCTGGGCCGCTTACTTCCGGGACACTGAGGGCAATGTGGTCGGCCTCTGGCAGAACGCCCCGCGTGAGGGCGGCGCCGGGGCAGCGAACGCCGGGAATGACATCGGCGCCTGACGCCGCTGCCGGCGCAGCCGGGCCTCAGTACGTCCACCTCACTGCATCCCGGTGGTGAGCCACAGCGCCACGACCGCCAACGGGACGGTGAGGACGACGGCGGCCACGCCGGCGAGGGCGAAGCCGCCCCAGCGGATCTCCACGTTCAGGGAACGGAGCCGCTCGTGCCACAGCAGCGTGGCCAGGGACGCCCAGGGGGTCACCAGCGGGCCCAGATTCACGCCGATCAGCAGGGCCGCCAGCCGGGCCGGGGAGCCGCCCACCGGTTCCAGGGCCAGATAGGCGGGGAGGTTGTTGACCGCGTTGGCTGCCCCGGCGCCCAGGCCGGCGAGCTGCAGGAGCGACGGCAGGCTCTCGCCCGTGCCGGCGATCCCGGTCAGGAACTGGGTGAGCCCGTTGGCGTGCAGGGTCTCCACCACCATGAACAGTCCGGACGTGAGCATCAGCGGGCGCCAGGGAATCATAGACCAGCGCAGGACGGAGCGCCGGCGCCAGAGGAAAAGCAGGAGCAGTGCCGCCGCCGCCGCGAGCGCCGGGATCTGCACCGGAACCCCGGAGACAAGCGCCGGGAGCAGGACCACCATGACCCCCGATGCCGCGTACAGCAGCACCCGGTCCCGGACCTTATGGACGGGCTGGGGGCCGTACGTGCCGCGCAGGTCCTTCCGGAACGCCAGCCACAGGAGCACCAGCGGCGCGAGGATGCCCACCAGTGCCGGAGCCCACACGAGCGAAGCGAACGCGGCGGGGCTGAGGTTGAGCCGCTCCTGCGCCAGCAGGTTGGTCAGGTTGGAGACCGGCAGCAGCAGCGAGGCCGTGTTCGCCAGCCACACCGTGGTCAGCGCGAACGGCAGCGGCGGAATGCGGGCGTGAATGGCCAGCAGCACGACGACGGGAGTCACCAGCACCGCCGTCGTGTCCAGCGACAGGAACACCGTGGAAACGGTGGCGAGGGCGATCGCGAGGAACCACAGCAAGAGGACCCGGCCGCGGCCCAGGGCGGCCAGCCGCTCCGTGACGACGCGGAAGAGTCCGGCCTCATCCACCAGCTCGGTGACCAGGGACATCGCGACCACGAACGCCAGGATCGGCACGGTGCGTGCTGCCAGCGCCTGGAAGGCGGGGACCGGCAGCAGCCCGGACGCCAGCGCCGCGCACCCGGCCAGCAGCATGCCCGCGGGCAGCGCATAGCTCCTGAACTTCTTCAGCCTGGCGATCCTCTTCACCGCCATATCCTCGCACCTGCCGTGGCCGTGGCCGCGCCGACGTGCCCGCCGTGCCGGAGACGGTAACTTTGTACCTATGAAGTACGCCCAGTCCATCCTGGACCTCATTGGCCATACGCCGCTCGTCAAACTCAACCACGTGACCGATGGCATCGCAGCCACGGTCCTGGTGAAGCTCGAATACCTGAACCCCGGCGGTTCGATCAAGGACCGCATTGCGGTCAAGATGATCGAGGAGGCCGAACGAACGGGCCAGCTCCTGCCCGGCGGCACGATCGTGGAGCCCACCTCGGGCAACACCGGCGTCGGCTTGGCGCTCGTGGCGCAGCAGAAGGGCTACCGCTGCATCTTCGTCGTGCCGGACAAGGTCGGCGAGGACAAGCGGGCCGTGCTCCAGGCCTACGGCGCGGAAGTGGTGGTCACGCCCACCGCCGTCCCGCCGGACAGCCCGCAAAGCTACTACGGCGTCTCCGACCGGCTCGTCACCGAAATCCCCGGCGCCTACAAACCGGACCAGTTCTCCAACCCCGCCGCCCCGGCCAGCCACTATGAGACCACGGGCCCTGAGATCTGGCACGACACCGACGGCCGCATCACCCACTGCGTGATCGGCGCCGGGACCGGCGGCACGATCACCGGCACCGGCCGGTATCTCAAGGAAGTCTCCGCCGGGCGCCCCGGGGCCGAGGGCGGCGTCGTGAAGATCATCGGCGCGGATCCTGCCGGCTCGGTGTACTCCGGCGGCACGGGACGCCCGTACTTTGTCGAGGGCGTCGGGGAGGACATGTGGCCGGCCAACTACGACAAGTCGGTCCCGGACGACGTCATTGCCGTCAGCGACGCCGACTCCTTCGCGATGACGCGCCGGCTGGCGCGCGAGGAAGGCCTGCTGGTGGGCGGGTCCTCGGGCATGGCCGTCGTGGCCGCCATGGAAGTCGCCAAGGACCTCCCGGCCGAGGCCGTCGTCGTGGTCATCCTGCCGGACTCCGGCCGCGGGTACCTGGCCAAGATCTTCAACGACCAGTGGATGCGCTCCTACGGCTTCCTGGCCGGCGGGGACGAGGCGTCGGTGGGCGAGATCCTCAAGGCCAAGACCGGTGAACTCCCGGACCTCGTCCACATCCACCCGAACGAGTCCGTCCGCGACGTCATCAACATCATGAACGAGTACGGCGTCTCGCACATCCCCGTCCTGTCGCAGGAACCGCCCGTCGTCATGGGCGAGGTGCTCGGCGCCGTGGACGAACGCACCCTCACGGCCAAGCTCTTCCGCGGCGAGGCCAAACTCTCGGACAAAATCTCCGAACACATGGAGGCCCGGCTTCCCGTGATCGGCTCGCTCGAATCGATCTCGACCGCCCGCGAACTCCTCTCCGACGCCGACACCCTCATGGTGACGTTTGTCGGCGCCCCGGTGGGGATCCTGACCCGCCACGACCTCCTCGCGTACCTCAGCAACTGACCAGTTCAAGGAGTCCCATGTCTGTGCCTGAAAGCCCGTCCTCGAAAGACCAGGGTTTCAACACCCGCGCCATCCACGCCGGCCAGGCGTTTGAGCCCCGCACCGGGGCGGTGGTGCCCCCCGTGCACTTCTCCTCGACCTATGCCCAGGACGGCATCGGCGGGCTGCGGGCCGGTTACGAATACGGCCGGGGCACCAACCCGACCCGTGACTCGCTGCAGGAGCAGCTGGCGGCCCTGGAGGGCGGGAGCGCCGCGTTCTCCTTTGGCTCCGGCCTGGCCGCCGAGGACTCGATGATCCGAGCCCTCACCCGCCCCGGTGACCACATTGTGCTCGGCAACGACGCCTACGGCGGCACGTACCGGCTCATCAGCCGGGTCCTGGGGGAGTGGGGCATCGGCAACACCCCGGTGGACATGTCCGACCTCGACGCCGTCGCGGCCGCCGTCGCGGCAGGCGGCGCGTCCGGAGGCGCAGCCGGCGGCAAGACCCGCCTGGTGTGGGTGGAGACGCCGTCGAACCCGATGATGAAGATCACCGACATCGAGGCGCTCGCGAAGGTGGCGCACGACGCCGGCGCCCTCCTCGTCGTGGACAACACCTTCGCCTCCCCGTACCTGCAGACCCCGCTGGCCCTCGGCGCCGATGTGGTGGTGCATTCCACCACCAAGTACATCGGCGGGCACTCCGACGTCGTCGGCGGCGCGATCGTGGTCAACGACCCGGAACTCGCGGAGAAGATCGGCTTTGTGCAGTTCGCCGTCGGCGCCGTGTCCGGGCCGATGGACGCCTTCCTCACCACCCGCGGGCTGAAAACCCTCGGCGTGCGCATGGACCGGCACAGCGACAACGCCCAGGCCGTGGCCGAATGGCTGCTGGAGCGCCCCGAAGTCGAGGCCGTGCTCTACCCGGGCCTGCCCACCCACCCCGGCCACGAGCTGGCCAAAAAGCAGATGAAGAAGTTCGGCGGCATGATCTCCGTGCAGTTCAAGGGCGGCGAGGCCGCGGCCCGCAAGGTGGCCGAATCGACCTCCGTGTTCACCCTTGCGGAGTCCCTGGGCGGGATCGAATCGCTGATGAACTACCCGTCCGAAATGACGCACGCCTCGGTCAAGGGCACGGAACTGGCGGTCCCGGTCAACTTGATCCGGCTCTCGTGCGGCATCGAGGACGTGGAGGATCTGATCGCCGACCTCGACGCCGCGATTTCCTCCCTGGCCGCCGGCAGCTAGCTGCACCGTTGCGCCGGCGGATGACCCGGGCGCCCGGGTCATCCGCCGGACCACCCTAGCTTTCTCTAAGAGAGTCAGCTAGGGTGGCCGCATGGCACTTCGATCCGACTGGTCCCAACGGACCTGCAGCATGGCCCGCGGCCTCGACATCCTGGGCGATCCCTGGAGCGTGCTGGTCCTGCGCGAGGTTTTCTTCGGCAACGGCCGCTTCGAGGCCATGAAACATCGGCTGGGGGCGGCCGATTCCGTGCTCACCAAGCGGCTCGCCGGGCTCGTCGCCGCGGGGCTCCTGGCCCGGCGGCCCTACGACGACGGCGGCCGCACCCGCCAGGAATACGTCCTCACCGCCATGGGCGAAGACGCCCTCCCGGTGCTCAACGCCGTCGTGATCTGGGCCGAAAAGCATCTCCCGGCGCCGTCCGGGCAGGCACACATGTTCGTCATCCACAGCGGCTGCGGGGAGAGGACTTCCTCGGCTGACACGTGCACGGCCTGCGGGGAACCGCTGACGGCCGCCAACACGAGCTGGCACAGCCTCTCCCGCACCGCGGACCCCGTGCCGCTGGCCTCGGCCGGCACCGGGACCCCTGTCCAGAACGGAACCGCCGCATGAATCCCCCCGAAACCACCGTGGCCCCGGCGCCGGTCCGCCGCCGCATCCACCCGGCGTGGACCGTCGCGGCCGTGGCTTTCCTCGCGCTGGTCGGCGCGGCAGGGTTCCGGGCGGCCCCTGGTGTGCTGATGGTGCCGCTGCAGACCGAGTTCGGCTGGTCCACCACCGTGCTCTCCGCCGCGGTCAGCATCAACCTCGTGCTGTTCGGGCTCACGGCACCGTTCGCGGCAGCGCTCATGGAACGCTTCGGCATCCGCGCCGTCACGGCCGTGGCCCTGGTGCTGATCGGCGCCGGCAGCGCGCTGACGGTCCTCGTGACCCAGTCCTGGCAGATCCTGCTGACGTGGGGGCTGCTGATCGGGCTCGGCACCGGGTCCATGGCGCTGGTCTTCGCCGCCACCATCGCCAACACGTGGTTCGCCAAGAGCCGCGGCCTGGTAATCGGCATCCTCACCGCCGGCAGCGCCGCCGGACAGCTCGTGTTCCTGCCCTTCATCGCGGCCCTTGCCCAGGACCCGGGCTGGCGGCAGGCCTCGCTCCTGATCGGTGCCGGCGCGCTGGCCGTGGTGCCGCTCGTGCTGATGTTCCTGAAGAACTCACCGGCCGACGTCGGCGTGCTGCCCTACGGGGCGACGCCGCCGGCCCCCGGCCCGGACGCCGGCGCGGAATCCAGCGGGCCCGAACCGACGCGAACGGCCGCCGGGCAGGAAGTGCGGGAGCCCCGCCGGAACGCCGCGGTCCGTGCCCTGCAGGTCCTCAAACGGGCCAGCAAAGTGCGTACCTTCTGGGCCCTGGTGGCCGGCTTCGCGATCTGCGGCGCGACCACCAACGGGCTGATCGGCACCCATTTCATCCCCTCCGCCCACGACCACGGCATGCCTGAAACCACCGCGGCCGGCCTGCTCGCCGTCGTCGGCCTCTTCGACATCATCGGCACCATCGCCTCCGGGTGGCTCACGGACCGCTTCAACCCCCGGATCCTGCTCGCCGTCTACTACCAGTTCCGCGGGATCGGGCTGCTGGTCCTGCCGCTGCTGCTCAGCGCCACCGTCCAGCCCAGCATGATCGTGTTCGTGGTCATCTACGGCCTGGACTGGGTCGCCACGGTGCCGCCGACCGCCGCGATCTGCCGCCAGGTGTTCGGTGCCGACGGGAGCGTCGTGTTCGGCTGGGTGTTCGCGGCCCACCAGCTCGGCGCCGCCGCCGCGGCCCTGGCGGCCGGGGCGGTCCGGGACGCCACCGGCCAGTACACCTACGCCTGGTTCGCCGCCGCTGCCATGTGCACCATCGCCGCCGTTATCAGCGCCACCATCCGCAAGGACGCCCGGAAACCGGAGTCCGTCCCGGTCCCGGCGTAGCTGTTCTGTAGACTGACCCGACAGCGAGGGCGCGTTTGCGCGCCGCCCTGGACGGAACCGACCAAACGGCCAGCGTCTACATCAGCAGCCCGATGGGGGAGTACATGTCAGTGCCCGTTTCAGACCGCAGCCCGGCGCGGTATTCACCCGTCCCGCACCTGTTCCGGCTCTCCGTCATCCCGGCCATCGCCGCGGTGGGCTATTTCCTCTGGATCTCGCTCGGAGTCTGGGGCAAGCACGGCCTGGACTTCAGCGTCTACTGGTACGGCGGCAAAATCCTCAACGACGCCGGCGCGGCACCCTCAGCACTGTATGCGGGCAACGTGGACTGGGCCGGCGGGCCGGGGCTGATGTTTACCTACCCGCCGTTCGCCGCCATCGTCTTCGGACTCTTGGCCCGGCTGCCCCTGGCGGCGGCGCTGACTCTGTTCAACGCCGCCGGGGCGGGGGTGGCGATCCTGGCCGCGGTCCGGACGGTCCGGTACTGGAACGCGAAAGCCTCCTGGCGCGACACTTTCCGGGCACCGGGCAACGGTTGGGCCGCCGCCGTCCTGGTCCTGGCGGTGCTGAACCTGGGTCCCTGGCGCGAGACCCTGGTGTTCGGCCAAATCAACGCCTTGCTGATGGGCCTGATCGCCGTGGACCTGTTGGCCCGCAACCGGCGCTGGGCCCGCGGTTTCCCCGGCAGCGGCTTCCTGGTGGGCGTCGCCGCCGGCATCAAGCTGACGCCCCTGGTGTTCGGGCTCTACTTTCTGGTCCGCAAGGACTGGCGCGGGCTGGGCAACATGGCCGCCGGCTTCACCGCCACCGTGGCGGCCGGCTGGCTGCTCCGGCCCGCCGAATCCCTGCAGTTCTGGCTCCAGATGCTGCCCGACACGTCCCGGATGGGGGGAGCGGGCTATGTGGACAACCTGTCCATCAAGGGCGCACTGCTGCACTTCGGCGTCCCGGAAGCGCACGTCACCGTGCCATGGCTGCTGCTGAGCCTGGCGGTTGTGGCCGTGGGCGCCGCAGTGATCAAGGCCGCCAGCGACCAGGGTGCCCGCGTCGTGGCCGTCTCGGCGACGGCGCTCACCATGCTGCTGATCAGCCCGGTCTCGTGGTCCCACCACTGGGTGTGGGTCGCGGCGGTCTTTCCCGCCTTCGCCTGGACCCTGCGGGAAGCTCCGCGCCGGTACGTCGGGATGCGCTGGACCATGGGCGGCGTGCTGGGCCTGTCGATCCTCGTATTCCTGTTCTCGCCCAAGACCATCGGTACGGCCCTCGGCGCCGAAAACCTCGACATCCAGACGCCCGGGGTGTGGATTATGGCCTCCAGCGCCGGCGTCTTCTGCGCCCTGGCCCTGCTGGTGTGCTGGCTCGTGGCCCTGCGGCGGGATCCGCTGGGGCCGGAGCCGGACCTTGCCCCCGAGCCGGTTGCCGAACGGAACGTCCGGGCCGCCGTCTCCACTTCCGCAGTCTCCCCGTA
The DNA here is from genome assembly GCF_900168135.1 of Arthrobacter sp. 49Tsu3.1M3. NCBI lineage: Bacteria > Bacillati > Actinomycetota > Actinomycetes > Micrococcales > Micrococcaceae > Arthrobacter > Arthrobacter sp. 49Tsu3.1M3. The sequence continues at coordinate 78,749 of NZ_FUZD01000002.1, forward strand.
GGCGCCGCGCACTTAACAGGCGCCGCGCCGGCCGCCGCCGCTAGGCTGTTCGGCATGAGCTCCCCCGACGGACGTAAGACGGCCCTTGTCACCGGTGCCGGCCGGCTCGCCGGAATCGGCGCGGGCATCGCACGCCGCCTCGCCGCCGACGGCTGGGACCTTGTGCTGACTTACTGGCAGGACTACGACGCCCGGATGCCTTGGGGGGTCCAGCCGGACGACGTCGAACGCCTCACCGCCGAGCTCCAGGCGACCGGCGCCGCCGTCGTGGTGCTGCTTGCGGATTTCCAGGACCCGTACGCCGTGGACCGGCTGATGTCCGCCGCCGCGGCGGAGGCCGGCACCTTGCAGGGCCTGGTCCTCAGCCACGCAGAATCCGTGGACTCCTCCATCCTGGACACGTCCCTGGAGAGCTTCGAGAGGCACTTTGCGGTCAACACCCGGGCCAGCTGGCAGCTGATTGCCGCTTTCGCCCGGCAGGCCGGTCCCGACGGCGGGGCCATCGTGGCCCTGACCAGCGACCACACCGCTTTCAACCTGCCCTACGGGGCCTCCAAGGGCGCCCTGGACCGGATCGTGATTGCCGCCGCCCGCGAACTCGGCCCGCTCGGGATCAGCGCCAACGTCCTGAACCCTGGACCGGTGGATACCGGCTGGATGGATGCGCCGCTCCGTGACGAACTGGGCCGCCGGCACCCCGGCGGCCGGCTGGGCACACCGGCAGACGTGGCCGGCACCGTCGCGTTCCTGCTCTCGCCCGAGGGCCGCTGGATGTCCGGGCAGCTGGTCAAGGCCGACGGCGGCTTCTCCGCCTGAGCCCGCCCGCACTGCGGTGACGCTCTGATTCATGGAGCGCGTGTGGTGTTGGGCAGCATCCGGTGGTGGCCGGATCCGGTCAGCCGGCGGTCAGCCGGCGCTCAGCCGGGCGAGGGCTGTTGCCAGTTCGGTGGCGGCGCCTTGGAGGAGGCAGGCAGTCTCCCGTGCCCGGGTCCTGCGTCCGGACTGGAGGTCGGCACCGATGAGGTCGGCGATGAGTTCGAGCCGGCACGCACCGGCCTTGGATGCGGACCAGGACAGGCTTTGGGCGGCCAGGCGCGCGTCCTCCCAGTCCCCGGCGGCCAGGGCCTGGTGAATCTTTTCGACCCGGTGGGGAAGCATGAGCTGGAAGGTGCTGACGAAGTCGTGGAACTTCCACGATTGGACAGTCCCTGTGCTCTCCTGAAGCCGGTCGCGGTTCAGGACGGGTGCCGCGCTGATGCGGGCCCGGTGCCGGTGGGGTCCCTGGTCTGCAGCGGACATGTCCTGGCCGTCCGCGCCCGCGCCGGCAGGGGCGTGCCGTGCCGGAAAGAAACGAAGTGTCCACGCGGCTGGCTTTGCGTTGAGACTCATGATGTCCCCCTTTGGCGATGGCACCACTGTACGAAAGCGCCCCAGGGAGAGCACGAGTGTTGGCTACCCGAAACCCGGCAGTCACCACCTGTATCACTGGCCTCGTCCGTATCGCGTGACGAGCGGACACGGAAACACGGAAACACTGCGCGAAATGCCCCGCGGCTCTCAGCGGAAGGCGGGCAGACCCGTGATGTGCTGGCCCAGGATCAGGATGTGGACCTCGTCGGTGCCCTCGTAGGTCCGGACGGATTCCAGGTTGGCGGCGTGCCTCAGCGGGGAATGGTCCAGCGTGATGCCGTTGCCGCCCAGAATCGTGCGAGCCTCCCGGGCAATGCTGAGCGCCTCCCGCACGTTGTTCAGCTTGCCGAGCGAGATCTGCTCCGGACGCAGCCTGCCGGCGTCCTTGAGCCGGCCCAGGTGCAGGGCCAGGAGCGTGCCCTTCTGGATCTCCAGGACCATGTTCACCAGCTTCTCCTGCGTCAGCTGGTATCCGGCCAGCGGCTTGCCGAACTGCAGCCGCTCCCGGGAGTAGGCCAGCGCGGCCTCGTAGGAATCCCGCGCGGCGCCCATGGCTCCCCACGCGATCCCGTACCGGGCCTCGTTGAGGCAGGAGAACGGGCCGCGCAGCCCCCGCGCCGCGGGCAGCAGCGCCTCCGGGCCCAGCCGGACGGCATCGAACGTGATGTCGCACTGGATGGAGGCGCGCATCGAGAGCTTCTGCCCGATCGGCGTCGCGGTGACGCCCGCGGTGCCGGCAGGGACGAGGAAGCCGCGCACGCCGTCGTCGGTCATGGCCCACACCACCAGCACGCCCGCCACGGAGGCAAGTCCGATCCAGCGTTTCGCGCCGTCGAGGATCCAGCCCGCGTCGTCGCCGGAGCCGTCGCGACGGGCGAAGGTCTTCATCGAGGCAGGGTCCGAGCCGGCCGTGGGCTCGGTCAGGGCAAACGCGCCAATCAGCTCGCCGGCGGCCATCCGGGGAAGCCACTCCTGCTTTTGGTCCTCGGAGCCCCACTTGTGGATGGCCGTCATGGCGAGGGAGCCCTGCACGGAGACGAACGTGCGGACGCCCGAATCGCCGGCCTCGAGTTCCATCGCCGCGAGGCCATATTCGACGGCGGAGCGGCCGGGGCAGCCGTAGCCCTCCAGGTGCATGCCGAGCACGCCGAGCTCGCCCAGTTCCGGGGCGAGCTCGAGGGGGAACACGGCGTCCTCGTACCAGCCGGCAATGCCCGGCCGGATCCGCTGGTTCGTGAAGTCGCGGACGCGCTCGCGCACGGTGCGCTCCTCCGCGCTCAGCAGGGAATCGAGGGCCAGGACATCGGAGACGTCGGAAAGGGTGGCCCCATTGCTCATGCCAGCTTCGTTGCTCATGCCAGCATCCTACGGCCGCCCCTGCGCGGGCACGCCGCAGGCCTACACTGGTGCCATGGAAACCGCATCCGTGCTTGCTGTCTGCAGGGTTCACCAGCTGCTCGATGATCCCGGCAGCGTCGGGGTCACCGCGATCGACAAGCGCCCGGTGGACGGACCGGTGAAAGTCCACAAACTTGGCCTGCGCGGTGATATCCAGGCCAGCAGGATCCACCACGGCGGCGAGGACCAGGCCCTCTACGCGTACTCGCAGGACGACGCCGACTACTGGGCCGGCGAGCTCGGGCGGGACATGCCGCCGGGCATCTTCGGCGAAAACCTCCGGATCACGGGCCTGACCGCCTCCAACGCCGTGATCGGCGAACGGTGGAAGGTCGGACTGGACGTCGAGGTGGAAGTCACCTCCCCGCGCATCCCCTGCGCCACCTTCCAGCGGCGGATGGGCGAGCCGCACTGGGTCCAGCGGTTCACCGAGGCGGGGAGGGTGGGCACCTACCTCCGGGTGGTCCGGACCGGCAGCATCGAGGCCGGAGACCACATCCACCGGCTCTTTGTCCCCGCCCACGGCGTGACGATCGTCAAATGGTTCACCGATCCCACCCTGGAGGACATGGAGGCGCTGCGCGACGCCGACGCCGACGGCCAGATCCGCCTGCAGCCCGAGTACCACCAGAGGTTCGAACAGCTGCAGCGCCGTCTCGGGGTCTAGGGATGGGGAGCCGGTGTGCGCAAGCTCACCAGCCGCCGTCGGCCTCTCAACTACCACTGTTCTGTTCCATGCCCTACACTTGAAATATCCCCCACTCCGGAAATCCCTTATTCCTGCCCAATTCTTGAGGCAGGACTGGCAAGTGTTGGGGCCCGCAAATGTGATGCGGGCATTTTCATAGGGAGAGCCGGCAAAAGAAAACGCTGTACAGACTGCTGGGATAGCAGCCAAGAGATGCAGCGGGAAGTCCTGCCACGGGATTGCGAAAGCGCCGGACTTCTGTGACCCGCCGGTCAACCGTACGCCCGGCAATCGTGTCACGCGTACTGCGGCTCCGCTCACCTCGGGTTGTGCCGCTTGGCCCCTATGGATGAGGAAATTTCACCTATGCCCGAAAATCAGAACAACTCCGTCGACACCGAACTCGCCACCGCGAACAGCCAGGGCGACGTCGAGACTTCTGAAACGGCTGCCCCCGCAGCCGGCTCCGCCCCGGAATTCACCGAGGCTCCTGCGAACGTTGTAGCACCGGCCGCCGAGGCTGCCCCGCAGGCTGAGACCAAGACCAAGACCGAGGCCACCTCCGCCCCGGCCAAGGACGAGGACGCCGAGGAAGAAGGCGTCAAGTTCGTGGACCTCGGCATCGACGGCCGCGTCCTGGCCGCCCTGCAGGACGTCGGCTACGAGAAGCCGTCCCCGATCCAGGCAGCAACCATCCCGCTGCTGCTCGAAGGCCGCGACGTCGTGGGCCTGGCCCAGACGGGTACCGGTAAGACTGCAGCATTCGCAGTACCGGCACTGTCCCGCCTGGCCGAGCTCCACGACCTCAACGGCCCGTCCCGCAAGACCCAGGCCCTGGTGCTGGCCCCCACCCGCGAGCTCGCGCTCCAGGTTGCCGAGGCCTTCACCTCCTACGCCAAGCACATCGACGACTTCACCGTCCTGCCGGTGTACGGCGGCTCCGCCTACGGCCCCCAGCTCGCCGGCCTGCGCCGCGGCGCCCAGGTTGTTGTCGGTACCCCCGGCCGCGTCATCGACCACATCGCCAAGGGTTCCCTGGACCTCTCCGAACTCCAGTACCTGGTACTGGATGAGGCCGACGAGATGCTCCGCATGGGCTTCGCCGAAGACGTTGAGCAGATCTTCCAGCAGACCCCCGCGGGCCGCCAGGTTGCGCTGTTCTCCGCCACGATGCCGAGCCAGATCCGCCGGCTCTCCAAGCAGTACCTGAACAACCCGGCCGAGGTGCAGGTCAAGTCCAAGACCACCACGGGCGCCAACACCCGCCAGCGCTACCTGCAGGTCATGGGCCCGCACAAGCTCGATGCGCTGACCCGCATCCTCGAGGTCGAAGAGTTCGAGGGCGTCATCGCCTTCGTCCGCACCAAGATGGCCACCGAGGACCTCGCCGACAAGCTGCGCTCGCGCGGCTTCCAGGCTGCCGCCATCAACGGCGACATCCCGCAGCAGCAGCGTGAGCGCACGGTCGAGGCCCTGCGCGACGGCAAGATCGACATCCTGGTCGCCACCGACGTCGCCGCCCGCGGCCTGGACGTCGAGCGTGTCAGCCACGTGGTCAACTACGACATCCCGCACGACACCGAGTCCTACGTCCACCGCATCGGCCGCACCGGCCGCGCAGGCCGTTCCGGCGACGCGATCCTGTTCATGACCCCGCGCGAGAAGTACCTGCTGCGTTCCATCGAGAAGGCAACCCGCCAGCCGGTAGAGCAGATGCACCTGCCCACGGCCGAGACCGTCAACACGCTGCGCCTGGGCAAGTTCGCCGAGCGCATCACGGAGACCCTCGAGTCCGAGGACGTCGCAGCGTTCCGCGACCTGATCTCCTCCTACGAGGAAGAGCACAACGTGCCGGCCTCGGAGATCGCCGCCGCACTGGCCGTCATGGCCCAGGGCGGACAGCCGCTGCTGGTCAAGGAACTGCCGGCAGCGCCCGAGTTCCAGAAGCGCGAGCGCTCCAAGGACGGCTTCGGCTCACGCGGCCCGACCCGTACCCTGACCGAGGGCAACGCCACCTACCGGATCGCCGTCGGACGCCGCCAGCGCGTCATGCCGGGTTCCATCGTTGGCGCCATCGCCAACGAAGGCGGCATCTCCTCGGCCCAGATCGGCGGCATCGACATCCGCTCGGACCACTCCCTCGTGGAGCTCCCGGCGGACCTGAGCGCCGATCAGCTCAAGGCACTGTCCCGCACCCGGATCGGCGGCGAGCTGATCCACCTCGAGCTCGACAACGGCCGTAAGCCGGCCGGGGACCGCGGTTCCTACCAGGGCAACCGTGGCGGCGACCGCGGCGGAGACCGTGGCGGCTACTCCGGCGGCAGCGGCAACTTCAAGGGCAACGGCGGCTTCAAGCGCGAATTCCGCAAGAGCGACGGCGAGCGGTCCTCCGCTGACCGTGGCGGCCGCTCGTTCAGCGAGCGTTCCGAGCAGCGCACCTTCGGCGCGGACACCCGCAAGCCCCGCCACGAAGGCGGCTTCAAGCCCCGCAACAAGTGGTAACCACTAGCACCCTCTGAGAACGGGCCGGCTCCCTGAGCCGGCCCGTTCCCGTTTAAGCAGTCGGGCTAAGCATTCAGCCGGTGTTCGCTTCGTCACAGCCGCGGCCTCCGGCCGGTCCCGGGAGCCGGTCCGGGCCCCCAGGACCGCCCCGGGAGCCCGGATTTCCGCTGTTTCCGGCCGGTCCGGCGTCGTGCGGCCGCCGATTTGTTGGTGGGCGAATCTTCCGGTAGAGTATTTACTCGTTGCCCCCCTAGCTCAGTGGTAGAGCGCGTTCTTGGTAAGAACGAGGTCACCGGATCGATTCCGGTGGGGGGCTCTGAATGAGGGCCTGTGTCAAGGCGGTTTTTGACCGGCTTAGCGCAGGTTTTCCTCATTTACGGCGGTGTAGCTCAGTTGGTTAGAGCGCACGACTCATAATCGTGAGGTCGGGAGATCGAGCCTCCCCACCGCTACAGACAAAACCCCTGGAATCCTTGAGATTCCGGGGGTTTTTCTGCACTGTTGCGTGAGTGGCTTTCGAGAGCCGTCTCTTAGATTCTCCAGTAACAACCTCACTTTCTCTGGCAGGTGGCTACTTAATGGCTGCTTCTGGCCCATCGCGGCGCTGCAACGTGATTCATGTGGCCCTGAGCGGCCCTGTGCACCCGCCCCTGCTTGCGCAGTCTGCGTGGGGCCCCTGGGGTGCCGGTCCCTTGGACTACTGCCGCCAGGCGAGCCGCAGGGCCGCTGGTTGGATACCGCCGCTTAGCCGCTTAGACGTGCCCGACCCGAGTTTCTCGCAGCTCCACCGACTCCCGATGACTATGCAACGGGCAGTTGCTGCTCGGGCATTGAAGGGTTCCTCTCCCACGGCCGGAGAACAGTAGAGAAGAGACTCCGAAGATCCGGGGGTGCCCGGGCCAACGGGTACATCAAGAACGCCTACGACGACACCCAGTCCAAGGCGATGAGTGCGCATGGCCACGGTCCCGACAAAGGGGCGACATCGGCTGTCGGCGCGGACCGTTGGAAAGCCGCCCAGTTGGTGCCGTTAGGTGGGCGTGGGTAGACCCGGGGAGTGCGGGGAAGGCGCCTAGCGCCCCTCACAACTCTGCCTCTATCTCAGTACGTTGTGGACCACCCGCGGCAGGGGAGAAACGGTCATCAGTAAATGTGAACTCTGTTGGCCATTTATACCCACGCCGAAAGGAGGGCAGACGTCGGATTCTCCACCGCCAGCACCACCCCAAAACCCATAGGGCGAGCACTGCGACTAGTAACCCGGCCAAGGCCAGCCAAGGACCCCAGAAGCCTTGCTCAGCCAGCCACCGGAGTGGAGCGAGGGGCCATGCCTCTCCTGGTTCGACAGCAGGGACGGAAGCCAGAAGGTCTCGGAGGGGTGGCAAAGCAACAACAAGCCCAATCAGTGTTGCTATCAATGTGATCCACCAAGCCCGGCGGGCTGCGCGTTCAGCACTGCGGGTTGAGTATGCCGAGGCGGAAAGACTTAGCGCGGTTTCAATAGTTCTCCTGATTTCGGGCACTCCGAGGTCATCGAAAACGTGACGCACTATGTCTCGAGCCTCGCCAGACCTTAGGTCACGCTGGCGCAATTCTGAAAACAGCCGTACTGCTGTCCGGTAGCGTGCCCGCAATCGTCGTTCGCCCGCGACCATCCGTGAAACGTCTTCTTCCAAGGCGTGGAGGCGCACGTACGCGAGCAGCGCATACTCCAACACGAGCACGGTATTCAATTCATCGATTCCTCGTGGAGGGGTGCCCTTCCACTGGAGGTAGATAGCTGAGCCCAATTGGGCGAAAAGTGAGTGGTTGCGACTGAGAGATAGGTCTTTTGGGGGAAGTATGTGTTCGGCTACCTCACCATCATGGGAACTCCTAATCGTCAGACGGATAAGGTCTTCCTGATGCGTTCGTTGCCACTCTTCTGGACCACAACAGTGGCTAGATCCCACAATCGCGACGGGATAGGAAGTCCAGTAAGTGTAGGACCGCTTGATGATCCTCAAAACAGCGAGAAAATGCATGTGCAGAAGGTCCTGCATGGACACTGGTTCTGAATGCTCGATTACTCCGAGGGGCTGACCGGCATCGAGCGTGCCCTCGGAGAAGTCCGCCAAAGACTCCCAAGAGGTTCCCTGAATGAGGGGCGCCGACATCTCCGAACGCACGAACATTGGCTCTGGTCCCCACATCATGGCCAACACCTGCCGAACCTCCAGGGAGGTCTCCACGCTCAACGCCAAATCGAGCTGAGCGACTCCCGACTCATGCAACAACAGCCTTGGCTCGAAGACCACATGGTGTCTCTCTTCGGAACCGGGAAGGACAAAATCGTGGTAACTCTCCCTGAGCATCAGCCGCACGAACCCATCGCCATCACGATCCGGCCCCCCGAAAAGGTTTGCATCGCTCTGACGGATCGCGGCAGAAACAATCTGACGGTCTAAGTACCCCTTTTCCGCCTCAGCTAGCATTTCTAACGTGTCGACGTCGTCCTGATCAACCTCCATCTCGGGCTCTGGCATCGACCCTCCGGAGTCCAAGGCATCCTTTGGTCTTTCCACTTCATCCCGTTCGTCATTGCCGCGGGTAAATCGGAGCCTGGGAAGTACGCGCCGCACCGTGACGAACGGATGGAAGAAGAAGAGCCTGACCAAGCTGGTGAAGGATTTGGTTTCCGCGAAATCCTCCACGCGTGGTGCTGCCTTCGTGGAAAGCCACTTTCCTCTCAGATATGGAATCCCGAAACGCGGATGTCGCCTTGCGAAGGCGAATGCTCCGCTCCAGGAGTTTGACTCCGCGGCCTGTTCCATCATCGTGACGCTAGAGCGCAATTTGCGCATACGCCGGGCCTGCTTGCGGTACCTGTAGGGGACTCGCACGGCTGTCTCGGATGGCCAAGCAGCTGAAACGGCAAGATCGGCGTCCAAAAGGTAGCGGACCCATCGTGCCAGGTCCGTATGACCACGCAACGACACAGTAAGGACGTGATGCACTGAGGCGGAAGCGAAGGAAGGCCTATGGGTGTCCCCGACGCTCGGAAATCTGATCCGCGTCCATTCTTGCGGGCCTGTCATGCCGGGGTATCCGCTTCCCTCGATGCATTGGTCATTCCGGTCTTGCCTTTCTGAGTGACTGTTCTGGCCGCGTGATTGTGGGCAGCCCAGCGCAGAGACTAAGGCGGCATTCTGACAGTAGACGATGGCGCGGACCATATCGGTCAGCCGGGCGTGGTAGGCAGTCAGTTTCGACGCATCCCCAGATGTCGTCACCCATTAGGGCGTAATCATGCCCGCCTACCTTTCGTTAGCTCCATCTAACCCGTCAAAAACGACCGTTTCCGACCTGCCCATGGCAAGCCTCCGAAAACGACCCGAATGCCCCAATAGCGGTGGTCAGAACTCGTTGCCGGAAGCAAGGCCGGTCAAAACGTGAGCTGCAGGGTTTTTGACGGGTGGGCCATGTGTGTCGGCACAGTTAGCCGCAGGCGCCTCCCGCGCCTAGCGCTACAGCCGTGTGCGGGCGGGGCGGGTCATTTACCGCCGGGTATGGTGCGTTTGCGGAAGGTGCCAGCGATGGAGAGTTTGCTTGAGTACTGGATGGACCCGTAGCGGAAGAGATGGACGGCGAGTCTGAGGATGAGGAATCCGATGATGAAGAGTTCGGCGATGACGATGGTTGATTCGACGGGGGAGAGGGTGCCGAAGCCGTTGCGGAGCAGAGCGGTCACGGGCGCGGAGAGCGGGAAGTAGGTGAAGATCTGCACGATGGGTGCGTGCGGGTCGGAAATGATCAGTGTCATGGCGTAGAAGGGGACAAAGATCAGCGCCATCAGCGGCCCGAAGATGGTGCCGGCGTCTTTGGCGGTGGGCATGACAGCGCCGATCGCGACCAGGACGCCGGTGAAGACGGTGAAGCCGCCCAGCAGCAGCAGTGCCCCGACGATCATGGTGCCGGGTTCGAAGGTCAGGGTCGACAGGTCGAGGTCGGGCATGGCGAGTTTGTCGCGGAAGAAGGCGTATCCGACGACGATGGGGGTGAGGAAGACCAGGATCTGGACCAGGCCGACCATGAACAGGGCGATGACTTTGCCGATGATCAGGGTGGTCGGGTTCAGGGTGGTGAGGATCATTTCGGTGACCCGGTTTTCTTTCTCTTCCAGGGTGCTGTTGAGCATCTGGTTGGAGAGCAGAATGATCGAGACGTAGAAGATCAGCAGGAACATCAGCGGCGGGACGGCGGATCCGAGGCCGCCGGCGGGCTGGCCGTCCTTGAAGGTCTGGGATTCGGTTTTGACGTCGCCGCTGGCTGCGGCCATCAGTTGCGGGGAGCCGATCGTGGCCTGGGCTGAGGCGGTGAGGAGCTGTTTGGCGACGGCGTCGTACTTGCCGTTGTCGAAGATCCCCTGATCCTGCCCGTAGACCTTGACCGGCTGGGTGGCCGGGTCGGCGGGGTAGGCGAAGTAGGCGTCGGTTGCGCCGTCTTTGACGTCCTGGAGTGCCTTGTCCGGATCGCTGGCCTGCCGGCCGCCCATGGCGTTGGCGATGGCCGGGGTGATGAGTCCGGAGGCATCGGTGTAGGTGAAGGTCAGGGCCGCGGTCTTCTGGGCGTCGGCGCTGGCGGCGGTGGAGGAGTTGCTGAGGTAGATGAGCGCGAAGACGATCGCCATGACCACCGGGATGGCCAGGGTGGCGATCCAGAAGCGGCGTTTTTTCACGGTGCGCGTGAATTCGAACCCGACGACGGTGCCGAGGTTGTGACCGGCAAAGGGGCGCTTGGGCGTGGGCGGCGGGGTGGCCGGTGCCGGGGTGGGGGAGGGGAGCTGCGTGGAGGTTTTCTGTGTCACGGGGTTTATGCCTCCGCCATGTCGTGGGTTTCGCCGTAGACCTTGATGAAGACCTCGTCCAGGGACGTCCTGGCGGTGGTGAAGGACCGGACGGCCACGCCGTGGCCGATGAGCTCGCGCAGGACGGCCGCCTCGTCCCCGCCCGGGCGGGGGGAGAGCTCGGCCTGGCCGCCGCCGGCACTGACAATGTCATACAGGGCAGAAGAGGGCAGGGTCCCGGTGTAGGTGAGCCGGTAGACGGTGCCGCCGAATTGTTCCTGGACCTCGGCGACGGTGCCGTAGGCCCGGGAGGTCCCGTCTTTGAGCAGGATCACCCGGTCGCAGAGCCGTTCGACTTCTTCCATCTGGTGGGTGACCATGATGACGGTCGCGCCGGCGAGTTTCTGGTCTTCGATGATGTCCATGAGCAGGCGCCGGTTGACCGGGTCGAAGCCCTTGGTGGGCTCGTCCAAGATCAGCAGTTCGGGGTCGTTCATGATGGTCACGCCGAGCTGGATTTTCTGCTGCTGCCCGCCGGAGAGCTTGTCCAGCCGCATGCTGGCCTTGTCGGCCAGGTCCACCCGCTCCAGGTACTCCCGGGACCAGGCCTTCGCCCGGGCCTTGTCCAGGCCCTTGAGCCGGCCGAAGTACACCATCACGTCCAGCACGGACTCTTTCTTGTAGAGGCCGCGTTCCTCGGGCAGGTACCCGAGCCGGGAGCCGTCCTGCGGGGTGAAGGGTTTGCCCCCGATGTGCAGGGTCCCGGCGGTCGGCTGGTAGATCCCCAGCAGCGCCCGGAGCGTGGTGGTCTTCCCTGATCCGTTGCTGCCGAGGAACCCGAAGGTTTCCCCGGCCCGGACATCGAAGGACAGGTCTCTGATGAACGTCGTGTCCCCGAAGTCCATCCGGAAGTCTTTGATGTGTACCAGCGGCTCGGCGGCCGTGTCCCCCAGTGTCATGGCACCACTGTAACCGGCCCGTCGTCGGCGCCGGCGGCGATTGTGCAACGGCCTGTTGCACAATCACGGATCATCGGCGGAGTTGCGGGTGGAGGGCGTCTGACGACTCAGGTGCGGGTAACCGTGAGTGTGACGTTGGGGCAGGAGTCTGCGTAGCGGATGAGCGCGGCCTTTTCCGTGCTGTCGACGCGCCGGCCCCAGCGGATCTTCACCGCCACCCACTGGCCGATGTACGCGCAGCGGTTCTTCGGCGGCAGCCACGTCTCCGGGCCCTTGGCCTGCTTTGAGGAGTTGAGCGCGGACGTTCGGGTGGCCAAGGTGCGGGTGTCGCCGAGGTCGTTGTAGAAGGCCACGCGCCGCGCCTGGGCCCAGACGTTGCCCCGGATCCCCAGGCCTCGTGAACCGGGACCGTGTGGTCGATCTGCACCGTCGACGCGGAGGTGTGGACGCGGTTGTCCCACGATGTCACCCAGCGTCCCGTGCTGGCCGTGCAGCCGCGCGTGGTACACGACACGGCAGCTTTGGACTCCTGGACCAGGACGAGCCCCACGCTTGGAGACGGACTTTCGTGAGCCCACCGGGCCGCATTCCCGAACCGACGCGGTGAATCATCTGGGGACTACGGAGGAGAACCGTATGGCTGACGAGCCGGCTTCGGGCTAATCTCACGGCGAATCGGCCAGTGTGCCCAGAACTCGACCTAACCTGTTGCGGAAATTCGTCTGCTGTCCGGTGCTCGGAAACGGTATCCGTTCGCGGATGAAGCGCGCCCCGATCCGGGACTTCGCTACTTCGCTCAGCCCGTCCTGGACCGTCGCCTTTACCGGTATGGCCACGAAATCGTTGGGTCCCACGATGCGCAACCTATTCAGCAAATCTTCCTGGCTGGCGCTGATGGCCCGTTTGCGGAGAGCCGGCTTGCGGAGGGCGACCCGTCCCTCGATGGCGTCGACCAGCAGGTAGCCGTCGTCGGCGAAGCGCCGCAGCAAGGCCGGCTTGTTGGTCCGCATGTAATCGGTGCCATTGGTTCTCATTTCCGGGTAAAGGACCCCCAGCAGTTCCAGAAAAAGGTAATCATGCCGGGCGCTTCCGGGTAGTAGAAGTAGCGTTCTTCAGGGGGTGGTGCTTCAGCGATGAACACCACCCGCGTGTGATCCGGAATGTGGGAGCGCCAAGCTGCCCGCCGACTCTCCAGATCCAGGTCCGGATGGGCACTGATCGAATCAGACACGGGTCTAGTCTTCGCCGAGTTTTTCAGCGAGTAGGCCCAATAGGTCCTCCGCGTTGCCAGTCGGGACTGAATCTCCGACTTGCAGGAATGCTTTCAGGGCTTGCCTTCGATCCTCAGGCAGCTCGTGCAGCAGTGGGATGGAGACTGCGAGTACATCCTTAAGCAGTGGCGTTCTGGTCGTTTTTGCATTGACGAGACTGGTCTTGAAGTTCAGAGCTAATTGGCCCTCGGGGAGTGGTACGACAGCCTTGACCACTGTGCTGTTGGAGGATAGGCCCTGGGCGAGCTTGGCCAGACGTTCGTCGTGCCCCACGCCCTCATTGGAGGTGAATTGCACCGTCGCACCGCCGTCCCTCAGCGTGACTTCGGTGAGTTCGTACTCTGCAACTCGTCTGCTGAGGGTTTCCACGTCGAGGCCATTGGTGGAAGCGAGGTCGCCGGCAGCGACCTTGCCCTCCACAAGTTCCTTCCGGTCAGCGACGAAAGCGGTAAAGTCCGGACCTTCCAGGGCAAGCGTTTTGCGGCGGATTGACCAAAGGAACGGCTCCCTGTCCGCTGAAAAGAGGGTTTCCGCGCCGGAAGCCACAGCAGCCGCCCTGCAAGGTATGACATCCAAATTCGCGTTTATCAGGTTCTGAAAGCTCTCCTCGTTGGAGGCGTTCAGGCTCATACGGGACAGCTGAGAAGTTGTCAGGAACCTGCCGATTCGGCGCCAAAAATTCCTATCGCTGGCCGAGACGACATCGAGAATGTATTGCAGAGAATCGTCGTTGAGACTTTTCGAGAGGTCAGCCGGGCCCGGAAATTGGTCTATGCGGCCGTCGCTTCCTTCCCAGACCGCTTGCAGTACTCGGGTCATACGCGCGGCCTGAGGATCGTCGAGGTATTGAGCTATGGCATCTACAGCCAATCGCGTCGGTGCGCTTTGCGTTTCGAGGGCAGCGCTGAAGCCCTCTGAAACTGTTTTTGCCACTGCCTCGGCTTGAGGTTGGGCAAGAAGCCCGCGTCCACCTCGGGTCAAGGCTTGGCCTAGCAAATTGACGCCCGCGTCTTTGCTCCGCTGATTGATCAGCGTTTCAATGCCGTCAGCGTCAGTTATGAGGGCGTGGTGATCCTGGGCGGATTGCTCTAGTTGGGGAAAGCCTTCAGCATCTTCCTGGGGACGCGTAAGGCCAAATACAAAGGCGTTCTCAAAATCAAGCCTTGAAATTCCTTCACGTAATTCAAGGAGGTTGTCCGTGAACCGGAGGTAAACGGGGCGCTCGGTTGTTGCATCCCAGTTGAGAATCAGATCGGGAGCGTAGGTGTGATTGAAGTACGACGTGTCTCTGATGCTCACAGATCGGTCGAGGGTCTCCAGCTCCTTAATAACGGCATTTTTGATGGCGTTGATGGAGTCCTGGGGAGAACGTACACCCAATGCGTTTACGATCTCTTGCGCGAAGCCAGCTGATCGAACTTCGGTCACCTTCGCCCCCTCTCGGTGTCAAACTTTTCGATGAGGCCCCGATGCTCGGCCGAGACGGTTAGTATCTCCTGCCGCTCTGACAAGACGATTATCCAGAGCCTCTCGGCTACCGCGATGCAAGCCTCCATGTTGATGGCAGCCTTGGCTTCGGCCTCTTCTTCTATGCCCAAGGTGTTCAAGCGGTGAGACAAGACCGCATCTCGGACTTCCTCGGCGGAGCAGAGCTTTGACCACTTCGTAAGGCTGAAGGGATGCCAAGTGATCCACATGAAATTGTCGCAGTATTTGGGGCTGTCCAGATAGGCGCAGTAGCACTTGGCTAGGTACTCGACGTACTCCGCACCTTGGTTGTTACTGGCGTTCGTGTAGTTCTTCACCTCGGCGTAGAACGCCCGGCCTTCAAGATCACCGCGAAGCAGGAGGCCGCCGAGGTCATAGGAGAAAGGCTGTCTTTTTCCGGCAGCCCAGGGGAATGTCAGCTTCTCAACGGCGAATTTGTCGGGGTTCACCCAACAGGCATTTACGCGAGTGGTTGACTCAAGCCACTCTTTGGCGCGGCGCGCGCCTTCACGACCCTTTTCATGGGCCTCTTCCCCCGACATGGAATGACAATAGCAAGCCTTGGCTCCCAGTGAGGACGCCATCGACTGGGACCACTCAAAAACGACCGTTTCTGACGCGCCCATGGCAAGCCTCCGAAATACGACCCGAATGCCCTCATAGTGTCAGTTAGAACTGGTTTTCAAAAAGAAAGCCGGTCATGTCGCGTTATCCGCCCAGCGGCTCGGTGGAGCAGACCAGCGTGCGCCGACGCCCTCGTCTGCGGCTTCGTCATCGGGTTGAAGAGGGTGCATTTTCCGAGGGAGAGGCATCCGCAGCCGATATAGCCGTCGAGGTTGGACGCGAGGCGTTGAAGCTGCTCGATGCGCTTCGCGACGAGGCGCGCCCAGTTGCGGGACATATGTGTCCAGTCTCGCTGGGTCGGGGGAGTTCGTCCAGGGCGTGCGCGATTTGCTGCAGACTGAGTCCGATGCGCTGACCGGCGGCGATCCATTTCCCCACAAACCGTGAAGAGCCCGCGCTGGGAGGCTGGGAACCGCCGCCGCTAACTGCAGCCCGGGGAGGAAGGTTATTCCTGCTTCGCGGAGCGGTCAGGATTCAGCGTCTAGTGGCGAACGTGGTCGACGGACGATGTCCCGCCCGAATCCGAGCCCAGAACCTTTGTGAGATCCTCACCGCGCTGCTCGCGACCGTAACCAATTACATTGAGCCCAACTCGAGTAAGCGAGGCTAGTTCGGCTGGCTTATTTGTGGAGGCCAAGGAGCCTGCGAAATCCACCTCGACAGAAGTGAACTCATTCTCCTCGCCACCGGGGACGGATAGGTTCAGCTCAACTTTTTCGACAAAGTAGTCGTCCTCGACCGAGTCGGCTACTTTAGCAACGTCCTTGTTAATGTCGTCGCTTT
This sequence comes from Arthrobacter sp. 49Tsu3.1M3, assembly GCF_900168135.1. Classification (NCBI taxonomy): domain Bacteria; kingdom Bacillati; phylum Actinomycetota; class Actinomycetes; order Micrococcales; family Micrococcaceae; genus Arthrobacter; species Arthrobacter sp. 49Tsu3.1M3. The sequence continues at coordinate 94,697 of NZ_FUZD01000002.1, forward strand.
GCTTGGCTTCAACTCTTAGCGAACGCTCAATTCCTGACAGACTGACTGACTGGAGTTTGTACTCACTGAAGTGAGATTTAACCGTTTCCCAACGCGGGGACGATGAACCGGGACGGCTCTTTAACTTGTTGCCGCTGTAACTTACCCTGACCATAAGTTCCCGTATCCCGAGCCCAAGTGTCCCGCCACTGAATCTCCACGTGGGATTTTCCGGGTAGCTCCCGTCTTCCGTGACGTTCAGCCCCAGGTAGCACCTCCTGGCGGACCAGTGGTGTGCGTTGGCGCGAATCAGCGGTGTGACGTCGATGCCCTCTATTTCAGAGGCTATTTGTTCGAGCTGCTCAAAGGTCATCATCGCGCCCAAGCGCGCCCAGAAAGTGGAGTTTTTGTTCGAGGTCTCTTGGCGAAGTATCCAAGGCAGCACGTTCCTAAGTTCTTCTGTAGACATGCGACCTTCAAGGGCCAGGGAGTCTACGGCGCTGTCGTCCTCCGCATCCGCGAGAGCCCACTGCACAAGTGCAGCAGTTCGTTCCATCCGGAACACTGCATCGTCAAAGAACTTATCGCGAATTAGATCACTTACGCCTGTGCCTCCAGCCTGAGGAAGGCCATGCACCAGAGCTTCGGCCACAGACTCATCGACCAGGCCGCGTGCTCCGCGGAGAAAGTTCGACTTGACCACAGAAGCCAAGGGATTGGAGTTGTCGGCCGGGGCTGATATCTCCATCAACGCCGAAGGATCAGTAAGGAGAGTGTGCTTTGCGTTCGTGGTGGCTGCGACCAAATCTTGCTGAGTTATCTCAAAGCCTGGTTCGGCGTAGGTCTGCTGCTCATCCAGCGAAACGAAGATCGGGTCGCCAGTACGGATCTGTTCCGGCTCATTGGCGGCCATGATGGCAGCGTACGATGACCGAATATAGACGTCGCGTCGGTTCTTGCCGCTGTCCCAGGTCATGACGAAATCCGGTATGGCGCTATGGTTGAAGTACAAAGTGTCTTCAATCTTTGCCCCATTCTGTAAGCCAGTCAGGTGATCTTCAACCAAGCGTTTAACTCGGGTTGAGTACTCGTCGCGGACGTGGTTACTGCGAACTTCTCGTAGCGCCTGTACTAAATCGTTCACAGCGTGCGGACCTTTCTTGCCAGGATTGGACGGATCTTTTCGAGCTCGAGTCGCGTTAGGCTCAGGTCCTCTTGTTTCGGGTTAAACACCAAAACGGTTACTCGATTGGCAACCTGGCCGACAAGGTCATCATCAACGCTGTGGCCTTTGACATACTCGGGATGCTTGGTCAGTGCCATCTTCATATGGCTGACAGTTTCGAACTTTGACCAGTTATCTAGGTTGAAAGGATGAAAAGTTACCCAGAAGTAACGAGCCTCGCGAGAAGTGCCATACTCCTCGACCTCCTTCGCAGTGTGGGCGTATGCGATCGCTAGGAATTTTACGAACTCGTTGTACTGTCCGCCGGCGGACTTGTATTTCTTAGATTCGATGATCACCGGGCTCTTGTCGCCTGCGAGCATATAGCCAACAAGATCGAACTGCTTCTTTCCCCCGAAGGTGTCGACCATGCAATCAATCTTGTTGTTATAAGCGTCAAACGGTAATTCGATGTAGGTTGTGGCCTCTAACCATCGCTTGAGCGTTGCCGCACCTCGCCGACCAATCTCCTGGATTTCCTCTGCCATAGCATCACATTAGCCTGCGGCAACGTGTAGAGAGGCAGGAAAGGCGCCCGCCGCGCCCGATCCTGCTGTCAGGACGCCAAATATCTGTAGACGCTGGCTGAGACTGGGACCGAGCTTCCTAGCAATGTCACTGCAGGCCGGCCACAGTAGCGGTCCAGCCCCATGGGATTGGGATGGACCCGGCGCGGTAGGGACTGCGGCGGCCTTGACCGACACGGTGACTACGGCATGCGTTGGACGATGCGGTAGATCGTGCTCCTAGCGACCTTGAACAGCTCAGCGATTTCGGCGGTGTGTGTTGTCCTCCCTTATATAGGGAGACGAGGTGTACAGGGAGACGAAGTGGGCTTCCTGGCTTTTGCTGAGTTTGGGTGGCTTGCCGCGGAGCCAGCCTTTGGCTTTGGCGACCTGCATCCCTTCGCGGGCGCGGATGAGATCTGATTCGAATTCGGCGACCATGGCCAGGACGTTGAAGAGGAGCCGGCCGACTGGGTCGGTGGGGTCGTGGATGGATCCGCCGATGCTGAGGTTCACGTTCCGTTTGGTGAGGTCTTCGATGACGTCTCTCGCGTCCGGCAGGAGCGGGCGAGCCGGTCGAGTTTGGTGAGGGCGAGGGTGTCGCCGGCCCGGACGGCGGCGAGGGCTTGTCGGAGTCCGGGCCGTTCCTTGTTTCTGCCGGTCAGTCCGTGGCCGACGTAGATCCGGTCATCAGGAACGCCGAGGGCGGCGAGGCCGTCGCGCTGCGCGGTCAGGTAATTAGGCCGAGTGGACCAACCTGACTGTTCGTTCGGGCTTTTCCTGCGGGACGGATGTTGAGCGGGAAGCGCCCTGCGGGGAGGGCGGATGGCCTGATCGTTAACTACCAAGGCGGTACTGCGGGGTTACCCAGTCGCGGTACCAGTTCAGCGGTTCGGACAAGGCTGCTACCCGGGCGAACTCCTTTAAGTACTGCTGCGCCACGTCGACATCGTGGATTTCCACCGCGTTTTCGAACGAGTTTCCCCCATTCTTCGAGAAGTTGAACGAACCTGTCCAGACTGCTGAAGCAACGACCCCGTCATCCGACTCGTCTACACGGACCAGAAATTTGTGGTGCATCCTGGGCGCGGCAGCTCGCCGGTCGGAATTGTGATTCCCGACACAGCTAACCGGGTCCACTGTGGGGTCGCCGGAGTAGTTCATCATCCCTAACGGGTAGGGGAACCGGTAACGAGCGAAACCATTAGTGATTGCACCGTAGCTTTTCCGGAGCGTTTGTCGCCAAGCGTCTGTCTGCCCTTGGTCAGGGCGAAGAAAGTCTTCCTTCTGGACGACGATCGCCGTGTCGACCTCTGAGAGCGCCTCAAGAATGGGAGTTGCGGTCAACCATGCGACGCAACCAACAACAGCGTGGGAGCCTCGAATGAAGTCGACAACTGGTTCCGTGAGGTCACCGAAGTGCGTCGTGATGACCCCTGTCCTCGTAGACCGAGTCCGCTGATTATCCCATTGTCCTTCCTCCAAATGAGGGTATGCCAAATGCAGATCCTTATCCGCGCCCTGGGGCGAAAAACTCAGGTCCGGCACCCATCGATCCATCTCGCGGTCTCTTCGTTCAAGCCAGCCTTCAGTCATGACATCCCCCAAATAGGTATCTGCTCAATAGGAAGATCGATTGTGTCACACCGGGGCTAGCAGGCGTCAGCGTGAAGGTATCTCTCCTTGTCGACTCGGGGGCCTGTCCCACACCAAGGAAGTGGGACACCCCGCATAGCTCTACGGATGTGCCATCCGTCGGGGGACCCAGCGTAAATTGGATCGGTGGCGGCTTACGCTGCACCTTTACCCGAGACAATCAAGTGGGGGCATAGTGGCAAAGATGTGGCAACCCGCCAGCGAGGCAGACATCGTGGAGGGCATCCGAAGCGGAGCGTTGTCTGAGTCGCATTACGTTGAAGTCAAGGAACAGGCACGAAACGAACAAATTGCCCAGACACTGGCGAGTTTCGCCATCGACGGGGGAATGTTCATCATCGGCATCGCGGAGGTGAAGGCGGGCAATGGCTCCAAGCGGCTCGTTCCCAAGCCTCTCGCCGTCGAGGGAATGATCGAACGCGTAGATGGCATCTCACGGAATGCCATCGAGCCGCCGCTGCCGGTAACGACCCGAGTGATCCAGGTAGGTGATGGCACAGGTTTCGTAGTGGTCACAGTCCCGCCGTCACCGCTCGCCCCGCACATGACAGGGAGCAAATACTACGGGCGAGGGGACGCATCGAAACACGCGTTATCAGACGCCGAAGTACTAAGGCATCATCAGCGCCGCCGAGAGCAAGCCGACCTCGGCATAAGACTTCTGGACATCGCCGAGGCGAGTGATTCCATTCACCCCAGCGAACGCGAGTACGGGCATATATATCTCATCGCCGAACCGTTGATGCCAGTCAATGGCACGCTCGTGGAGCAGTTTATGGACAACAACGAAGCCCTCCTCAACTTCCTAGTTTCCGGTCATAACAAATGCAAGCCGAACCTTGTCGATTTTTACCCCACGCCTCAGTACGCCACAAGAATCAAGCATCGGGAACTCGGCGTCTCGATGATGAATAACGACGCTGACGGTGCCACCCAGGTGCCGAGGCCCCCCGGTTTTGACGAAAAATCAATTCTCGATGTCCAGCTGCTGGAATCGGGAGGGATCCGCATTCTGATAGGACGCGGCACCACCAGGTGGACCCCGGAAGAGTCGATCATCTGTGATGGGCTGGCGGTGGCATATGCCCAGCGGTTGACCTTCTGGACGAGCACTCTTAGCGAACGTTACGGATACCGTTCCCTGTGGACTCTTGGCCTGCGGATCAATGGCGTCAAGGGGCTACGGTCACACATGATGATGGACGACTGGAGCAGTTTCGAACCTCCTAGAACCATGCCCAGTGATGTTTACTCACGCACGATCACGGTCAGTGCCGATGCGCTGGAAAGCTCACCCGAGGATGCAGTCGAGTCATTGGTCGGCCGCCTCCTTAAAATGCTTGGGACCACCCAGCATCATCTAGGCAATGTGCGCTAATGACGCGGCCGCCGCGTTTTTGTGGTGGTGATGGTTGCCGCCCTTGGCTGTGGCAATCGCCGACAGTGACCCCAGCGCTAGCCCCCTGAGCGCCTTAAAGCCCGGACCCGCCCTTGATGGTTCCGTTGCACGGAACCCGGACAGTGGAGGCGTGTCCCACAGGGGTGTTCCGCTTCTAAGGAAGTGGAACACCTACCGTTTTGGTGATCCAGTCCACGTGGTGCCCGGTAGATTTTGGAGATGTCTACCGAATTATCTGAAATTGCTGCGCGCCTGGGAATTGATCTCGGTATTGGGCCGACCAAAGAGCGACTCCTATCGGCTATCGATAGTGAACTCAAAGACCTGCAAGTGCCTCAGGCCACCGCAGCACAGCACGAACGGCAAGTTGCTCTCGTGGCGGCGCGTGCCGAACTTAGAGGTACAGGGAGCGGCCATGTCGATCCGTCTAAGGATTTAGTTGTTCCCCTATCGCTTATCAGCCAGGTGGTGGCAGCCATGCAGACGGGCGCAGCGAAGGAGCCGATGGGCACGGCGCAACCTCGAAGAACGCATCACCGAAGCCGAACAACACGGCTGGATCGGCGACGCCGAAGGACTGCGGGTCACGCTCAACGGCGCCGAAATCAAGCTCGCTCAGATGTATAAACTCCAGACCCATAACGAGCGGGAAATCGTTGAGCTTGGGACCCCACGAGTCAGGCAAGCAAACAACCGCTGACTGGAGCCCACGCCAGGGAGACCCACTATCGTGGCTCCTAGGTACCTCTGAGTAGTAGCAGACTGAATTGGAGAAGATCATGCAGGAACCTTTGACTCCCGCCAGATCTGCTTCTTCCGCTGATTGGTTGGTCCGCCCGTTCGGCGGGCCTCCGCTTCTGGTGAGCACGTTCGCGCCGGAGAAATTCCCGTCCGTAGTTCGCGTACTGAACCCTTTAGTCGACGCCGAAGGAAGAACGACGTCGTGGAGCACTGTTGCTCAGGAGCTAGGTATTTCTTTGGAACAAGTAACAAACGGGGATCGCCTTTGCCAGGATTACTCGGCCAAAACGGGTGAACGAATCAACGTCGACTACGGGACAATAAGCCACGACGTCGCCGCTCCTTTGGCAGACGTGCTCAGCCGACACACGTCTACTCCGGACAAATGCTTCTTCGCCGTTTGGACCGGATATTCAGGAATACGGAACGAACTTGCCAGCGCACCAGTGGTGCTACTTCCGCCTGAACGCGAGATGTATCTCTTCGAGGGAACCATCGACTCCGCAACCGAAACCGTCGACGAACCGCCTTATCGGCGCTGTTTGCGCTGGTGGCCAGCGGATCAAACGTGGTGCGTGGGCAACGACATCTATGCCGATTCGGTCTATGTTGCTGGTTCCCCAGAGTGCATCTCTGACCTTCTGCATGAAACTCGACTGGAAACACTCGCGGCTGCACACACCGACCCGCACCCCGGGACCTACGCCTAAGCCAGCACGACAGGCTTCCAAAAGAAACCAATCCGACGTCAGTAGTCCGGATAAGAAGACCCTGACGAGCTGGCGCATGACCGGTTCGGGGTCTTCCATCAGTTCCGAGAGCCAGCGGTGCACCTGCGCGAGGGTCGGCAGCGTGAACTCCGTCCGGATGCCGGCCCAGGTCTGGTTGCTGATCGTTTGAGGAGTCACTGCGCCCTAGTCGCTGATGCTTTCCATCAGCCACTGGGTCGAGAGCGGGACCCGGCGCAGCGTGAACGTCCGCAGCGCGGAGTTGGACCCGAGGCGGACCTGCACCTGCCAGAACTCGATGCTCACCAGATCCCCGCTGCCCACGGCCGCGGTAAGCCGGGTGTCCCACCAGGCGTCCCGGGCGAACCAGTGCACCGGATCGGCCGCAACCGCCCAGATCCTTCCCTCGTGCCGGACGGCCAGGGGCGTGCCGGCCGGGGTGAACCTGACCTCGACGTCAACGTCCAGGGTTGTTTCATTCGCTACTGCTGTCACGTTCTACGCGCTCTCCCAAGTTCCTGGTCATCATTTCTTCCCGGCGGGTGACCGCCGAACTCCACACCCAGGTCCGGTAGGTCACCGGACCGTCCTTCCACGTCACTTCAGCGGCCTTGGCTGTCCAGGCGTACACCTCGCCGTCCACCAGCTCGGCGCAGTTCGGGAACCGGATCCACGCCTTCACCGGGATCCCGGGGAACCCGTTCTTGGCGGGAAAGTGCTCGAAATCGAGCTCTTCCACCGTCAGCCCAATCGGGCCGGCGCGGCGCGCGTACTGCGCCTGCAGCCGGGTCGCCTGTTCCCGGTTCATATCCTCAGTTTAGAACTGATATTCGATGACAAATTTCCAGCCTAGTAAGTTTATTCGAAAAGATGTGTGCAGGATTGAGTATGGGGGAGGGGTCCGACAAGCAAACGGGTTGCACCCAGCTGGGACAGCCTGAGCTGTACGGGAGGCTCCCCTGCCCCCGATGGGCACAACCGGGGAAGGGGTATTGCTGCGACCTATGGGGAAAGCCTCCGCGCGAATCCATGGACTCAAGCGCGGAGGCTCCCGGTTCTCCAAGCTGGGGGGACTGGAGAACCGGTGTAACTCTACTAGCTGGCGTGACGTCCCTGGCCCGCGGACCGCTGGGAGGGGCGACCTTCGGGCTACCTACGGGGAGGGCGGCCCCGGGTTCTTCCGGTCTGCCACCCGGGAACTGCGTCGTCCAGGAGCTTGACCTTCACTGGGTCGAGTTCGCCGCGGCGGTGTTTGTACCGCTGGGTGTGGATCCACACCCCGAGCGTGTGTTCCTGCTCTGAGTCGGCCTTCCCGTGCCGGGGCCAGTCGTTGCCCTCGTGCCGGAAGTCCTCGAGCTGTGCCAGGCGGCGGTGCCAGCGGGCCTCGTCCTCGGCGTCCCTGAGGTTTCCCAGCCACCCGGGCACGTGGGTCAGACCGTTACGGTAGGCCGGGTCCAGGGTTCCCACGGCCGCTTCACGCCGGCGAACGGACAGCCACCTCGCCATCGACCGTTCGCTCCGTTGCCCGGAGCGGTCACGGGGGAGCCGGCCTTCGGCCTTGACCCAGGCGATGACCACTTCCATGCGGGCGAGGTCCGTGGGGGAGGGGTACGGAATGGGTGTGGCGTCGGCGGCGGCCTGGTGTTCGGCCTCGAGGCCGGGGTCCTGGCGGCGGGCGATGGCCAAGTGGTATCCGACGGCGGCAGCCGGTACGCGCACGAGGGCAGCGATGCGTTGCCGACTGAGCCCGAGCCGGTACATCAGCACCCATTCGGCGTCAGGAGCGCGCCGCAACCGCCTGTCCATAATGGACCCCATCCTGCCATCAAACATGCTGCAAGGGCCCACCTCGATCACTTTCACCTCGAGGTTAACGTCAGCAGCGACGCTCGCTCGAGTGCGACCTCATCAAGCATCAAGGAACTTGGGTTCCTGGCCCCGTGATTGCCCATCGCATGCGCTCGGTCAACAGCATGAATTGCGACGTCAAACTTCCATCGTGGCGGCTTAGTGTGAAGGTTTTCCGAAACAGGTCGCCGGACTATGGCACGGTCATGTCCGTGTTGCGCGCGTATCCAGCTCAGTAAACCGGCAGCGACTGGAGCAGCGGGCCAAAGCCGCAGGGACGCCAAGCCAGGCCTGGATGGGCCTTCGGTGAGGATGCCAACGACGTGTAAGAAAATTCGTCACAGTTCTGATGGCCTCTCCCTACGTTGCACGTCATTGTGGATGGAAGGCCTCGCGGTCTTGACGACGCAATGGGCCGCAGGCGGTCTTCGAACAAGCAAAGGGAAGGGTGAAATGACGAAAAGCCCGAGCACCGTGATCGGTGCCTCGTGGACCACGCTTGAACCCGGCCAGTCCATCGACTTGTTTCTGAACGGCGTCAGCCACTTCAGCGGCGTGGTCGACGCCAGGACCGAAAATGGCGAGATTATCTGGCTGATAGGCCCACAGAGCGAAAGACGGATGTTCCACGTAGGTGAGGGCTGCGTTGCATTTATCCGGGAGCTCTCCGTCGGATGAGTGCCCTGAAAGAAGCTCTGAGCCTGCTAGTGGATGAAGCCAAATCGACCGTAGGGCGGCTTCAACCAGAAGCTGGAACCGACTGTGACAAGTTCTGCCACTACTGCCGGGGCCCCGAAACAGACTAGGACGACCATACGGCGCCCTCACACTAATCCTCCGTTCCGTTGATGCTACGGGTCGGAACTAAAGCCACCGGGGCCTCCCGTTTCTCGCAACTCGGGAGGTTCCGGTTCCAACCGCTCCGGCCATGGATTGGTATCGATGCTGTCTTGCGGGTCGTCGCACGTTTCCGGCAACACGGTCCAGCCCGCTAAAACCACCATGCTCCACACCTGCGAGACGTACAGGAAGCTGGTCGATCCTCCAGATGAGATCCAAGACGTCGCCGGAAAGTGCGGGACGAGGTGCCCTTATGGCATTCGGGGCCGTGTGGGCCGGCCAACTAGGGGGCGCGGTTTCGGTTGAATTATTCGACCGGATTAGTCCAGCGGACCTAACGTGGTTGCGCCTGGTCTGGGCGAGCGTCATTCTCTTCGCCATAGCGCGTCCGTGGCGGCAATCGTTCAGCCGTGCAGGGCTTCTGACCTGCACGTACCTCGGAGTGACTTCCGGCGCCATGACCTTGCTCTACATGATCTCGATTACCCGGCTCCCGCTTGGCACAGCCACTGCCCTGCAGTTCCTCGGGCCACTGAGTGTGGCCGTCGTCCGCTCGCGAAGTGGTGATAAGTGGCGACTTGTGGTCCCGGTCGTTGGAGTCATCATGCTCACCGAACCGTGGCAGGGCACTTCAGACATGCAGGGAATCCTGCTTGCTCTGGCAGCCGGCCTTTGCTGGGCTTTCTATATACTGCTGACCCAGCGCGCAGGAGATTACATAGGTGGCTTCCATGCACTAGCCGTCTCCGTTCCGGTCGCAACCGTTGTGGCAACATTGGCGGTGGGGCCAGCGGTGATAACGCGTATACCTCTGCAAATGGTATTCATGGGGCTCGTCGTGGCGCTGCTGCTTCCCGTGATTCCCTACATTCTGGAATTACTTTCCCTTCGTCGGCTTACTGCTGGCGCCTTCGGTATCCTGATGAGCCTGCAGCCAGCCGTTGCAGTAATCGTCGGCCTATTCTTCCTTGGCCAGGTCCCCCACCTGAGCGCGCTGTTTGGAATATTGCTGGTTGTTGTCGCCGGCATTGCCGCCACCCGTGGGGGGACGCGGAACAGGATGGGAACTGGCCATGCCGAATCGCCAGACCTTCCAGGAGCCCCGGGCGCCGACGTCAAGGCGAAGCCTTAGAAGCTAAGACTCCAGTTAGGGGACGCGCCCGTGGGCTGTGTTGCATTCCCCACGAAAGTGGACACGCCAGCTCGCCAGTTCGCAATAGTCACGATGACTCCACTCAAGCTTTGGAAATCTTCCCATTCTTCATCTCCACACACGCCCGTACGGTCTTAATCACCACCGGCGTCGAACTGGGCCGGTCCGAGCGTGAAGACTTTGAAAGAGAGGGCGCTGTGAAGGCGACAGACCCAGCCGAAGACAAACTCGTAGCAACCGCCGGTGTTCCAGCCAAAGGAAGCGGCATCGCAGCGGAAGCGCGGAACGTAATTGTCGACTTCCATGGCCACAAAGCCGTCAACGGCGTCGATCTGAAGCTTGCCCGCGGTGAAGTCGTCGCGCTGATCGGTCCTAGTGGGTCCGGGAAGAGCACTCTGTTGCGGACATTCAATCATCTACAGGAACCCACCTCGGGGGAGATCCTCATCGGCGGAAAGCCGACGACAGGGGCTAACCGTGCCGACCTGTTGGCCCTGCGCCGTAAGGTGGGAATGTGCTTCCAGTCCTTCAACTTGTTCCCCCACCTGACTGCACTGGAGAACATCGAACTGGCTCAGGTTCATGCTTTGGGTCGCTCGCGTAAGGAAGCGAAGGAGCGTGGCCGAGACCTGCTCAAACGTGTAGGACTTGAGTCAAAGGCGGATCAAAAGCCGGCAAACTGCTCGGGCGGACAGCAGCAGCGGATTGCTATCGCGAGAGCCCTGGCCCTAGATCCGGAGATCATTCTTTTTGACGAGCCTACCTCGGCTCTTGACCCGGAACTTGGCGTCGAAGTCCTGAACGTGATGCGCGAGCTCGCCGAGAGCGGTATGACCATGATGGTCGCCACACATGAGATGCACTTCGCTGAGGACGTGGCGGACCGCGTCATCTTCATGGCTGACGGACAGATTCTCGAATCCGGAGAGCCCAGCGTCGTCCTGCGCACCCCGCAACACGCTCGGACGCAGAAATTCCTGCAGGCGGTGATCGGCAGGTGACCGGATTTCTGGGCGCAATGCAGACTATTGCCGGGGGCTTGGGAACAACGTTCGTTCTCACCGTTTCCAGCTTCATCATAGGAGGGGTCCTGGCCTTTCCTCTGGCGATGGCCAGAGTAGCCAAGAATCCTTTTCCGCGACGTTTGTCTGGAGCCTACATATCGATTGCCCGCGGCATCCCGCCGATTGCATGGCTGTTTGTCATCTTCTTCGGACTGGGTCAGCTGGGCTTGAAGCTGAACAGCCTGACGGCCGCGATTGTTGGACTGTCAATTATTTCGGCCGGCTACCTGGCCGAAATCTACCGGTCCGGTCTGCTTGCCGTACCGGCCGGCCAGCGAGAAGCATCTACGGCGCTGGGCTTGTCCTCGTCGATTGCCCTTCGGAAGGTCATCGTCCCCCAGGCCATTGTGACTGTCCTGCCGATCGCCATCGCCTTCTTCATTGGGCTGCTGAAGGACTCTGCCGTGGCGTCAGTCATCGGTGTTCAGGACGTGACAGCCTTCGCCCTCTCGCTTAGCCGGCGTGAAGCGGACAGCTTCGGTGTGTTCCTTGCCGCCGGAGCCCTGTACCTGATTATCAGTATCCCGATCGCCGTCTTCGGACGCTGGTTGGGCCCATGGACCGCCCGTCGAGTTGGAGTGGCATCATGATGGATTCCTGGGCCATGTGGCTCGTCGACCTGCTTCCTGGACTTGGCCTGAGCTTGGCCCTGACCGCATCGCTGCTCGCGTTTGGGCTGCCCCTTGGTCTCGTCTTTGCCGTTGGCCTAAGTCAAAAGAGCCGTCTCGTCCGGGGAATCGCTATTGCCCTAGTGGAGTTCGCGCGTGGCGTGCCAGCCCTGATCCTCCTCTACGTGGTGTACTTCGGATTCCCTGAATTCAACTTCATTATCGATTCCTTCCCGGCCGCTGCCCTTGCCTTGGGCTTCAGCTACGCCGGGTACGTCAGCGAAGTGTTCCGATCCGGTCTGGAGGCCGTCGGTAAGGGGCAACGTGAGGCGGCCACCGCACTGGGACTATCCAACTGGACTTCGTTCAGCCGGGTCATATTCCCCCAGGCCATCAAGATCGTGATTCCGCCCCTCCTGGGTTGGTCGATTAGTTTCTTCCAGGCGACATCGCTGGCATTTGCCATTGCTGTTCCCGAGCTGATGAGCCGCGCATATGTCCTCGCCACCACCAACTTTGCCTACCTGGTGATTCTTTCCTTGGCCGCGGTCCTGTACGCCGTTGTTTCCATCCCCCTTGCACACCTTGCCGAGCGGCTAAGCCAGGGCCGAACGGCGAAACGCGCTCCCGTACCGCTGCCGCTCGCACCGATCAAAGAAGGAACTCCGCGTGCCTAACTGACAGATCCGCCTATTCGCTGCCGTCGGCATGGCCCTGTCCTCATGCGGGCGCCTCAGCTCCGGTTTCAGCAGATTGCGTCCCCAAGTTCGACGTTCCGGCCCCTGGCGGGTTGTGTGAGCGTACCCCCGAGCCGGCATATGGATTTCTCACAACGGGGGCTGTCTGTTTTGGGGGCGAAACCAATTGCTCCTCCTCCCTGTGCGTCCAATGACTTCAGTAGTCCTCTGCTCACACACTCCTCTGATCCTGTTGAAACGGGAAAGACAATCGAACCAAGGAGTTCTGAATGAAAATCACGAAGATCAGCCTCTATGACCTCGAACTTCCGCTCCACCAGCCCTACCTTCTCTCGCGTGGCCGTACCTTTACGAAGTTCGACTCGACGTTCGTGAAGATTGAGACTGATGAGGGCATCACCGGTTGGGGAGAAGTATGTCCGTGGGGCTCAACCTACCTGCCCGCGTTCGCTGGAGGAGTGCGGGCAGCTCTCGCGGAAATCGCACCGCAGCTGCTGGGTCATGATCCGCGTGAAGTCGAGAAGATGAACCGCCTGATGGATCGGGTCCTCTCCGGCCACGTGTACGCCAAAGCGGGTATCGATTATGCGCTGTGGGACATCAGCGGGAAGGCTGCCGGGCAGCCGATTCATGCATTGCTTGGCGGCGCCGAGACTAAAGAGGTGCCGATGATCAGCAGCATCCACGTCGATTCCCCCGAGAACATGGCGGCGGACGTTGAACGCTGGCGTAATCTCGGCTATCGGCGCCACTCGATCAAGGTCGGTGAAAGCGTCGACGGAGACATTGCACGCATCCGGCACCTCACGGAGTTCCGTCAGTCTGATGAAATCTTCGACTACGACGCCAACGGAGGATGGAACCCTTGGGAAGCCATCCAGGTTATGAACGCCGTACGCGACACCGACGCATGGTTCGAGCAGCCTTGTCTGACGTATGAGGAATGCCTTACGGTACGCCAGCAAACAAGCCAGGCGCTCTCCCTTGACGAGTGCATCACCGGGGTGCGTGAGGTCGTACGAGCCATCTCGGACCGCAGCTGCGACGTCGTCAATGTCAAACTTGCCCGCGTCGGAGGCATCACCCGCGCACGCTGGATCCGCGACATCTGTCTGGAATTCGGCATTCCCATGATGCTGATGGACATGGCAGGTACCGTAACGAACGACAGCGTTGTTGCTCACTTCGCGAGCACGCTGCCGGAGAACCGATGCATCGGTACCTGGAGCTGTCAGGACATGGTTTCCGTCGATTCGGCACCCGGACAAGGCGCCCGGAACGTGAACGGCCGGCTGACGGTACCGGAAGGACCCGGCCTCGGTCACGAGCCCGACGAGGACATTCTGGGTACGCCCTTCCTGGTTGTGAAGTAGCCGGTTCAAGGCAGAAAGCGAGAATCAAATGCCTAAAGAATCAAACAACATCCCGGCCCAGATGAGGGCAGCAGTCCTCACCGGCCACGGCGGCCTCGAAGTCATTGAATACCGCACCAATGTTCCCGTTCCTACGCCAAAAGCCGATGAGGTGCTGGTGCGCGTCGGAGCCTGCGGGGTCAACAATACGGACATCAACACGCGCACGGCCTGGTATAACCGGGACGTGGCAGCAGAACTTTCCGAGGAATTCGGTGTGAAGGGCCGAAGTGATACGAGCACAAGCACCGCCTCATCATGGAACACCGGAAGCGTGACCTTCCCAAGGATCAGCGGCGCCGCTACGGTCGGTTATATCGCAGCCGTTGGTGCCGAAGTTGATGGAGGTCGCGTTGGAGAACGCGTCATCGTCGATCCCTGTGTCCGGGACCCGAAGGCTCCCCTTCGGGCGCAGCTGGTGGAGTACGTCGGTAGTGAACGGGATGGCGGCTTCGCGGAGTACATGACGATCCCGTCCATAAATGCCCATTCGATCGAGTCTCCAATGACCGACGCTGAGCTCGCCACCTTCCCTTGTTCATATGACACTGCCGAGGAGATGCTCGAACGAGCACGGCTTGGTGAGGGTGAGACAGTGCTGATCACCGGTGCAGCAGGGGGTGTCGGCACAGCGCTGATTCAACTGGCACACATTCGCGGTGCGAAGGTGATCGCGGTGGCCGGCGCCTCAAAAGAATCACGTATCCGGAAACAAGGCGTTGAACACTTCATCCCCCGCGAAACGACGGACCTGCTAGCCGTGGTCGAAGAACTTGTCGGCTCACGCGCTGTGGATGTAGTCGCAGACGTCGTCGGGGGCCCAAGCTTCGGGGGCCTGCTCAAAATGCTCACCCGCGGCGGCCGGTATACCACTGCTGGCGCCATCGCTGGTCCGGTGCAAACCATTGACCTGCGCGATCTCATCTACAAAGACCTTGAGCTGTACGGTATCACTTGCCCCACGGCATCGACTTTCAAGCGCGTGGTCGACCTGATTGCGGCCGGCAAGCTCGCACCCATGCTCGAGAGTGAGTTCCCCCTTGAGAGCCTTGCGGACGCACAGGCTGAGTTAGTAAAACGCCAGCACGTCGGCAAGTTTGCTGTAGTTCCCAAGGGATAGAGTCCAACTCGTGGCGGCGGCTGCTGGTGATCTCCAACGGTTCCAGGCGGCCCCACCGTCGCCCTTTGGCCGGGCTGACCCGTCGATAGCCCGGTCCATCGGCTTATACCGGGAGGGCGCACATCACAGGACCTTCGTCCGCAGCGTTGCTTCACAGCATCCTGGGTGGTTTGGGCGTTTCCAGTGCCTGCTTCGGAGGCAGAGTGATCAAACGCTGTTGTCTTTCGCCTCGAGGCCAACCGCGCTTGGGTGGAGTACCTCTCCGGACCGGGCCCTACGAGGGGTCATGCTCACCAATCTGTAGGTAGACCGGTAATGAGCTTTCGACGCACGGCGTTGCGGCCTGTCTCAACAAACGACCGGCCTCGGTCGAAAATCATGCGTGAGCGGCTGCAGGTCATGGCCCCGAAGCCACTCCCGATGCAGATCACACCCGTCGTCTACGGTCCCATTGCCGCAAAGGCCTATGTTCTGTTCCGGAATCTGCCCAGCTGGGATGATTAGTTGTTCCGCAGCAAGATCGAGGAGGAATCCGGGTACGATCGGCCCACAGCGGCACCGCGCGGCACTCGCGAGATCGTCCGGCAGCTCGACAGCGCACTCGACGCCACGCTGGTAGCGGCTTGGCGGGCAGCAAGGACCCAAAGATCAGTTGTCGCTGGGCCCGTACCGATGGCCCGGAACCTCGGCCGGAGACGCGGCACGGCTGCTGCTTGCCCGTCGCCCCTGGACTGTCATCTCCGGCGTGGAGGGTGAACACGTAGCCAAGTTGTGTTTGTGGGCGCCGATCCCTGACTGGATGATGTCTCGCCCATCAGGGTCATCGTAGACATGCGGGCCAAGGATGTGGCGGCCGCAACGGCACGGCCATGACTGAAGAAAAGTTCGCCGGTTGACAGGAGTCTGTTCCAGTAGAGGCCCGGCCTACGTGGAACGGGTAGGTTATAACCTCCAACACTGCTGAGGAAGCGGTGAATTTGTGATTGGCATGGTGAAAACGGCCGGGGCTGCCCCAGCCGTAAGATCCTCCATAGATTGTCTCAGTGCCAAAATTGGTTCGCACACGATCCAGCTCATTGGCGACCAGGTGAAATGCTTCGTCCCACCCGACTTCGACAAAAGCTTCAGATCCCGTGGCATCCGTTGACCCCTGACCGTACTTGAGCCAGCTTTCGCGAACTGAGGGACGTCGGATACGTGCGCCGCTGCGCGGGATGCCCCGATAGCTCTGTCAATGTCAGGTCAAGTTCAGGAAGGCCGGGATGGGTCAAAAAGTGACGTTGAGTTATGGAACGGGACCTCGACGAAGATCCCGAGCCGACCGCAAACCCACAGAAGGCCACCAACCCCGCCATCCGCCAGCTCCAGAGCCTCGGCTACAGCGTCATCATCGCCCCAGCCAATGCCTGACGCCGCCTCATACTCCCGTATTCGATCCGAACGGCCCCCTTGTGCAATGGGTGGATTCTAACGATCGTCGCAACACCTGAGCATTTCAGGAGTTCAATGGCGGTAGAGAAGAAACGGCAGTTGAATCCGGGCCCGGCGGGGAAGACGGCCGAGCGGGCGCGCTATATTCGGCGCATGAAGCAAGGATTCAATAATTCTGAAGCCTGCCGGATCGTCGGAGTGGGCGGAAGACCGGTTCGCACTCGCGTAACGGCCGCACGGTCCGGATCCCGCGACGGTGCGGGTTCGCAGTTACGCGGCCATCACGATGGTGCCGGAGCAGCCGGCGGTGATCTCCGCCCGGTACTTGTCCGAAGAGGAGCGGATCACCATTGCCGCCCGGCACCGTTGCGGGGTGAGCCTGCGGTCGATAGCGGCGGGGCGGGGCAGGGCCCCGTCCACGGTCAGCCGTGAACTGCGCCGGAACCGGAACGCGGCGGGACAATACCGCCCGCACTACGCCCAGAACAAGGCCAGGACCCGGCGTCAGCGACCACGGCAGGGGAAGATCGCTGGGCTCCCTGAACTGAAGGCCTACGTCCAGGCAATGCTGGGCCGTTGGTGAAGTCCTGGCCCGATCTCCCGTCAACTGAAGAAGGCCCTCCCGGGGCCCAAAGGATCTGCACATCGTCCACCAAACGATCCACCAGGCCCTCTACATCGGCGGCCGCGGCGGGCTCTCCAGAGAACTCGTCAGATGTTTTGGACCGGCGCAAACCCAACAGATCAATTGCCAGAAGATCCTCCAGGTTCGCCGGCGACGTGTTGATGATCAGCGACCGGCCAGACGGAGCCGGCGACCGTTCCGTTCCGTTCTCTCAGCATGGGAAGGTGACCTGATCATGGGCACCCAGAACCGTTCCGCGATCGCCACGTTGGTGAAAAGGAGTACCCGCTATCTGCTCCTGGGGCGCATGCCCGGAATCAACCGTGCAGAGGACCTGCGCGACGGACTCATCAAGGCGTTCAATCAGCTGCCGCCCGGTTGCGAACATCGCTGACCTGGGACCAGGGAAGTCACCCACCCGCCGGACGGGAGAGACTGGGTGGGTGGCCATTCGTTGGAGAGGACGGGGCATCGTATTTACCGACGGGGTAGGTGATGCTGGACGCGTTGAAATGCTGGCCGTCGAGATTTCGGTGAGATGCAGAGCAGGGTGCAAGCGGTGTTAGCCGTTTGCACCCTGCCTGCTTGTCGCGGCTCCCGCTAATTTGTAGCCGGGTTGGCTTCCTTCGGATCGATGCCGTATTCCTGGAGAATCTTGGCGAGGGATCCGTCCTTGCGGATCTTGTCCAGGTAGGAATTGATCGCTGCCGTCAGTTCAGGATTGTCCTTGGCGTGGGGCAGATTGGTGACTGCGGGATGCTGCGTTGCCTCGATCAGGTGCGTCTTTTGCAGTGATACATAGGACAGCCCGGACCCTGAGGATTTGCTCAGCCTGTAGGCTGCTTCGTTCACGGCCATCACGGCCACATCGATACGGCCGTTGACCAGATCTTGATAGACGGCATCAGGTGACTGGTAGAGCTTCACGTTATCGCCGCCCCACTTCACCAAGTCGTCGACCCATAGGTATCCCTGGGTCGTTCCGACCTTCTTGCCCGTGTAGTCTTCAATGCGTCCCGACGGGTTCTTGCCCACGAGTACTGAAGGGTCTCCGTACGCGGTTTCGCTCTGGGCGACAACCTTTGCCCGTTCCGCGGTCGGATACCAACCACCGGCAGCGATGTCCGCCTGACCGCCCTTCAGCGTTTCGACGACGGATGCGGCCGGGAGCACTTTCGTGTCCGTGGTGAGGCAGTTAGCTTCAGCGAATCCCTGAAGGATCTTGCCGTCGACGCCGCCCAGCGTCTGGTTCTCATAAGTAAACAGCGGGGGGTAGTCGGGTCCGACGACGGACAGGCTGCCTGCGTTAAGTGTCTTAAACGTCGAGGCGGGTGTGCAGCTTGCCGATACGGTGCTAGCTGAACTACTGGCACACCCGGACAACATCGCTGCAGCAGCGATTACGGCCGAGACGGTGACGTAGATACGTGTCTTCATTGAATCCTCTTCTAGTGGGTCAACGAGCGGCGCAGGGCTGGCGAAAGCGATCGCTCGGATCCCCAGGATGGCCAGGGTTGAGCTCGAAGGCTGTCCGCTTTGCATTGCTCTTAATGCAAGGCTAGGGCGGCGCCAGAGGGCGAGGAATTGGAAAACTACCGAAAGATAGTTTGGGGACTTGTGGCCGGGCTCACGTCGGGCGCGGTTTCGCGACGTCGCGTGTGCTGTTATATCGCCGAGACATGTGAGTTTCTTTCGGCGGCTGACCAATATAGAGTCCGCGCAGTTTCGTTGAAGATTAGGACTATCGTCCAAATCCAAGATCGGCGCTGCCGGGGGATGCTTTTTCTATTGATCTTGGAGGGGCCGTGCGGGCTGCGCACCGGGACGGTGTCAAGAAATCTATGGAAGGAAGCTCAAGTGAGGCGTCAGGAAATCAACTCGGCAAGGAACGCCGAGGCAGGACCGCAGTACAGCCAGGCGGTGTCATACGGAAATTTGCTCTTCACGACCGGCCAGCTGCCTGTCGACGCGGAGGGAAAAACCGTAGGGGACAACATCGTTGATCAGGCAAGGCAGGTCTTTGCAAACTTGGGGAATATCCTTGAGGAGGCCGGAAGTAGTTTTTCCAATGTGATTAGAACGACCATCTATGTCACGCACCTGCATTCGATCGCAGAGCTTGCGTCCTTGCGCAGTGAAGTGTTCGGCGATGTCCGGCCGGCGAGCGTAGGCATAGAGGTCCCGCGTTTTTGGGACTCCGAGCACCTTATTGAGATTGAAGTTGTAGCGGCCATTCCGCAGTAGGGCCGCCCCGGAAGCAAATGGGAGCCCCTCCGCCGGGGGCTCCCATTTCGGTTCGCAGATCATCGCTTCCGGAACTGTTCAGTGCGCAATGCACCCGAGCCGGCAGCACACTGGTGGACGGCACCAGACACTGGCGAGCCTCTGCTTAGTCCTGCCAGCAGGCAGCGATGTCGCTGATCGGTGCAAACCACACGCCGCTGTGCCCTGACACATGGTCGAGGAACTTCTCCAGCATCATCAGATGGTGGCCGCGCCCGATCGTCTGGGGGTGCAGGGCGAGGGAGAACACGCCGTGGGGAACGCGGTTGTAGGCGAAATCAAAGAGGTCAGTCCACCGTTGCAGTACGTCCCCGGTCGAGGACATGCTGATGCTGCGTGGAAGATTTTCCAAAGCAGGAAAATCATCCAGGTACCAGGAGACAGGGATTTCCAGTACGCTGCTGGGCAGCCCAAAAACGTTACCTTCTTCGCGGTCTTGACTGATGACAGGTCGTGGCTTGTAGGCTTCAAAATCACGGCCCATGAGAGACGAATCCCAAGCGAATTCGAACTCTTCCAAGAGCTGCAGCGTAGTGTCAGAGAAGTCCCAGGCCGGTGATCGGTAGCCCCTGGGGCGGCGGCCGACAAACTTTTCGTGCTGGGCCAGCTGCAGCTCCATCAGCCGGCGTTCCTCCGCCGGTTCAAGCTTGGTAATGGCCTCATGATAGACACCGTGCGCGGCTATCTCATGGCCATCTTCGATTACAGCCTCGCATTGCTTGGGGAAAGTCAGCATGGTGTGGGTGGGGATGCACCAGGTGGTCTTGATGCCGTACCGCCGGAAGGTCTCCAGCAGCCTGGGCACGCCGACCTCCGCGCCGAACTCGCCGCGCGAAAGGTAAGTGGGTGATGCAGTTCCGAATGTTCCCATCCAGACGCTGTGGGCATCAAAGTCAGACGAAATGGATATGGCCAGTCTTTTGCCAGGGGGTAAAGCCAAAGGCATTGT
The DNA here is from genome assembly GCF_900168135.1 of Arthrobacter sp. 49Tsu3.1M3. NCBI lineage: Bacteria > Bacillati > Actinomycetota > Actinomycetes > Micrococcales > Micrococcaceae > Arthrobacter > Arthrobacter sp. 49Tsu3.1M3. Next base: position 114,962 of record NZ_FUZD01000002.1, read on the forward strand.
GGTCTCCGGACTAAGTGGGACGAAAAATTGTCAGATCCAGCTGAGGTCGGTACTGCCGGAGGCAGTCTTGTTCCCGATGAGGGCATTGAGAACGCCGTTGGAGCCTTCGCCCGCTAGGAAAAGTGTGGCGTCGCGCAGCAGTCGCGCGAAGCGGTTGTCTTCGATGTAGCCGCTGCCGCCAGCCAGTTCCATCGCCTTCAGCGCTATCTCAACGGCCGCCTCCGCGGCGACCACCTTGGCGGCGGAGGTCTCGACATCATGCCGGCCACCTTCGTTCTTGCGGCTGGCCGCCCACAGCGTCAGGGCCTTGGCTGCTGCCAACTTGTTGGCCAGCACGGCGAAGGTGGTTTGAACGGCTGGCATACTGGCCACCGCCGTTCCGAAGGCCTCCCTGGTTTTGGTGTATTCGACGGCGTTCCAGAGAGCGCTGCGTCCCAGGCCCACGGCGGCGGACGCAACGGCAAGTCGTCCGACTTCCAGGGCGTCCATGACGTGGGCGAAGCCTTTTCCCGGGATGCCGCCGATCAGGCGGTCCTGCGGTACGTAGAGGGCATTGACTTCAATCTCGCAGGTCTCGATGCCCTTTGTGCCAAGTTTGGGCAGTTTGCGGATCACGTGCCATTCCTCGCGCCGGAGCATGAACAGGGAAAGGCCCGGGTTGCCGGGTTCCCAGGGAGCGGTGCGGACGAGGATCATCATCGAGTCACTGTGGTCCGAGTGCGTGATGTAGGTCTTGTGGGCGTCAATGACCCATCCGTTGTCCTTCGGCTGGGCTGTGGAACGGGTGTTTTGCAGGTCTGATCCGGCGTGCGGCTCTGAGAGTCCGAGGCAGGAAACGATCTCTCCGGACTTCAGGGATTCCAGCCACGTGCCCTTCTGCGCCTCCGTGCCGTGGTTCTTGATGGTCCAGACAGAGGAGGTATGCGCGTTGGCCACAGGGATCAGGCTGAGCCACCCGCGTGCTAGTTCCTCCAGGGCAAGAGAGTACGTGACCAGAGATCGTCCGCTTGCCGCGAAGAATCCCAGTTCCTTCATGCGCTTGATCAGAACAAGTGGGTATTCCTCGGCGGCGTCCTGTCCGTCTGCGGCGGGAATTACTTCCTCGTCGACGAAGCGGGTTATTTCGGCGAGGAAATGCTGGTCGTCCTCAGATACGTTGTCCTGCATAGGTGTCTGTGCTTTCTGTGTCGAAACCTGTGGAAAGGGTTGGGCGGGACAGTGCGAAAGTTTCCAGGGGCATTGAGGGCGTCTCTCCCGTGACAAGCTGGGCCATCAGCTCTCCGGCAAATGGTCCGGTACCCGCCCCCGATGAATGCCCGGTGTTAATGTAGAGTCCGTCGACTTTGTCGATGATGGGCAGCCGGTCCGGGGTGTTTCCGACGATGCCGGCCCAGAGGCCGGTCACGCCTAATTCCCCGTATTCGGGCCGTCGTTGCAGGATGGTGTCGATCATTGTGCGCGATGACTCCATGGTGATGTGCGGGTTCAGTGAGTTCGCCGCGTCCAACGTGTGGCCGATGAGGAGATTTCCGTCCCCGTCCTGGACGACGATGTCTTCATATCCGGGCTTTCCGGCTTCTGGAGGGCTGGCGTCGAAGACCGTGGCATCGAAATCAGGCAGAGCCTTCAGCGCACTGACGTGCCGCGCCCCGAGCGGGCCCCGCGTCATGGACCGTAGCGTGGCGCGGATCGGCTGCGTGGTTAGCAATCCAACCCGGACGAGTTCCAGCGGCAGTTCAATACCTTCTGCGTCGAGGTTCGCGGCCCATGGTCCGGCGCACCAGACGACACCGCCGCCCATGACGTGCCCGCGGACGGTACGGATGCCGGTGATGGCGTCGCCGCTTCGGATCAGGCTGAGTGCAGGAGTATTCTCATAGACCCTGATACCGAGTCGCCGGGCCACCTGCCCGAGTCCGCGCACGAATTTCGAAGTGCTCATCTTGGCGTCATCTGCTGAATAGACCGCACCGATAGCCGAGTCGGGCACGCCGGGGCCTGCCTCCCTGGCTTCGGCCGCCGTGATGAATTCGGCAGAGATGCCCAGCTTTTTCCTGTCGCTCACGTAGGGCTTCAGGGCCTCGCGCTGAGCATCCGTTTCGAAGAAGAACTGCCCCCCGGAGCGGGAGAAATCGAATGTTGCTCCCATCTCACTTTCGAAGTCGGTAAGCATGGCGACGCCCCTCCGCACGAGGTCCAGTTCGGCACCGGCAGCCATGGACTGGACCCAGATACCGCCCGAGTTCCGCCCCGAAGCACCGAAAGCCAGGAACCGCTGTTCAACCAGTACGACGTCGTAGCCCCGTTTCTTCAGAGCATAAGCAGTGGAGAGTCCGACTATTCCGCCGCCAACGACGACGATGTCCGCCTGGTCCAACAACATTTTTTGATCCTTTGGTTCCGGGGCACCGCTAGGTAGCGTGCCATCCTCCGTCTACGTGAATGACCTGACCTGTAATGTACGACGCGTGCGGGCTCGCCAGGAACAGCACCAGTTCAGCAACCTCTTCGGGCTGGCCCGAACGCTTCATGGGGATCAGGAAGTCCATTAGTTCGGGCGAAGCCCCAACGCCGCGGTTCATGTCGACCAAGTTACCAAGTTCCTTGCCCGAATTTGCCCGGATGTTCGTGGCGGTCACGCCCGGGGCCACGACGTTGGCCGTGATCCCGTCCCGGCCCACATCTACGGCCAGACGCCGCGTCATGCCCTCGATGCCGGCTTTGCTGGCGGCGTAGGCCAGGCCGTCTGCGGCACCATGCTGTCCGGCCACCGAGCCGATGTTGATGATGCGGCCGTTCTTGCCGCTCATGGCCGTTCGTGCCGCTTTGCAGCCGTTGAAGTATCCGGTGAGGTTTACGTTGATGATCTTCTGCCACAGCTGCGGAGACGTTTCATCGATGCTGGCGTATCCGTCGAACAGACCGGCGTTGTTGACCAGAACGTCCAGGCCATCGGTGCCTGAGGCCTGTTGGATGAATGCTTCCATTGATTCGTAGTCGGAGACGTCCAAATGAACAGTGTGAACGTCCCCGTCGATGGCAGCTTTCGCTTCGGCCAGCCGGTCCTCGGAGATGTCTCCGAGATAAACGCTGTCTCCCTGTGCGGCGAAACCTGCGGCGATAGCGCGGCCAATGCCCGCGCCCGCTCCTGTAATGGCTACTCTGCGGCCCATCCGGCGTCACTCCAATCCCGGTTAAAGTTCTTTTCTGACAAGTCGTAGTCTGCCGTTCCTTCGGGAACGGTACGGATGGGGCGTCCCTGGCGGATTTCCTCCGCTACGTGGGCGATGACGCCTGGAATCGTGGACAGGATCGCCAACCCGGTGGTTTCCTCCGGCGTGAAACCCATTTCCACCAGAACCAAGGCCATCATGCCAATGTCGTTCAGAACGATGGATTCCTTGCCGGGAAGGCGGGTAAACGCCCGGAAAATCTCTTCGAAAAATTCGGCCCTGGGACCCCAGACCCCGGCAGCTACGGCATGGTCGCGGAGCTTTTGTGCTCGCGGGTCCACGTACCGGAACGTGGGGTGGCCCAGTCCAGGGATGCGCTGCTTCTTCCCGCGCAGTTCCTCCACGATCTCCGCCGCCAGCAATTCCGGTGCCCTGTCGCTGGCTTCGTAACGCGCGTAGGCGTCAACGCAAAAGCGCGCGGTGTCGGAGGGGTCCATGGTGTTTTTACCCACGCCCAGTATGCCGGTAGCCAGGGCTGCGGCCATGTTGGGGTTTGCCGACGCCACGTAGCGAGCCGCTACAGTTCCTGACTTTTGAAGTGAGTAGTCGAGGATGGCGGATAGGACAGTGTCAAGGAGGCCAGCCTCGGCCGGAGTGGGAAGCCTGCCCCGCAGCAAGAGGAACGTTGACGCTGCGAACGGCACCTGGCCGATCATGTCCTCAAGGTCGTAACCCCGGATGTACACCTTTGACGGCGTTACCCGGCTGACGGTGGTGGACCAGTATTTGGGCGGGTCTGCGGCAGGCTGCGCGAGAATCGCCGGGCCTGCGGCGGTCGAGGTATTCGCCTCTGTCGTGGGCGCTGAATTTGCGTGCATATGGGAAGCCTATGCCGCGCCTACCCAGCCGGATACTGTGAACTTTCCATCTTCCTTCAGTGGTTTTCGTATTTTCCACTACAGCCCTGGCCGCCTATTTTGAGGCCCGCAAGATTAGAATTAGGGGCATGCTCCCTGTTCCTCTCCGTGCTGCGGCAGACTGTTCACCGGCCTGCCCCTTCATCGTTCGGGGGGCCCCGTGACCGCTGACTCAATGCCCTGCACAGTATCCGACGTCATCACTCATCCCGCGTTGCAGTTACGCCCTCTTAACGTCTCTGCCGCGGACCGTAAACGAGTCATAGCTTCGGCGCAGATCGTGGTCGAAGTCGAGGATATGGATGGCCTCGGGCAACATGAACTCGTTCTGATTCTTGGTTCCATGCCTCGGTCAGCCGAGGATTTGGAAAAGTTCGTTCAAAAAGTCGTGGAGATCGATGCCGCCGCTGTGGCCATGCCGGAAAGTTACCGGCCTGAGTCACGGCCACGGCTCATCCAGGACTTGGCTGAGCGGCAGATCCCGGTGTTGGAAGTCCCCCAGACGACCCGGTTTGCAGATCTCATAGATACGGTAAACCGGTTCCAGTCCAGCCCGGATGCTGTGAGGTTCAACAAGATGCTGACCATGCAGCAGTCGTTGGTGGCAGCGCTCGGCCCCCACGAAACGGTGAGCGCGCTCCTGGGTCGCCTTGCCAAGCTGTGCGGGGCCGCTGCCGGCATGACATCGCCCCTGGGCGATGTTGAAGTGTCCGAGGGGGTGCTTCCCTTCAAACTGCTGCGGGACGAGATCGCTGGCTCCTCCTTTCCCGAGTTGGAACTGAACGTCTCCGGTTGGAATGCCTTGGCCATCCGTCTCGAGGAGTCCCTGGCGAAGCCGGTCAGATGGCTTATCGTAGGTAGCCGCCGGGAGCAGTTCGTGAATTCGTTTGTCCGAGCCGCTGCGCGTGTCACCGCCTCTCTGATCGATGCGGCGGACCGCATCGACGTTCTGGTTGACAACCAGGACCGCGCTGTTCGGAGCTCGATCCTTAGCCAGCTGTTGGAGCTGGAGCCACACGACAATCCCGAAACACTTGCTGAGCGGGTATCGGCGCTCGGCGTTAGTTTTGCCAGGGAAGTGCGTGTGTTGGACCTTGTCCGATTCGGCCCGGAGTCGAAGGGGACAGCGGCGGCGGTTCCGTTGGCAGAACGCGTGGTCAAAGCCTTCGGCCAGGATGCGGATGCGCTGCTGGTTAGCCATCGAGCCACCGGAACCGTTGTGCTGGTTGAAGCTGACTCAAAAGTCAGAGAAGCGGCCTTGGGGAGGCTTCTCAATGAGGACAAGGGGCTGCTGATCGGCATGGGCCGGGCTATCGGACACGTCCGCGATGTGCGGACGTCTCATCATGACGCGATCCTCGCGCTCCAGCAGGCGCGTCGGCTGCGCGGCGCCCGCCTGTTCACCTATGACGAGTTTGAATTCACAACGCGTTTGCTGGCCCACGTCGGGATCGAACGCATGGCTGAGTGGTCGGCCGGCATCATCGGACCTATTAAGTCCAAGCCGATTCTGTTGGAGGCGCTCCAGGCGTTCTTTGAGGCGGAACTGGACGTCATGGCGGCGGCCCGGGCCCTGCACATTCACCACAACTCCCTGCGTTACCGCATCCAGAAGATTGAGGAGATCGTGGGCGGTTCCTTGCGATCGCCCGAGACCATAGCGGCCGTTCAGTTGGCACTGATGGCAGAGGGCGCCCGAGACGATTCCAGGACCGTCCGTCCGCGCGTGCTCGAAGCCGTGGGCGGAGCCGTGGCAAGAAATGCCGCGGCCGTCGAGAGTCCCCTCGAGTCTCCTGGGCGTGCTCCTTCCCCCTCGGGTCTCGGCGCCGTGCTCCCGGAGTAAAGCGCGTTCTGGTGTGTCACGGATAAGGCGCGGTGGCTCTGTGCCTCCCGCAGCAGAGACGCAAGTGGGCCGGCCAAGGATAGTTCCTCGGACGGCCCAGCGACAGCCTCTGTCCTAACGTGCCAGACGCTTCAAGAGAGATTCGGCTTGGGCGACCATGTCGGTCACGATACGGCCCGCCGGAAGAATCTCGGTCACTGTCTGGATGCCCTGTCCGGCCGGCATCATCCCCTGGGCCATGTCTCCATCCTGGTAGCCGGTCTCCACGAGCGGTCCAGCTACCGCATATTGACCCGGGAACCCTTGGATTTCCCCGGTCCGGTCTTCCCACGCCGCGGTCCAGTCGTTGCGGAAAGCACGGAGAGGTTTGCCCGTATACGACCGAGTAAGGACGGTGTCCTTACTCTGGCCATCGACAACCCGTTGCTTGAAGGCGTCGTGCCCGTAGGCCTCCTCCGATGCGATGAACCTCGTTCCCATCCAGACGCCGGAGGCACCCAGCGCCAGTGCGGCAGCAAGTCCGCGGCCATCACTGATACCTCCGGCTGCCAGCACCGGAATGGACACCGCATCGACGATGCCTGGTATCAGCGCCATCGTGCCGACATGGCCGGTGTGTCCGCCGCCTTCCGTTCCCTGCCCGATGACGAAGTCGGCCCCGGCCTCCTCGGCTTTTCGTGCTCCGCCGATGGATCCGGTCAGAGCACCGACGAGGATGCCCCGGCTGTGACACCGGGCGATGAAGTCTCTGGGCGTGGCGAAGGTCAGGATGATGACGGCCGGCGCCTCGTCAATTACCACCTCAATCTGGTCCCGGACAGCTCCTTTGGTAAGAAGGGCTTCCACGCCTTTCAGCTTCGCCCGGTCGGCGCTAGATAGGCTGTCCCACAGCTCCCGCACGGGCGCCCAGCCGGAGTCCTCATCTGAGGTAAGGACGTCCGGAAGCAGCAGGTTCACGGCGAAGGGTTTGCTGCAACGTGATTTGATGTTTCTGATCTCCGCCTGCAGTTCCGGCGGCATGAAGCTGACACCTCCCAGGCATCCCATACCGCCGGCGTTGCTGACCGCAACCACCAGATCGGCCTGGGAAACCCTGGCCATACCCGCAGACAGAACAGGGTGCTCGATACCGAGGAGTTCGGTGATATCAGTTTTCATTGGTTTCCACTTCTCCGGCCGCCGATACTGGCTGCAGTCTGGAGGCCTGAATTCGTTGGGCTATGGCCTCGGGGATGGGTCGTGACGTACCGGTCACTGGGTTCACATTGACGTAAACGCTCTCGATGTTGCAGGCCTGCTCGCCGGCGACCATGAAGGAGAACGCGAGCGTGAAACTCGACGTTCCGACCCTCGTACAGCAGACTTCAATGTCCATGAGGTCATCGAGGTAGATGGGCCGCAAATAGTTGATCGCCGTCCTCACCACGGACGGATCGAAGTCCAGGTCCAAGAGTTCGGGATAGCTCCAGCCAAGATCTCTGAAGTACTCGGCCATGGATACATCCGCATATTCAAGGTAACGGGAGTTGAAGACAAACCGCTGGGGGTCGGTTTCGTGGTACCTGACCCGGAGTCTGTTGACGAACGTTGTCTCAGGCACGCAGTGACTCCCCTGAACGCAGAGCTTCGTAGAAATCGGACCTCACATACTTCAGGCCCGGCGGCTCCGGGTTCGCCCGTGATGCCTCGACCAGCGCGAGGTCCAGGTCGGCAATGATGAAGCCCTCGCGTCGATTATCTTCGTGGGCAGCCAGGACGCCGTCGTTGATGCCGAACGTGCGGTCCAGCGGAGTTGTTACCATGGCGTAGCCGGTGCAGTGCAGGGCTGCTCCTTGCGGGATACCGTTCGAACCGACCAGCGGTGACACAGCGACGTACAGCTGGTTTTCCATGGCCCGGGCGTGGGCGCCGTATCGGACGCGGTTTGCGCCTCTGCTGTTCCACGTCAGGGAAGGGGCCAGGATCAGATTGGTCCCCTCAAGAGCGAGATGTCGGCTGACCTCAGGGAACTCGATATCGGCGCAGATCTGCAGCGCAACGGTGAATCCCTCGATCTCGACGGTCGTGACGGTGTCGCCGGCGGTAATGCCCATCGCACGTTCCGGCGGTGTCAGGTGAAGTTTGTCCTGAGAGTCGACGTTGCCGTTCGGATGGAAAAGGTAGGCCGTGTTGCGAAGGCTGTCATCCGGCAGCCGGCGGATGTTGCTTGCACCGCCGATGATGATGTTATGCCTTTTCGCAATTGAGCTCATCAGGTCGACATAGTGGTCCGCGATGAGCGGAAAAAGCGTTCGGTACACGTCTCCGATGTGTGCTGCATCCAGTTCTGCTGAGTTCCGGTGGCTGGCAAGAAGACCGGTCGTCACAAGTTCCGGCAACAGCACGAGCTGAGCCCCGTCGGCCGCTGCGGCGGCAACTATGCCATTGACGTGTTGCGCGAACGTATCCAGCGATGATTCGGCCCGCAGCTCGAATTGAGTGCTGGCGATACGCAGGGTACTCATGCGAGACTTCCTTCCTTGAAGAGTCGGACCTTGAGGGCGCGGCGGTCCACTTTTTCCGTGCGCGCATTAACCGGGAGGGAATCGACGGGGATGAATTCGCCGGGCACTTTGTACCCGGCCAACCGGGAGGCGCAGTAACTGCGCAGATCCTCAGCGTCTAGCCGCATTCCTGGCTGCAGGATCACGGCCGCAACGACCTGCTCGCCATAGTGTTCGTCCGGAAGGCCAACAACGGCGGCGGACCGGATGGAGGGATGGGCGTTCAGAACACCTTCGACCTCGGCCGGTGAGACATTGCTGCCTCCTCGTATGATCATGTCCGACAGCCTGCCTTGAACAAAGACGTAGCCTCGCTCATCGACTCTGACCAGGTCGCTGGTACGGTACCATCCGTCTGCCGTGAGAACCTTTCGTGTCTGGTCAGGATCCTTCCAATAACCGAGGAAAAGAGCGGGACCCTGCCAGAGTGCCTCCCCGGCTTGACCGGGGGGAACGTCGTTCCCTGAGACGTCGACGATGCGCATCTGCGCTCCCGGCGCCACTTTGCCGGAAGAGCCCGGCACCGGTGCCGGGTCCTGGTGAGGATCGTAAGTCACGGCGGGGAAACACTCGGAGGCGGCGTAAACATCATGGACCGGGCAGCCCGTGAGAGCGGTCCAGCGGGCGAATACCGGCTCGTTGCGCGGTTCGCCGCCGGAAATGCACAGCCGAAGCGAACTCATATCCGGTTTGACCGCCACTTCTTCTAGGCGCTCGGCGAGTTTAACGAACATCGTTGTGACACCGGCCAGGAACGTCCCCCTCAGCCGGGATACGGCATCGATAATGAGATCCGGCTTGGTGCGGGCCAAAACAAGTACTTCCCCGCTGGAGACTAGAGTCGCCATCGACGTGGTCACGAGGCCGAAGGCCCATGCCATGGGCAGACAGACGATCGTCCTGTCAGACGCTGAGAGATGCCATACGGCAGCATAAGCGTCGGCTGCGTCGAGGAGCCCGGCGTGGGAATGCATGACCGCTTTCGGTCGCGCCGTCGATCCGGATGTGTAGCAGATCAGGGCCAGCGCTGCCGGATCAACTTCTGCATTCGGGGTAAAGGGTTTGATCTGGACCTTGGCAGACGGGCCGTAAAGCTCGCCGTCATCGAGAACCTGAACGGGCGGGTGCTCTTCAATCCGGCGAACAAGCGCTGCTGCGCGTGAATCCGCCACCACCAGGGTTGCCCCGGAGTTCTCGAAGGCATAGGCCACCTCATCCGGCAAGGAAGACGCGTAAAGGGTGGTGAGCACAGCGCCCGTTCGCCAGATCGCCACAGCCGCGGCAAGGTACGCTGCGGAGTTATCGGCCATCAGAATCACACGCGTGCCGGCCTTTGCTCCGGCTGCTGCCAGATTTTGGGCCAAACGGTCAGCGGCTTGGTCGAGTTCCGCATAACTCACGGACAACCCTTCCTGGGTCAGTGCTGTTCGTTCCGGATGCCGGGCGGCCAGCGCCCGCAGTCGGTCAGGGAAGGTCTTCGGTGTCATCAGGCGCCCCGCTTGAACATCACGACCCACTGGCCGTCCTGGCACACTTCGCCGTCCTGGTTTACTACCGAAACATCAAAGGTGACAATGCCTCGGTCGGGTTTGGACGAAGATGGCTTCTTGGTCGCCACACTTTGCTCGACATGGATTGTGTCGCCGATCCGCACGGGGCCTTTCAGGTTCCAGGTCATGCCCAGGAACGCAATGGCTGTCCCTTCCTTGATGCCGAGCCGGGATTCCAGTCCGGTCGCAACGGCGAAGACGCCCGGACCGTGGAAAATCCTGCCACCGAACTGTGTTTGCTTTGAAAACTCCTCATCGGTATGCAGCGGGTTGAAGTCACCGGAAATCCCGGCAAACATCACCACGTCGGCTTCAGTGATCGTGCGGGCGGGGCTGGTCCATGCCTGGCCGATCTCAAAGTTGTCAAAATACAGGCCGGCAGAGTTCGTTACTTGAGCGGTCGTCATTGGGTTGTGTCCTCAGTTCCAGTTAGTAGTGCTTCCTGAAAGGACCGCACTCGCGTATATGTCTAGTGCCATGGTGAACCAGAATCGCCACTGCATCCATTGGCTATCCACTCAAAGGCTTCGACCTTATTCATCAGGATTCCAAAATCCTCACCCCATAAGCTCACCACTCAGCCACCCTGCTCTGAATTGGAGCGCTAATGAACATTGGGCCACTTTCTTGGAATCTTTACGATTCCTTCCGTGTGCTGCGTCTCGTAGTGTCTGTTTCAGGAAGACCACGAACGTCCTTAGAACGGAGTCAAAATGCGAATCTGCTTCCTCAACCCTTTTGGGACCGACAAGTATGACGGAATCATCAAGGAGGTTTTGAGCGCGTCGCTGCGGGCCAGCACGGAGCTTGAAGTCTGGCATCTGACAGCGGGGCCACGGAACCTTGACTACTTCGCGCCGAAGCAGGTTGTCCAGGTAGAAATCCTCAAGGCAGCGAAGGCCGCCGAAGAAGCAGGTTTCGATGCCATAGTTATCGGCTGTCTTTACGACCCGGCGCTCACCGAAGTGCGCGAACTGGTCAATATTCCGGTCATCGGACCCCTGGAGTCGTCTACGGCCGTAGCCCGCATGTTCGGGCACCGGTACGCCATCGTGACCGACCACCATAAAGCCGTGCCGGAGCTGTTGGATCGCCTTCGTGTCTATGGGACGGACGCCAATTGCCTGTCAGTAGAGGCCGTCGGGTGGTTCGTCGATGACATGATCAAAGACCCCATGGCCGTGGCCGACGAAACGTATCAGCATGTCCAGGACATCATGGCCCGCACCGGTGCGGAGACAGTAATAATCGGCTGCACCATCGTTTCAGCCTGCTACGAGCTTGCCTATCAGCGAGGAAACAAGAAGCTGGGCGAGCTGTCCGTCATCAATCCCAATCTCATTGCGATTAAGTCAGCAGAGATGTTCGTTGACATGAATAAGGCGGGTCAGTACCGGATCTCGCGGGCCGCCTACTATCAGAATCTACAGGACCACGATCCTGTCGAAGCCGCCGATAACGCCCATTTCTTCCAGCTTCCCGTCGCGGAAAGGATCCAGTCATGACCAGCTCAGTTCTTATTGTCGGAGGGGGCCTCGTCGGCACCTCCAGTGCATACTTCTCTGCCCGAGAGGGCCTGAACGTCACATTGCTAGAACAGAAGAGCATCGGCTTTGGCGCCTCAGGCCGCAACCCAGGGTTCGTGTGGCTCCACTGCCGAAACCCAGGCTGGGCACTCAACGTCTCCAAGAAGGGCCGCGCCCTCTACGACGAACTCCGCAACGACCTGCCGGTTCCCTTCGAATTCCGGGCCGACGGCGGGCTCATCTACTTCCATGACGAACGCCAGGCTCCTATCTTCAAGGAATTCGTGGCCGCCCGGCAGGCCGACGGTCTCGACATGACACTGCTCGGGAACAAGGAGGTCCGTGACCTGGTTGGCCCGATCCGTGAGGACGTCGTCGGAGCCAGCTACTGCGCCGAAGACGCGCAGATCAACACGCCGACTGTGGTGGCCGCACTCGCCGCGGGAGCTCGGGCCCACGGAGCCGACCTCCGTGAAGGTATCACTGTCTCCAAGCTCATCTTCTCCGGCGGCCGTATCATGGGCGTCGAAACCAATGAGGGTAACTTCTTCGCCGACAAGGTCGTCATCGCATCCGGTGCATGGACCGAAAAACTGATGCGGGCTAGCGGTCTGGAGGTCCCGATCGGGCGCGAACGCCTCCAGGTCATGGCAACCAAACCGTTGCCCATGCAGATCAAGCCAGTGGTCTACGGCCCGACCGCGGCGAAGGCATATGGCCTCTTTCGCAACCTCCCGAGCTGGGACGACGCCCTCTTCCGCAGCAAGATCGAAGAAGAGTCCGGCTATGAAATGCTGACCCTCGCCTCACAGCGGGCCAACGGTGAGATCCTGATCGGATGTCCCATGGATTACCCCTCTGAGGTCGACCTGTTCCCGACACTCGATGGCCTCAAGGCCATCGCCGACGACATCATCACGGACTTCCCCGGCCTCAAAAAAGCGGGCATCGACCGCGTCTGGGCAGGAGTGCTGCCCTTTACATCGGATCTGGTCCCGGTGATTGACGAAATTGCGCCGGGGCTCATCATGGCGGCCGGACATGTGTTCGGCAATTCGGCCGGACCGATGACCGGAAAACTCATAAGCCAGCTACTCACGGAAACCGAGCCTGAGATTGACATGACGGAAGTACGCTGGAACCGCGAACTGGACCCGGTCATCCCAGGCGCCACTGTTCACTGGTGAGTTGAACGACCCGCGGTGGTGTTGGTCGCGTCCAGTCGGCAGCGGCCAACACCACCGCCTGCGGTGACAATCCCGCTGCGCCTCCCAAGAGAAATGGACCAGCCTGTGAACGTCGTACACAGCCGGAAGCTCCGGGTGGCCCTCGGGGATGTAGATGCAGCCAGGGTCATTTACTTTCCTGCTGTATTCCGGTGGCACGAATACAATTTCTCCGAATGGCTCGCGCTTAGATACAAACCCCTGAGCGAGCTTCTTGCTTCAGGGTTCGGTCTCCCCGTAGTGAACTGCTCAGCAACGTACACGACCTCCATCCGTCAGGACGACGTCGTCAGGCTCGATTCTTGGGTTGCAGACGTCGGCGAGTCCTCTTTCACTTTTGGCACGAGCGTCCTCAGCGGCGACGATACAGCGTCCACAGTGGAAACCCGACATGTCTGGGTCAAAATAGCCCACGACGGAACTTTCGCATCCGCAGGCTTGCCGCCGGAGCTTCGCGGGGAAATGGCTGGCTAGGTCCGGCACTCGACCTGGAACTATGAGCGCGCGTTTGGAACGAAGCCAGAGACCTCAATGATGACGCGTCTCGTGAAGAGGGCACGCGCACCGGCGGAGCCCGGCTTCTTCAAGAACCCCTGTTGCCCGGAAAACAGTCGGCAGTCCCAAAGGCATCTGTGCCCGCTTCCGAGACAACCGCGGCATTACAGGAGGCACCTTCTTCCAAGGTGCGCTCTCCAGAGCTCCACAGCGTTGAAGAAGGAGGAGACTTGAGTTTTCTTTCGCCCGAAGAGGCACCAAAAAGTTCCGTGGTTGTCTTCCACGACCCTCTGGCAATCCCGGGCTCAAAGGCGCCCCCGGGCGGCCGGCGGAAGGTCCGCCGCGACTATCCGGACGCGAACAAGACCTCCCGCACGGCGCGAAAGCGGGCGGCGTTGACGCGGACGCAAGCAGTCAACAAGGTCATTGACGACCTTGACCGGCTGCGGTTCGCGCGGACCCGTCCCGAGGTAGTGGGCTCGGCGGGAGCACTTCACGAGAGTGTCGGTGATGACGTGACATCGGATTTAGGACGGCCCCCACAGTTTCCGTGCCGATTCGTAATTCTTCCAATGGAGGCGATATGACTCAGGTCATAGTCTCGAATAGTTGATCCAGACAACACGGTGTTTGGAGAAATAGCGGAGGGACGCTGAAACGATGAGTTTCCACTTCGCACACCGCACAGCCTTCGCGTTTCAAAAACTACTGGTAGGCAGTCGGACGATCATATTCCCCCGCCTGCAGACTGAGGCATCTTGTATAACGTTTGGAGAAGCTCGATGAGCAGTACTGAAGTAATCGAAAGCGGTGACGACGGCTTGAGCCAGTCACCTCCCGGGGTAAAAAGGACGGGCCAAGGTCTTGTAGGACACCTCGGAACAGCAGACCTGGTTCTCGCCGCGCTGGCCTTCGCTGGCCCCCTGGCTGGCACTGCGGGCTACATCACCATCATCATCGCCGCCGGCAACGGTATCGGCGCGCCCGGTACGTTCATCGCCGTCATGGCCGTCCTCCTGCTGTTCTCAGTGGGCTACGGTGCCATGACCAGGTCCGTTCCCAACCCTGGGGCATTTTATGCATACATCACCGCTGGCCTTGGCCGGCGCATGGGCTTGGGATCGTCCTTCCTTATCCTGGCATCCTATGTGGCGATCGGGGTGGGCTTCTACGGTTTTGCGGGGCTGGCGGTTCAGGGGTTTGTCGTCAGCCACGGCGGACCAGACATCCCGTGGTGGGTATTTTCGCTGATGTTTTGGGTCCTTGTCGGAACCCTGGCCTACTTTAGGGTCGACGTCTCCGCCAAGGTTCTCGGTATTCTCCTGGTCTGCGAGGTTGTTGTCGTTGTTGCCTTCGACATCGCCGTGTTCAGCCAAGGTGGCGCCACGGGAATTTCGTTTGAGCCCTTCACACCGGCCGCTTTCACCTCGGGTCACCTCGGCATTGCGCTCGTGTTCGGCGTGGCCCTCTTTACGGGCTTCGAGGCGACAGCGATCTACCGGGAAGAAACCCGTAATCCGAACAAGACGATCCCGCGGGCCACTAAGATCACCGTCTTACTCATCGGGATTTTTTACACCATCACGTCCTGGGCGCTCATTACAGGGCTGGGAACCTCGAACGCACTCGACCGTGCCACTGAAGATCCGGCCGGTGCCTTCTTCGCAGTAGCAACACAATTTGGCGGCCCCCTCCTAAGTGATGCTGCCAACCTCCTGCTCGTCACCAGCATCCTGGCGGCTCACCTCGCGATTCAAAACGTCACGACCCGATACACCTGGTCGCTGGCAGTTGACGGCATCCTCCCCGCCACTCTGGGCAAGGCACACCCCAGGTTTCAGTCACCCCACCGTGCCTCAATGACCGTGAGCTTCACCTTCCTGATCCTCACTGGATTCCTCGTCGTTGTCGGACTCACGGCCGAAGAGATATACGCGTGGTTTGCAGGAGCGGCTGCGTTTACGATCATGGTGGCCATGACGCTGACCAGCCTGGCGGCGGTCTTCTACTTCAGGAAGAACCCCGAGCCTGGGCTTTCCAAGTGGAAATCGTCCATCGCACCGTCCATCGCATTCGCGGCGCTTGCAGTCATGGTAGTGCTGGGCATTATCAACTTCCCCTCCCTTATTGGCGGATCGCAGCTGCTGGCGAACATCATGCTTCTATCGTCATTGCTCATCTTTGTCATTGGCGTCGTCACAGCAGAAATCCTGCGGCGGAAGAACCCGAACGTGTACCAACGCATTGGAAGGCAGTAACTCAGTGAAAGACCAGACTGAATTCGATTACATCATCGTTGGAGGCGGCAGCGCCGGGGCCGTTCTGGCCAGACGTCTCGCCGACGACGAAACGGTGAGCGTATGCCTGATTGAAGGAGGCGCGGCCTTCGAACACGATCCCAAGGTACTCCTGCTGAAGGAATCTCTTGCCTTGGTCGGCAACCCGAAGTATGACTACGATTACCCCCTTGTCGAACAAGAACGCGGAAACTCCCTGCTCCGCATCAGCAGGGCGAAAATGCTTGGCGGATGCAGCTCACACAATGACTGCTGGGCGTTGCGGGCGCCGGACGAAGACATGAACCGCTGGAGCAGCCTTGGCGCAACCGGCTGGGACGCGGCCGGAACAGCTAAATACTTCGACCAGGTCTTCCCAGAGATGAGGGTTCACCCTGTCACCCAGAACGCCGAACTGTCGAAGGCTTGGATCGAAGCGGCCAATGAAGAGGGCTTCAAAACGATCGACAACACTGTGGGAGATTACGCAGACGGCATCTCCTGGGTCTCCCTCAACGAAGAATTCGGCGTCCGAGTCTCGACAGCCGTCGCCTACCTTTACCCCACCTCTGAACTGCCGTCCAACCTGACTCTTCAGCTGGAGACCCTTGCACATCGCATTCTTGTCCAGGACGGGCGTGCCGTGGGGATCGAAACTGACCATGGGACATTCCGGGCCTCCAAGGAAGTCATCATCTCGGCCGGTGCCATCGACACCCCCAAGCTGCTCATGCTCTCCGGCATTGGGCCCGCCGAGCACCTAAAGGAACACGGCATCGAAGTCGTCTTGGATCTCCCGGGCGTCGGATCCAACCTCTCTGACCATATTGAAACGCCGCTGACCTGGGAATCCGCAAAGGAACCTGGCGAAAGCATCAACGGGCTGGACCTGGGCTTCTACGCTGACGTACTGGGCGAAGGGGAATTCAATATTCAGGTCACCATCGGGCATTTCAGCTACTGGCTGCATGAGCCTCCCTTCGATGACCTGCCCAGGCCCGAGCGTGCCTTTACGTTCGCACCCAACGTTGCCCGCCCGGCAAGCAAGGGGACGGTCCGTCTCGCATCGGCCAACCCGAAGGACAAACCCCTGATCGATCCTCGGTACTTCACCGATCCCGAAGGCCGCGATGAAAAGCTCCTCGTGGAGGGAATCAGGCTCGGACGGAAGCTCGCAAAGACCAGCGCCCTCAAGGACTGGATCGTTCGGGAAGTCTCCCCTGGACCTGACGTGCAGTCCGACGAAGAGCTCGGCGCCTATGCCCGCCGATATTCCAACACGGTCTACCACCCCAGTGCCACGTGCAAGATGGGTGCAGCCGACGACGTGGAAGCTGTCGTTGACCCCCGCCTCCGGGTCCGAGGAATCGAAGGCCTCCGGCTGGCCGACGCCTCAATCTTCCCGGAACTAGTTAGGGTCAACCCCAACATGACAGTGGTCATGGTCGGCGCCAAGGCTGCCGACCTCATCAAGGAAGACAACCGATGACAGCAGAAGCAACTCTCACCGACATGCAACTCCAGCACTTCGTCAACGGCCAGTGGCTCGACGGCCAGCGAGCAGAGTCATTCCCGCTCATCGACCCGAGCAACGGAAAAGAAGTATCACGCGGGCCTATAGCATCCCCCGCTGTCGTCGACCGCGCGGTTGCCGCTGCGCGGGAGGCCTTCGCGGAATGGCGCCTCACCACCCCGAAGGAAAGGGCACAGTACTTACTCAAACTCGCCGACAAGGTTGAGGAAGCCTCCGACGAGCTTGCCCTGCTCGAGTCCCGAAACGTCGGGAAACCCATCGCCAACGCCCAGGAAGAGCTGCCCCTGATCGTTGATCTCATCCGTTTCTACGCCGGTGCCGTCCGCGTCAGCGAAGGGACGGCGACGGCCGAATACGAGCGCGGCAGCACGTCGCTTGTCCTGCGCCAGCCAATAGGCGTCGTCGGACTTATCACCCCTTGGAACTATCCGCTGCTGGAAGCCGTGTGGAAGATTGGCCCCGCATTGGCTGCCGGCAACACCGTGGTGCTCAAGCCCTCCGAGATGACTCCCGTGACAACAGTCATGCTGGCACGATTGGCCGAGGATATCTTCCCTGCCGGGGTCTTCAATGTCGTCCTGGGCGACGGATCAACGGGCGCTGCTATCGTCAACCATCCAGATATTGGGCTTGTTTCCCTCACCGGTGACACAGGGACCGGAAAAAAGATCGCGACAGGGGCCGCCGATTCCCTCAAACGCGTTCACCTAGAGCTGGGCGGCAAAGCGCCCGTTTTGGTCTTCGACGATGCGAACCTCGACCACACAGCAGACCAGCTGTCCCTAGCGGCATTTGCTAACAGCGGACAGGACTGCACCGCTGCCTGCCGGATCATCGTCCATGAAAAGGTTTATGACGCGTTCCTTGAGAAATTCCTAAATCGCGTGGGGAACGTTGTTGTGGGGGATCCCGCGGATTCGGCAACTCAGATTGGCCCCGTGGTATCGGAGCGCCAACTCGACCGCGTACTCGGGTTCCTTGACCGCGCCAAGACGACCCCGGCCCGCGTACGCGCCGGCGGACAGCGACTGGACCGCCCGGGCTTCTTCCTTCCGTTGACCGTCATCACAGACGTTGACCAGGACAGCGAACTCGTCCAAAAGGAAGTCTTTGGGCCAGTAGTCACCATCCAAAAGGCCACATCCGACGACGAGATGCTTCGCTTTGCCAACGGTGTGCCGTACGGCCTTTCTGCGAGCGTCTGGACGTCCAGCCTCAAGCGGACTATGCGGTTCATGCGAGACCTGAACTTTGGAACTGTCTGGATCAACGGACACCTAACCACAGTTCCTGAGATGCCATTCGGCGGCTTCGGCGAATCGGGTTACGGCAAGGAACTGTCCTCGCATTCCATCGACGAATACTCCCAGGTCAAGCACGTAATGATCACGAGTATCGACTAACGTTCCCGAATCCAGCGACCAGGCGCAGGCCGCGGGTGAGGCGGGAGATACGAGTCTTGTCTGAACTTGTCTCTTCCTCACCCGCGGAACAGCTCTGGAAACCATCCCGATGGGAGTCAACAAGTTGGATACAGATCAGATTGTTGCTGATTTCAGCGTCAACGATCAAAGTCAGCTGCACGAAAGGCTGAACGCAGCGGTCGCAGTTGCTCGCGCCGAAGGCCTTGCCGACAGAACCCGCGGTGTTCTTGTCACTCGGCACGACTTTTACCGGTTCTCCGTGACCCTGTCGCGCAATGTTCCATTCGGTCTCGTCGTTGAGCGCGACCATGCACGCCGGCCCTAGGATGGAGCCGTTCGGGGCAGAAGACGCTTAATCCCGCGCAGGCGGCACGACCATGTAGGCGCTCCGGCAGGTTCCATTGGCGCTGGCGTATCCCTGCTGTCCGCGACTCCGAAGACACGCGGAAGTGCGGGGCCGGCGGCCAGGGCCAGGCCGTGAGCCTTGGTCGTCGGCGTTAAAGTGACGGCACGGGCTTCCAGGCCCTTCAGACCAAATGACGCACTTCAGGGCGTCAATGGAGCGCAGCCCCGTCGACAAGGCTTCGTAATTCCCGTCTCCAGGCTCTTAGGGATCGGGAGGCTGCGCGGCCCAACAGCGCCCTTGCATGGGGTGCAGCGATTCCCCTGCGGGCTACCCGCCCATGGACCGCCGACCGCCTCGGTATGGGGAGTTCTTTGCGGCTGATTCCGGTGGCAACAGAAGCTGGCTCACTGGAACATCCAGAACGTCAGCGATATCCCAAAGTCGCTCGTAAGCCACGCTCTTGCGGCCCCACTCGATCCCTATGATCATGTTCCGACTCAACCCGGACTCTAGGGCCAATGCTTCCTGGGAGAGATCCTGCTCAAGTCGGAGCTCACGTATTCTCGCCCCGACCATCGCCCTGCGTTCAGTCCACCGGCGTGTCTGCTCCTCGGAGGACTGGTACGGGCGGGTGGGCATTTATCCATGTCAACTGACAACGTCAGCCTTGTCTGCTCTACTAGTGATACATGCATGCGATTCAGTGCATCCTGTCGAGAGAAAGTCAGGTGCGGACTATGGAAGCCAGCGACCGGAAGCCATGATCCGGGCGTATAAGTTCCGCATGTACCCGACATCGAAGCAGGAGGACCTGCTCCGGGCGATGCTGGCCGATCACTGCTTCCTCTATAACGCGGCCCTGGAGGCACGAGCGGGTGCCTGGACGCGTTCACATGTTGGGATTCGGTACGCTGACGAAACTGGCCAGCTCACCGCCATACGGGCGTACGATCCAGACTATGCACGCTGGTCATTCACCAGCCAGATGGGGACCCTCCGCCGACTGGAGAGGGCCTTCCAAGGGTTCTTCCGCCGGGTCAAGGCCGGCGAGACGCCGGGCTACCCGCGGTGGAAGAAATCCGGTCGCTTCAATACGGTGGTCCACCGCAACGGAGACGGCGCCAAGTGGGACTCGGTGCCGCATCCGACGCAAACCAGGGTCTACTTCCAAGGCATCGGCCATGTCAGGGTCAGGCAGCACCGCCCGGTCACGGGCAGGGTCAAAACGGTTTCCGTCAAACGTGAAGGCAAGCACTGGTACGTCGTCCTGGCCGTCGAGCAGGACCTGCCGGCCCCGCTGCCGAAGACCGGCGCCGTGGTCGGCCTCGACCTCGCCACCGGCTCCAACGGACTGGCCTATACCTCCCTCGGGGAGCGGATCGGAAACCCCGCCTACGGCAAGGTCTCCCTCGAAAAGCTGGCTGACGCCCAGCGGGCGGTGAAGCGCACGAAGCCGGGATCCAACCGCAACCGCAAGGCCCGGGGCCGGGTCGCTGGCATGCACCGGAAGACCCGCAACCAGCGGCACGACTACCTGCACAAGGCGGCGCACCAGCTGGTGGCCCGCTACGACGTCATCGTGGCCGAGAAACTCACAATCGCCGGCATGACCCGGCGCGCGGCACCCCGGCCCGACGGGGCCGGGGGCTACGAACCCAATGGAGGGAGTGCAAAGACCGGACTCAACCGGTCCATACTCGATGCAGGATGGGGAATCCTCCTGGGCATGATACGCGCCAAGGCTGAAAGCGCCGGGCGGCAACTCATCCTGGTCAACCCCGCCTACACGTCCCAGACCTGCAGTGAATGCGGGCACCGGGAGGCGGCCAACCGGAACGGCAAGGACTTCCTTTGCCTTTCGTGCGGGCACCGGGACGACGCCGACGTCAATGCGGCGGTCAACATACTCAGGGCCGGGCTGGTCCTGCGGGACACGGCGAAAGCCGTGTCCCGAGAAAACCTGAGTGGTTCGGGCGGGGTCACCGCCTCTCAATCAGGCGAAGTCACGTCGGCTTTATTGCTGGATCGAGCACGACGGCACGCTCAGGGAGAGCTAATCGACTCATGAATGGAGCATATGGTTGGCGCGGCCCCGTCGGGGCCGGCGTAGGCCTCCCGCTGGAGCACGCCGATCACGCCGCGGAAGTGAGGGCCTGCCGCGAGGGCCAGCACGTGCTTGGGTGGTTGCCGCCGGATCGACGGCACAGGCCTCCGGGCATTGAGATTGATGACCCGCTTGAGAGCGTTAAAATTCAGCAGTGCAGGGCCTGTGAGGGGCATGCCAGCGCCGACGAGGAAGTCGTCGACATGTCGAAGTGGCCTTTGAACGTCCCCTCGGGATCCGAATCGGTCAGGTCCGCCAATGGCTCATCTTCGTACTTCCAGATGACGGGGTTCACGGTGGTGGTGACCTGAGGCCCGTCCTCGTCGTCGAAGTCAATGGCGTCGGATCCCTGACCGGAGATGCGCTCCACCCTCTGGCCTGGGCCCTGTCGAAGCGGAGCAGGGGCCGATTGGATCTCGTTGGCCTTGTTCCGGTGGCTGGCCACGATGGGATGGGTCTCCAGCACCTTGGTTTCAAGCACGAGAGTAGTCTTGCCCGGACATAGCGGCAGACGCCGCACACCACGACGGCACCCAGGGTGCTGGTGGGTCTGGCTCGTAGCTGGTGAGCGCGTGCGGGGGCAGCCATTGATCTTGACCTTGTTGCTCCGACCCGGTGCTTGGACGCCGGCACTATCTGAGATCACAACCCCGGCGGAATCCTCGTCATAGCCGATACAGGCGGCACTGACCGTCGGCGCTGCTTGTCCTGCGATGAGCCGATGCAGGCCGAGTTCGCAGAACGCCTCGTTGCCGCGTGTACGCCCAAGGCACCATGCGCCCCCGCCGGAGCAAGTGGCGACTGCCCAACCGAAGCGCAACGTTGCGCTGGCAGCGCATGCTCTAAGCCGGTGACCGCACCCAACGGCAACCTTTCAGCCAGGGTGGCGCCACTCCCGCCAATCATTGATCACCACCCTTGAATTTCCTGTCATGGAAGTGCCCCGGACGGCTTGAGATAGTGATACCTTCCGCCTATTATCCAAGGAACTTGATCGGTGGTGCCGGTGGATGCATTTGAACCGTAAGTGATCGGTCTCATCGATGGAGGGAGCCGGCGTGACGGGCAAATTTGATGACTGGATCCCGTTCTTCGAATACTTGGCCTCGTCGGCTGCCGCTTTGCTGGGATTAACGTTCGTCGCCCTCCAGATTAACCGCAATCACCTAGTCGGAAATAAGCTCTTCGCCGCATCCGCACGGACCTCGTTGATGGAACTAAGCGCGCCCTTGTTATTTGCGCTTATTGTTCTAATGCCCAGCCACCAATGGGAAGCGGCAGCCATCTTGGTCGCGATATTGGGCTACTGCGTGATCTTTTGGCATTTCGTCAGCTACGTGGTTCACAGGCGCGACGCCAATAGGTTTCACAACTGGCAGGCGGCCCTCTTATCAGTGCTCTTGCTGGATTTCGGATTTCTGCCGTTCGTATCAAATGACTGGCAAGCCATCCTCGTCCTCTGGATGACTTTCTCGGGCCTGATTGAAGCTGGATGGATGCTGTTCAGTGCACACTCAGACGAGGGCCCGCCTGCACTCCCGTCCAGCGCAGGGCGACTTGGCGAAGGTTAGCTCGGCTCGCTAGGTTGACGGGCGGCATCGTCAGGCAGGGCCGGCACATGACCGGCGACGTGCGTCTCTTGCACCGATGCGTTGAGAGTTGGGGCACCTGCATCTCCTGCAACGAGGTGCTGATGGTGACGCCCATCTGCGCCTCGGCAATGCCCCGGACTACGCCTTGTGGCACACCTGCGCCTCTCGCCATGGCGCACGGCACCAGCTGGACCGGTCCTGCCCAGACCCGTGGACAGGGAATACGATCCCTGAGACTCCCGCATCTCTTGCGGCGATGCGCTGGGAGTCATGGTTCGACCGGGTCTCGGTCCCCGCGGCGCCCTTCCAGCCCTGGTGGGTTCCCAGGACGGGGGGTGAATCAAGCGCCGTCTTGGACCATGGCGGCAGGAACAGCCTCGACGGGGTGGGGGCCCAACGCGATGCCTCCGGCGACCACTGTATGGCCGGGACTCTGCCCGAGGTGCGATCAGGCGACCGGAATCGGCTGTCCAGAAGGTGGAACCGTTCGTATGATCGGGCCGCCTGCGTCGTGATGCACCGGTTTTGATGTCACGACCGTCGGCGTCTACGTCGGAGAGCCCTCGCCGCCAACACCACGCCGAGTACCACGACAGCGTAGAGGCTCGAGGCGAAGCCGCTGATTTGATTGGTCACGATAAGCACGCCGAAGATCACCACGAGCACCACCCAAAGGACCTGCAGGGCGTCCACCCCACGCTTCGCCGTCGTGCGCTTCATCGAGCACCATCCCTTGACGTTGGATTGTCTGAAGAATATGCCGGTGTAGGGCGTCGGCGCACTGGACCAATGCAACTGTGCCAGTGATTCAACTCGGGTTGCACACTGGTCAGGCGCGGGTGGTGGTGCAGCGCCATCGCCTGCACCACCGCTAGATACGCTGCTGACATGCAATAGGTATCCCCGACGTCAACATTGCCTACGGCGGCACCGGCATCCGCCGGACTCGGAAACCCGCGGTCAGGCTGGGCCCTGTGGCGCCGGGCAACTGTGGCGGGCACCGTGACAGTCGCCCTGCCTAGCGACACTGCCTCCCTATCGAACGGGTGGGGGTCACCCCCACCTCGTCTGCGGTCACGCCCGCGCGATAGCGACTAGGAACACGTACGGGTTCAGGCAATTAAAAATGATTTATTATCCTGATGTCGGCGGGGAGAACGATGTCCGGCGGCACCTGGCCCATCCCTGTATCGACGACTCGGCCCGCATAGGCCGACAGGTTCGCATGGGGACTAGGTCTGCGACACTTAGCTGTTAAGAGGTTCCGCCGTTAGGTAAGGCCGCACCAGATTTAGCGATGCAGGCACAAGCCCTGATAAGTATGTAGTTGTCTGGAACCGGAATCATGGACTATCTCGAGGCCTCGTACACCCGCAAACGCCCCAATGCCAAGGCCGGGCACCGGACGCCGGCGGCCGCCCTGGCAGCTCATCACCCCCCGACGGGCAGGAACCCCTGGGCTCGTAACCAACAAAACAACGATGGCTCTGCCTAAAAGAACCTGACGTGCGCATACACTGCGATCATGTGCGTCTTTGATACTTCATTCGACTACAAGACCGACGAGTCTCGGAAGGCCAAGCGGGGCAACGCCGGCGGCTTACCACCGGACTCACCCTCAGTCGCCCAAGAGCTGGGCGACCCGGACTCGAACAGCCTAAGGCTCCGGGCGGACCATGAGCTGCTGTGGACCAAGAAGCTGAACTCTGGCGCCCTTTTCGCCCCGAGCGCATCAGCGGCCCGCTGGAACGAGTACCTCATTTATACAGACGACTCCGGGGCGAGGCATTGCTACGGCAGCGATGCCATCACCAGCTCCTACACCGGCCGGTCAAACCCGCATTCCCTGGCTGACGCGATGGCCGGTCTGAACGAGGAGCAGCGGGCCCGCTACCTCAACCCGCCGTACACCATCGGCAGTGCGATGATTTGGCCCGTCAGGGCGAAGGACAAACCCACGATGAACCAGGCCCGGGGGTTCGGTGCTGAAGGTCATCAGATTGCTGACCGCATGGACCTCACCCTTGAGTGCATCCGGCGTCACTACGCAGGAGAGTCAGATAGCCCCCTCGCCAATGTCATCAAGGCCTACAAAGACTTCTTCGAGATCTTCGATGGGTTCGTTGAGTTCGTGGACTTCTTCCACCTGCAAGACCTCGTGACGCCCGACTACAAAGACATTAGGTTCTTCGTGCCCTTTGAGGGCTTTGAGCCTTCCGGGATACCGGCGGACTACATCACGTATCGGGAGGCCACGCTGCAGTTCATCGCAGGGCGGGGCCGCCGGATGGCCGAATGGGTCACGAAGAACCACCCCGAGATGGAGGTTCGTTGCCCTTGGTGGCGACCCTCATGAGCCAGAGACGGCTTGGGGTCCGGGTGTCCCAACGGTGGGTGGTCCAGGCCTCGCGGATCAGGCAGCGGACGATGATGATCGCGTTGGCCACAGCGACGAACGCGTCGATGACGCGGACGCGACGCTATGTGGATCCCGGCCCGGCGGAGCTGCGCCCTAACCGAGCTGCCCCAGCCTGGATCTCAGTCGGGCATACACATCGCCTTCCGCTGAGGCCGCCGGCGGCGCCGGCGCGCTGCCGGTCTCCGCACCGAGCTGCTCCAGCCTGGCTCTCAATTGGGCATAGACGTCATCCACTTCGACCGGCTGCGGCTTCGACTGACCCTCCGCCCGCTCCTCGGCGTTCTTGATGATCTCGTCGAAAGCATGGTCCCACTCGTCCTTGTCCTGTCCGACTGCCCACTTGTGGGTCCCGTCCCACTTCGGCCAGTACACCGGCGGGGCTGGCTCCTTGGGCTTCTCCGGCGCCGGTTTGGGCGGCTTCACCACGGGCACCGGCTTCGACTCCACCTTGGCCCTGGCGCGGCGGACCGAGATATAGCAGGCCGTGAGTGCCACCAAGCCGATGATGATCAGGAAGAACCACCAGAAATAGTAGACAACGGCCGCCGCAAAGAGAAACCCCCAGGGCCCCACCCCGACGAGCCCGAGCCCGACCAGCCCTGCGGCGGAGCCACCTTTCTTCCTAGCCATTTCCCCACCTTCAGCAAAGTTGACGAATGGCGTCATCTTCTCACCCTGGGCCTAAGAAAAACAGATCCGCTGGACATTAACCGGCTCCGCAATCATGCTCATTCCACAGCCGGAAGGTAGCCCTTGATGACCGTCCGCTACCTGTCGCTGTTATCGGGGGTGGGCGGGTTGAATCAGGCCTTCAGGGCTGCAGTTGTGGGAGCGTCGATCGGCTCAGTGCCGCACATGGGCCGTACTCGGGGAGGAAGGTGGCATACGCCATCGGGGCGCGGAGTTATCGGTAGTGACAACACCACCACCGGGACGGCGACAGAGTCATCGGCGCTCGGGGCTCCAGCCTCCGGGCCCAGCGGGGGGCTTGCGAAGGGCCCCGCTTGGAAAGGCTCCGGTTATGGAAACTGCACGCCGTGATCCAGCGGCCTCATCCCAGCCGGGGTATGAACGATGCCTGCCATGTCATGTGCCCGCCCGACCGGCTTCACGCACTCCTTCACTGCCAACGCCTACAGCGCGCCAGCGGCCCTTCTGGTGGCGCTGGCAGCCGGCGAGAGACTTCTGGCGCCGTGCGCCGGCACCGTTGTCAGAGATTCCTCGCACAGGGCCTGTTGCGTACCTTTGGCCCGTATCTCGGCGGAGAAGTGCTCGCCGTGGCCTGGATGAAACGGGTCGCAGCCAGGTCGGCGGTACCGACGTCACCTCAGCCGGGGCCCTCCGGGCATCATTATCTTGGAAGCGCGATCGTGTACGCGACCGAACCATGGCGTGCCCGGAATCGTGCTAGCAACATCCATGTGGGAAGCGGCAACGGCTTGCCCGAAGGGCCGGAATAGTCCCGCCGGCTCCTCATCCCGCAACGGTTTAACAGCGCGGCCCCCACGGCGCATTGATTGACGCTGTCAGGCGGGACCGGCATTCCGGGTGCGGCGCGCCAGTACCGTTGTCAGAAATTCCTCGCCCAGGGCCGGGCGTGGCTAACCCTTTCCGGAGCCAATCGAGGAGGAGAACTTGGCCCCGCGGCGCGGAGAGCGGGACCTCCATAACCCCGGTTTGTCGACCGGGAAGGTGTCGATAATCGGCTGGCAGTCGTGGCAGGGCGGATTGATCCTGGAGAACCCCAACTGGTGGCCCCAGGCCGCCTGGGCCGCGCAGACGCGGCAAAGTCCCAAGCGCTCGTAATGGCGTTTCATCGTCTTGAAGGTCCTCGCCTGCCAGAGTGTTTCAGGACGGTCCTGGGCGCGCCGGGACGTGGAATCTTTCATGGTGACCTCGGGTTCTTGTCGTTGGGTTGGTTGAAATCGACACAGGGCAATGCAACGGATCGTTGAGTTACGCGGAGCTTGCTCCGCCCTTCGGGCTGCGCTGTGCTCCGCCTCCCCTGGACTGGCCGAAACGTTAATTCGGTTGCGGGGCGGTCCCACACCCCGCCGATGGCCTTGCCCCATGGCAAGGTCATCGCTGTCCTTGACCAGGCAACAGTTGGTCCGGGACATTGCGGTCTCTCCCGTCTTTCTTCCGGAAGGGGGTGGCCTTGCCCCAAGGTAAGTTCACCGGTCTCCGCCCCTGGTGGGGCGTCGAACATGTGCCCAGGACGGGTACAGGTCTACTGAGGTAGAACACCGCAGCGGGTCCTCAGACCCCCGCCCTTGTCGGTAATGGACTTCGCCGCCCGTCAGGGGCGTCGAAATCGTGAGGTAGATCAATTGAGGTAGTTCCAATTGGGTAGAACTTTTTAGGTAGTTCTACCCAAGGTAGAGAGGTGAGGTAGTTAGGCAGCGGTATTTCCGGGGTCCCGGGGAATGAATCCCGGGGTAGGAGTAGAGCGACTGTCCCGGGGTCCCCCGGGGGCTTTTGCCAGCCCCCGGCGGTTGTCTTCCGGGCTACCTCACGCGGTCTTGCGGGGTGGTGTTAGGACCGCTCGTGAGGGCTGCCAGCTTGGCTCGTTCCTGCGAAACCCAGTCCCATATCGGCATTTCCGTCCCCGTGCCGGCGATCTCCGTGGTCGGCGGTTCTTCGACGATGGGAACCGTGATGGTGTAGATGATTGAGCTGTCTTTTCGGCGGTCCTTGCGCAGGTAGCCCTTTGCCTCGGCGAACCCTGTGTGCTTTGACACGTACGGCGCGGAGATCCCGGTAGCTTCTGCGAGCGTTGCGACAGTCGGATAGGCAATACCGGTGTTGTTGTTGGCATAGGTGGCCAACGCCCAGCAGACAGCCCTGACCCCGGTCGGCAAATCGGACTCCCGGATCGCTTTCGAGTACTGCAGGGGACGCGACGGCGTGCTCGGAACCGTGGTCACAGTTCCTGCTCCGGCAGCGACAGTGACCACCCGCGGGACTTGTTGTAGCGGTTGCCCTGGAAGCGGCCCAAGTAGCCAGCCGTCTGGAGTTCACGGATGCTTTCGAACACCCCGAAGTCAGTCCTCTGGCGGTCGAGCGAGACATTCACCCGCTGCCAGTTGGTGAAGGCCACGCGGCCGAGGGTGACGGATCGGGCCAGGACGGTTGCCACCATGAAGGCCTCAGGCGACAGTTGGCTGTCGCCGCCGACAACTTCGAGCCAGAGGTCCAGGAAGGGATTCACCGCGGCGAACGCGGAGTTGTTGCCGCCGAGATCATCGGCAGTCGGCGACTCGGCTGTCTGCGGCGCAGGACCTGCTGCAAGCGGCGGTTCGGTTAGTGGGAACATATATATCTCCAGTGAATAGGCTTGAAAGGTATGACGCAGGCGGGAAGGGCCCGGTCGAGGACGCGTGGTGATTTCGAGCGGATGGACGGGCCATCCGCCATTGGCACCAGAGAATTCCGGTATCAGACGAACAGTTTGGAAGCCGGCTGCATTCTCGGCTAAGCGGCGCGTTGATCGTCCTGCGAGGAAGCGGTACCGGCCTTTTCTGTGCGTTCCGGGGGACCGCCGCCGACATTGCCGGAGGCCGTGGCACGCCTCCGGGGCAGGCCGCCCCCTTCGCTTGCTACCGGGTGATTTCCTGCTGGCGCATCCAGCGCTCCACGTCTGACAAGCGGTAGACAATCTTCGACCCCACCCGCAGGCGCTTGGGTCCGTCGGTCAGGTGGGTGGCAAGAAACTTCTCGCTCACGCCCATGAATTTCGCAGTGGTGCGGCGGGTCATGTACAGGGACTGGCTAATCTGCTGTGCCTTTTCGACACTGGCGTTGTCATGAACGGGGATAACGGACAAGGAATCTCCAGATGGTTGGGCCGTCGGCTGAAGGCCGACCGGCGACGTGCACGTTGAATGCGAATAGGGCAGGCGCCATTGCGGCACATGACGGAATCAGGAAAGGGGAACGCTTCCCCAGGGGCGGGACTTGAGCAGATACTCGGTGGTTCCGGGACCTGCGGAGGACGTTGGAGAAGGCCCGGTACGAATATTGTGTGGCTGGAGGATTCCCTTTGGAGTTCGCGAACGCACGACTTTCTGGCTACTGTTGCGGCATGGCGATCACCAAGCTTGCGAACGGGAAGTACCAGCACGACTACCGTGTCGACGGCAAACGTAGATATAAGCGGTTCAGGACGAAGGGCGAAGCGCAGGCGCACGAGTTGCAGATCAACACAGCGAAGGCTGGTGGCACCCTCGTGGACACCCGGAAGGGTGGCAGGATTCGGTTTCACGACCTCCACGAAGAATGGATCGTGCGTATTGAAAAGGTCGGTGCGAGGGGCATGCGCCCTGCATCGCCAGTCACCGTGGCTGGATATAAGCGGATTTATGAAACACACATGAGGCCCCACCTTGAGCACCGGGCCATTGCCACCATCACGCTTACGGTCATCAATGACTGGCTCAAAACGTTCGCCACGGACGATGCCCGCCAGCGTTCATACCGCCAGCTCGGGCGGATGCTCGAATACGCTGTGGGCAGTGGATATCTGCCTGCCAATCCCGCCCGCAACGCAACGATCAATAACGTGCCAAGGCCGGAACCGATCCGGGAGCCGGCCGCGCTGACGGTTTCGCAACTGAAAGCGCTCGCCGAACAGGCAGCAACCGGTGGACGGTACTGGAGGACACCCCACGACGCATACGGGTTGCTGATCTTGTTCGCAGGCACTACGGGCCTACGGTGGTCTGAGATTGCCGGTCTCCAAGTTGACGCGCTGACTTTGGGTGCCGAGCCTCAGGTTATTGCTCGGACGGCCTTGGTTTCAGTGGACGGGCACCTCCAACTCAGGGGAACCACAAAGGGACGCAAGCCCCGGGGGATTCCCATCCCGGCATCGGTGGCCGAGTTGCTGAAGATCCACGTCGACGGAATGCGGCCGGGAAGCCTCGTGTTCACATCTCCGTCAGGTGGCGAGTTAAGGTCATCCAACTTCGCGCGCCGAACATTGCACCCCGCCATCGCGCGATGCCAGGAAGTGGACCCCGACTTTCCTTCGATCGTGTTTCACGACCTGCGGAGAACGGCGGTCACACTGTGGGTCAGTGCGCGCTCCAACATCAAGGCCGTCCAGCAGATTGCCGGTCACAGCTCCGCCGTGACCACACTGGACGTGTATGCCCAGCTCCTGGCGGACGATGTGCAGGCGTCTGCCAGGGCAGTGGACGACCTGCTGAACCACGCCCTGGCTTAGTCGAGCGTGTGGCAGCTAATCGATTGCCGTAAACCACATGGCTGCTAAATGGCTGCATATCATGCCTGAAAGCCTTCCAGCCTGGGGGTTTACAGCACGACTCATAATCGTGAGGTCGGGAGATCGAGCCTCCCCACCGCTACAGGCAAGACCCCCGGAATCCGCGAGATTCCGGGGGTTTTTCTGTCTTCCCACTGTCAGTCATCGCTTCCCTTGTGCTTGTCGTCGCCGGACTCGTTTTCGCCCTGCCCGCCGTGGTCGTCGCCCCGCCGGGGTCACTGGTCCAGCTCGTGGTCTCCCACGGTCAACAGCCAGGCACCGTCGAACTGCACATCCTGGACGAAGGCCCAGGGCGATCCCGGAAGACTGCCAACGGGCAGTTGGCCGCTTCTGGGGCGGCACCCAGGGCGGCGAGGGCAGCGGCCTCGGCCCGCTGATCGTGCACCAACTGGCCCGGGCCAGCGGGGCAGAAGCAGCACTCAGGCCCCGAGCCCCTGGGCCCGCACCGGGCACCACCGGCCTGGACGCCTGCGTCCAATTCAGATCAGCCTAGAAATCAACGCCGTCAGCGCAGTGCGGGCACGCCCGGACACCGGCTGAACCGCCTCCTGGTCAGCGGTGTGCCCTCCCGCACGGCGAGCCCGTGACAAGCGGCGTGTTTCACCGTAGCTTTGCAGCATCTGACGGTTGGGGGTATCGGTGGACCTTCTTGGCACCATCCTGGCGCCGTTCAAATGGCTGGTCTCAGCCATGCTGGCGGGTTTCCATGACGGGTTCAGCGCCGTCGGCATGCCGCCGGCCAGCGGCTGGACGTGGACGCTGGCCATCATCGGGCTGGTGCTGGTGATCCGCGCCGCCCTGATCCCGGTGTTCCTTAAACAGGTCAACGTCCAGCAGCGCATGAGGCGGTTGCAGCCGGACCTGAAGAAGCTCCAGGAAAAATACGAGGGCAAGACCGATCCGCTCTCCCGCCAGGCCATGGCGCAGGAACAGATGGCCCTCTACAAGGCGCACGGCACCAACCCGTTCTCGGCCTGCCTGCCCCTGCTGATCCAGATGCCCTTTTTCTTCGCGCTGTTCCAGATGCTGTCCGGCATCAGCGCCGCGGCCGGCCAGGGCGAAGCCGTCGGGGCCATGAGCCCCGAACAGGTCGCGCAGTTCGACGAGTCCACGATTTTCGGCGCCCCGCTCTCGGCCTCGCTGCTGCACGGCGGCGGCGGCAGTCAACTCTCGGTATGGATCCTCTCCATTGCGATGATCCTGGCCATGACGGCCTCGCAGCTCATCACGCAACGGCAGATCATGGCCAGGAGCTTGTCCGGCGAGGCCGTGGCGACTCCACTCATGGGCCCGCAAAAGGTGCTGCTGTACAGCCTGCCGGTCGTCTTCGGTGTGGGCGGGATCGTGTTCCCCATCGGCGTCCTGATCTACTGGACCACCACCAACCTGTGGACCATGGGGCAGCAGTTCGCTGTCCGGTGGGACAGAATGGGACCATGACGCGCATCGCAATTATCGGCGGCCACGGCAAGGTGGCTTTGGAACTGTCCAGGATCCTCGCGGCGGAAGGGCACGGGGTCACCTCCTTTATCCGCAACCCGGACCATGCGGCCGACGTCGCGGCCACCGGCGCAACGCCGGCGCTGCTGGATGTGGAGAACGCGACGACGGCGCAGATCGCCGGAGCCCTCCGCGGACACGACGCCCTAGTGTGGTCGGCCGGGGCCGGCGGCGGCAGCCCCGAACGGACCTACGCAGTGGACCGCGACGCCGCGATCCGTTCCATGGACGCCGCGGCGGAAGCGGGCGTCAGCAGGTACGTCATGGTGTCCTATTTCGGCGCCGGGCCGGACCACGGAGTCCCCGCGGACAACGGCTTCTTCGCCTACGCCGAAGCCAAGGCTGCGGCGGATGAGTACCTGCGCGGTTCAGGCCTTGACTGGACCGTCCTGGGCCCCGGAACGCTGACCACGGGACCCGGCAACGGGATGATCGACGTCGACCCAGCCGACACGTCGGACGGCACCGAAACCGCCCGGGCCAACGTCGCCCTGGTGGCGGCGGCGGTCCTCGGGCTGCCGGCCACGATCGGGCGCACCATCGAGTTCCGGGACGGCACCCTCCCGCTCGCGGCAGCGCTGGAACCTTCGGCCTAGCCCAGGACTGTTCCCGATAGGGTGGTGAGGGCGGTCCGCGCATCCACCCGGGATGCCCCGGCCCGCCTCCGGGGAAAGCGGGCACATGGATCAGTTGGCACTCATCGTTGGACTTCTGCTGGCTACGGTGGGCGCTGTCGGTCTCGGGGAGAAGCTGAGGCTGCCCTACCCGGTGCTGATGCTGATCCTGGCCGTTGCCCGGACGTTCATCCCGGGCTTCCCGGAGATCCAGATCCCGCCTGAGCTGATCCTGCCCATCTTCCTGCCCCCGCTGCTCTTCGCGACAGCGCAGCGCAGTTCGTGGGCTGTGTTCCGCGTCCGCTGGCGCACGTTGCTGATGCTTGCCGTCGCGCTGGTGGTGGTCTCAACGGCGGTGGTCGCGGGCGCGGCCTGGCTCATGATCCCGGGCATCGGCATACCGGCTGCGATCGCCCTGGGCGCCATGGTGGCCCCGCCCGATCCCGTGGCCGTGGACTCCATCGCCAGCCGGGTCCACATGCCGCGGCGGCTCATCAACGTCCTCCAGAGCGAGGGCCTGTTCAACGACGCCGCCGCCATCGTCATCTTCCAGGCAGCCGTGGCCGCCGCCGTCGCCGGCACCAAGATCGCCTCCGACGTCGTCCTCCAGTTTGTCCTGGGAGCCGCGATCGCGGTGGTTGTGGGGATCGGCATGGGCTGGCTCACGAGCCTGATCACCCGCCTGGTGACCTCCATGGTGGCCCGCAGCGCCGTCACCCTCGTGGTGCCGTTTGCCGCCTACATCCTGGCCGAGGAGGTGCATGCCTCCGGGGTGATCGCCGTCGTCGTGACCGCGCTGGAAATGCAGCGCCACTCCCGGCCCGGGGACGCCGCGGAGAGGGTCACCCGCACCGCGTTCTGGGACGTCGTGGAACTGCTGGTCACCGGCCTGGCGTTCGGGCTGGTGGGGCTGGAAGTACGGCAGGTCATCCACGACGAAGGCAGCGCCGTTTTCGGCATGGTCGGGACGGCCGCGGTGGTGTGCGTCCTGGTGTTCGCCGCACGCTTCGCCTGGCTGGCCATGATGTCCGGCCTCTCCCGGGCCAGGAAGGACGTCCTGCGCCCCACGTCGGCCAAGGACGTGCTGATACTGACGTGGTGCGGCATGCGCGGCCTGGCCACCCTGGCGCTGGCCCTGGCCCTGCCGCTGACCGTCGCGGACGGCACGCCGTTCCCGGCCCGCAGCGAGCTGCTGGTGATCGCCTGCGCCGTGCTGCTGGCCACCCTGGTGCTGCCCGGGCTGACGCTGCCGTGGCTCATGCGGGTCCTGAAGGCGTCCGAGGACGGTTCCGAAGAACGCGACGCCGCCCGCGTGTTGGCCCGCCGGGCGCAACAGTCGGCGATCGCGGCCCTGAAGGACAACGAGCTCATGAAGGAGCTGCCGGCGGATAAGGTGGCGCTCGTGAAGGAGAAAATGACCCGGCTGCACGCCGAGCTGCTGGACGGGAGCCTGCGGAATGAAAGCGCGGGGGAGCAGCGCAAGCGTGGCCGGGAACTGGCGATTGCGGTGCAGACGATCGCCCTCGATGCGGCCCGCCGGGAAGTCGTAGCGGCCCGGAACGAGCCGGGCATGGACCCGGAAGTCGCGGACCGGGTGCTGCGGCAGCTGGATCTGCGCACCATGATCATGCCGGACTAGGGCTCAGGCCGGGCCGGGGAGGGCCAGCTCCAGGGCATTCGCCTCGACGTAGTCCAGGGCGTGCCGGACCGCGCCGGCCGTGACGATCGCGTCGCCCAGGGGTGAGACCGTCACCCGCGGGGGAGTCGCGGTGAAGCGGGGAAGCAACGCTGTGATGCCCGGCAGGAGCGCCCCGGCGGACTCGGCGACGGCGCCGCCGATCACCACCTGCTCGGGGTTGATCAGGCTCGCGATCGAGGCGATGACCCGGGCCATGCGCTCCGAAATCCGGTCCAGGATGGCCAGGGCCGCCGGGTCTCCCGCGGCCGCGTCCGCGAAGACCCGCGGCGCACTGGCAGGGCCGCCCGCGGAGGGTCCGCCGCCGGCCGCCGACCACTGCCGCACCAGGGCAGCGATGCCGTCGCTGGAGCCAACACCCTCCACCATGTCCAGATAGCCCATCTCGCCGGCGGCCCCGCCGCGGCCGTGGAGCAGACGGCCGGATTCCATCACGCCGGCGCCCAGGCGTTCGCCGGCCAGGAGCACCACCAGATCATCCACGCCCACGCCGGACCCGCGCCAGCGCTCACCGAGCGCAGCCAGGTTGGCGTCGTTCTCCAGGAGCACGGTCCAGCCGTGCAGCTCCTTCAGCGCGGACCGGAGCCCGACGTCGAACAGGCTCCAAAACCGCTGCGTCACCAGAACGTTGCCTTCGCGGTCCACCGGCGCTGCGATCCCGGCGCCGACGGCCAGGACCCTGCCCGGGTCCGCTCCCGCGGCTTCCAGGGCCTCGCGGCAGGCGAGATCGACGACGCCGATCCGCTCCTGCGCGGGGATGTCCGCCGCGCGGAAGCTCCCGCTGGAACGGCCGATGACCGTGCCGCGGAGGTCGGCCACGGCGGCGGTGGTGGTCGCGGCACCAATGTCCAGGCCCAGCACGAAGCCAGCTTCCCGGTTGAAGGCAAAACGCCGGGCCGGCCGGCCCTTCCGCGGACTGGCGGGGTCTGCGGGCTGGTCCTGCTCCACGATCCAGCCCCGGCCGATCAGGTCCTCGCAGACAGCAATCACCGAGGCCCGGGTCAGCCCGGTCAGGGCCATCAGCTCGGTTCCGGTGGCAACATCGGCGCCGCGGATGTGGCGCAGCACGGCCTGGGCGTTGACGCGGCGCAACAGCTGCGGGGTGGCGGCGGCTGCGTGCGGCATCACTTCTTGACCTCTCCTGTCCCCGGACCCATAATTGTTCAGGCAATATATTTAGCTTGTATCTAAATTACCAGAAGCCCTCCCAGACCCGAAGGAATCTCCTTTGACCAACACCGCCACGCTGGCAACCCTGTCCGGTTCCGATCTCGCCGCCGACCCCAACTGGTGGCGCCAGGCATCGGTGTACCAGATCTACCCGCGGAGCTTTTCGGACTCCAATGGTGACGGCCTGGGCGACATCAAGGGCATCACCGCCAAGGTCCCGTACCTGAAGGAACTTGGGATCGACGCCGTCTGGCTCTCCCCGTTCTACCCCTCGGCCCTCGCCGACGGAGGCTACGACGTCGACGACTACCGCGACGTGGACCCCAAGCTCGGCACCCTGGCGGACTTCGACGAGATGTCCGCCGCGCTGCACGCCGCCGGCATCAAGCTCATCGCCGACATCGTCCCCAACCACTCCTCGAACCGGCACGAGTGGTTCCGGGAGGCCCTGGCCTCCCCGCGCGGCTCCGCGGCCCGCGAGCGCTACATCTTCCGCGACGGTCTCGGCGACAACGGCGAGCTCGCGCCGTCGGACTGGGAATCCGTCTTCGGCGGCCCCGCCTGGGAGCGCATCACCGAGCCCGACGGCACGCCCGGCCAGTGGTACATGCACATCTTCGCCAAGGAACAGCCGGACCTGAACTGGGCCAACCGGGAAATCCGCGACGACTTCCTCAAGACGCTCCGCTTCTGGTCCGACCGCGGCGTGGACGGGTTCCGCGTCGACGTCGCCCACGCGCTGACCAAGGACCTCACCGAGCCGCTGATCTCCAAGGTGGAGCTCAGCGCCGCCAACACCGGAACGGACGGCTTCCCGGACGGCTCGCACCCGTTCTGGGACCGCGACGAAGTCCACGAG
Source organism: Arthrobacter sp. 49Tsu3.1M3 (assembly GCF_900168135.1). Classification (NCBI taxonomy): domain Bacteria; kingdom Bacillati; phylum Actinomycetota; class Actinomycetes; order Micrococcales; family Micrococcaceae; genus Arthrobacter; species Arthrobacter sp. 49Tsu3.1M3. The sequence continues at coordinate 151,056 of NZ_FUZD01000002.1, forward strand.
ATCTACGCCGAATGGCGCGAGGTGTTCAACGAATACAACCCGCCGCGCACCGCCGTCGCCGAGGCCTGGGTGCACGCCACCCGCCGCGCCCGTTATGCCAGCCCGGAGGGCCTGGGCCAGGCGTTCAACTTCGACCTCCTGCAGGCCGACTTCGACGCCGGCGAATTCCGTGAAATCATCTCCCGGAACCTCGCCGAGGCCACCGAGTCCGGTGCCTCCTCCACCTGGGTTTTCTCCAACCACGACGTCGTCCGCCACGCCACCCGCTACGGCCTGCCCCAGGGCGGCGGCAAGCACGCCCGGGGCCAGGACGGCAAGGGCTGGCTGCTGGCCGGCGCCCCCGTCGAGGAGCTCGACGTCGAACTCGGCCTGCGCCGCGCCCGCGCCGCGACCTTGCTGATGCTGGCCCTGCCGGGATCGGCCTACCTCTACCAGGGCGAGGAACTGGGCCTGCAGGAAGTCGCGGAGATCCCCGACGCCGAGCGCCAGGACCCCACCTTCTTCCGGAACAAGGGCGTGGAGATCGGCCGCGACGGCTGCCGCGTGCCCCTGCCCTGGGCCCCGGAGGGCACCTCGTTCGGCTTTGGCGCCGGCGGGGCACACCTGCCGCAGCCGGCCTGGTTCAGCCGGTACGCGGTGGCAGCCCAGGACGGCGTGGAAGGCTCCACCCTCGAGCTTTACCGCAAGGCCCTGAAGCTGCGCCGCGAACTGCAGACCTCGGAGGAACTGCAGTGGCTGGAGTCCGGCAACGCCGACGTCCTGAGCTTCAGCCGTCCCGGCGGCTGGCAGACGGTGACCAACTTCGGCGACGCGCCGGTTGACCTGCCGGCCGGCGAGGTGCTGGTCAGCAGCGGCCCGCTGGATGGCGGACAGCTGCCGGCCAACACCACCGTCTGGCTGCGGTGAGTCCCGCACCGCAGGCTTCGCCCGGCACGCCTGCCGGCGCCGGGAACCTCCCCCAGGAACTCGTCTACGGCTGCATGGGCCTGGGCGGCGACTGGTCGGCCGAGCCGTACTCGTCGGCGCACGTGGACGAGGCGGCCGCGGCCGTCGAGGCCGCCCTCAAGGCGGGCATCACACTGTTCGATCACGCGGACATCTACACCAGCGGCAAGGCCGAAGCCGTCTTCGGCGAGGTCCTGGCCGGCACCCCCGGGCTGCGGGAGAAAATCCGGCTGCAGACCAAGTGCGGCATCCGGCTCAATGAGCAGGGTCTGGAGGCCTACTACGACCTCAGCCGGGACGGCATCCTGGAGCGGGTCAACGAAAGCCTCGCCCGGCTCCGGACGGACTTCGTCGACGTGCTCATGCTGCACCGCCCGGATCCCCTAATGGATCCGGCGGAGGTTGCCTCCGCCGTCGGGCAGCTCATGGCCGAGGGCAAGGTGCGGGCCGTGGGCGTGTCCAACATGTCGGGCCCGCAGATCGAGATGCTGCAGGACCGGCTCGAGGTCCCAGTCGTGGGCAACCAGCTCGAAATGAGCCTGCTGAAACGGGCGTGGCTGGAAAGCACGGTGCTGGTCAACCATGCCGAGGGCACGGACTACAGCTTCCCGCACGGCACCGTGGAGCACTGCGTCCGGAACGGCATCCGGCTGCAGGCATACGGGTCGCTGGCCCGCGGCCTCTACACCGGGGCGCCGGCGGCCGCGCGGACGCCGGCCGAGGAGGCCGCCACCTCCCTCGTGGCCGCCCTGGCCGCCGAGAAGGGGACCACGGGGGAGGCGATCGTGCTCGGCTGGCTCATGAAGCACCCTGCCGGCATTGCGCCCGTGGTCGGCACCGCGAACCCGGACCGGATCCTCGCCTGCGCCGGCGCCGCCGAGGCCGCCGCGGCGATGACGCGCGCCGAGTGGTACGGGCTCTGGGTTGCGGCCCGGGGAAGCAACATCCCGTAGCCAGTCCCGCCCCACCCAACTGGCCGGCCGCCTGGCCGTTGTGAGCCTGAAGACGGTTCTGCCGCCGGCCAGCTGGGCAGCGATGTGATTTTGGTCGTAATGGTCGCCGCTGAGGGCCGGATCGCTTAGCGGCAAGTGCCTCCGGGCGGCTAGCGTAGATGCATGACCTCTACGACCACCGCCGAATCACTTCGGCCCCAACGCAACATCCCGGCCGACATCGCCCGCTCCTGGCTACTGGTTAACGCGATGAAGACCGACCTCTTCGACCAGTCCGCCGTCTCCCGGGCCGATGCCATCATCCTCGACATCGAAGACGCGGTGGACCCTTCGCAGAAGGACGCCGCCCGCGCCAACGTCGTGAACTGGCTGACCGCCGGCGGCAGCGCGTGGGTCCGGATCAACGACGCCACCAGCCCGTTCTGGGCCGACGATCTCGCCGGCCTGCGCGGTACCCCCGGGCTGCTGGGCATCATGCTGGCCAAAACCGAATCGGCCGACCAGGTCACGGAGAGCTTCCACCGGATGGACGGCAAGACCCCGGTGATCCCCCTGGTTGAGTCCGCCGTCGGCATCGAGGAAGCCAACAACATCGCCAAGGCCCAGGGCGCCTTCCGCCTGGCCTTCGGCTCGGGCGACTTCCGCCGCGACACCGGCATGGCGGCCACCGCCGAAGCCATGGCCTACCCCCGCGCCAAGCTCGTTGTGGCCAGCCGCGTCGGCAACCTTCCAGGCCCCATCGACGGCCCCACCGTCGGCACCAACCACCCGATTCTGCGCGAACAGACCGGCATCACGGTGATGATGGGGATGACCGGGAAGCTCTGCCTCGCGATCGACCAGACGCCGGTCATCAATGAGGTCATCAGCCCCACGCCGTCCGACGTCGCCTGGGCCACGGACTTCATGGCCGACTTCGAGGCCAGCGGCCGCGTCATCCGGGACGGCTCCGACCTGCCGCGCCTGGGCCGCGCCGAGAAGATCATGAAGCTCGCCGTGGCCTTTGGCGTGCAGCCGGCCCTGTAGCCGCCACGCCACCGCAGGAGACCCCGTGACCGAGACCCGCTATCTGGTGCACGGGGTCTTTTGGGATGGTCCGGCGCCGGGGCCCGCCGCAGCATCCGGCGGCAGGTCTCCGGCGATGCGCCTGCAGGACCCTGGCGGCGCCCTGACCGCACTGACGCTCGACGCCGGCACCCGCCTCGGTTTCCGGCTCGCGGCCGCGGGCAGGCACTGCCTCGGGCACCACCTGGTGCACGGGCCCGCGGACCGGGACCACGTGCTGTGTCCGGACCGGGCAACCGCCGCCAAGGGCAGCCAGTGCGAGCGGTGCTTCGTGCTGGACGACTCCCGGCTGATCCATGACTTCCACCGCGGCGGCCGGGTCCCGCCGGGCCTGCGCGCTTACCTGATGCAGCCGCACTGGCTCTACGTCGCCACCTTCGCCAACGGGGCCAGCAAGGTAGGGACCGCGTCCCACCTGCGCAAATGGAACCGGCTCGCAGAGCAGGGCGCCGTCGTCGCCCGGTACGTCGCCCGTGCCGGGGACGGCCGCGTGGTCCGCCTCCTCGAGGACATGATCACGCGCGAGGCCGGGCTGCCGCAGCAGGTCCGCGCTGCCGCCAAGGCCGCCGCGCTGCTCGCCCCGGCAGCCGCCGTCGACCTCGATGCCCTGAACGGACGGCTGGCAGGGGAGGCCCGGACCCTGCTCGCCGGTGCCGGCGGGGAGGGCTTCGTGGTGGTGGATGAGCGGTGGGCCCGGCCGGAGCTCTCCGCGAGGGCGTGCTCCCCGGCCGCCCGGCATGCCTATCCGTACGACCTGGCGGCCGGAGCGCACGGGTTCCGCATCGACGCGCTGAGCGGCAGCATTGCCCTCGCATCGCTGGATGGCAGCGGACTGGAATTCGTGGTGAACCTGGGCCAGCTCAAGGCCCGGGTGGTCGAACTCGGTGACCACGGCTCGGACGTCCCGGCCGTGCAGGAAGCCCTGTTCTGACGCTGGAATTGCCCCGCGATAGTGCCGCCAGGAATTTTGCGGCTCGCGGCGTCGTCCGCCCGCCCCGGTAGACTGGCACGGTGCTGAATGAATTCTGGGCCACCGCGCCAACCACCTACAAGGTGCTCGTCTTCGGCGCCATGGGCCTGATCGCCCTCGGCATCATCCTCAGCGTGGTGGGCAACAGCACCGGCAACCAGCCCCTTGCCCTCGCCTCACTGGCAGTGATCGGGCTCGGCCTGATCCTGCACATTGCCGGGCTTGTGGTCCGCGGCCAGGCGATCCGGAAGAACCTCAAGCGCTAGCGGCCGCGTTCCGCACCACATGGCTCCGGGCATGCTCCACCGCGTCCGCGAGGGATGTGAACAGATGCTTGTGATGCCGCAGTGAGCGGATGACCCCCACATTGGTCACGAGCTCGAGATGCTGCGGCTGGACCCCCTTGAGCAGGACCGTGACCCCGCGCAGCTCCAGCGCGGAGACCACCTCAACGAGCATGTGGGCGCCCGTGGCGTCCAGCATCCGCAGCTGGGACAGCCGGATGACGGCCACCTGGATGTCCCTGACCTGGCTGATCTCCTGCAGGACCCGCTCCGCTGCGCCGAAGAACATGGCCCCGTCCAGCCGGAAGATGGCGATGTGCTCGTCGCCCGGAACCGGCGGACCCGGGATTTCCTCCCGCCGGACCCCGCTCAGGGAAGCGAAGGTCCGCAGCGTGAACACGGCGGCCGCGGCGAGTCCGATCTGGATGGCCACAATGAGGTCGAAGGCGACGGTAATGAGGGCGGTGATCACGAAGACCGCGGCGTCGGCCCGGGTGGAGCGCAGGATCGCCGTCACGGTGTGCCGCGAGACCATGCGGACGGCCGTGACCATGAGGATGCCGGCCAGCGCCGCCAACGGGATCCTGCCGACGAGCCCCGCCGCCAGGTAGATGATGGCCAGCAGCACGAGGGCGTGCACCACCGCGGAGAGCCGGGTCTTGGCCCCGGAACGGACGTTCACGGCGGTCCGGGCGATGGCGCCCGTGGCGGGCATGCCGCCGAAGAATCCGGCAGCGATCGAGGCCAGCCCCTGGCCGGTGAGCTCCCGGTCCGGGCTGTACGCGCCGGACGGACGGCCGTCGGGGCCGACCATGCCGGCGGCCACCCGCGCCGAGAGCAGGGATTCGATGGCGGCGAGCGTCGCGATGGACACGGCAGGCATCAGCAGGCCTCCCAGCGCGGCCGGATCGACCGAAGGCATCGAGGGCGCCGGCAGGGAGTGCGGAAGCGCGCCGATCCGGGGTATGTCCAGCGCCAGCAGCTCCGTCGCCGCGGTGGTGAGCAGCACCGCGATCAGGCTCGCGGGCAGGGACTTATTCAGCCTGGGCAGCAGGTACATCACGGCCGCGACACCCGCCACCACCGCGAGCGTCTGCAGCACGGTCGGCATGGTGGCCTGCGACGCACTCTCGACGGCGGCCAGGAGGGTGTTGTGGCCCGGTGTCCCCTCGGTGCCCGTGGCCAGCGGAACCTGCTGGAGGAAGATGATGGCGGCGATGCCGAGCGTGAAACCCTCCACGACCGGCCATGGGATGAACGCGACGGCCCGGCCCAGCCCGCTGGCGCCCAGGATCATGACCAGCAGCCCGGCCAGTACAGAGACCAGGGCAATGCTGCCGACGCCGTGTGCGGCGACCACCGGGGCCAGGACCACCACCATGGCGCCGGTCGGGCCGGAGACCTGGACGTTGGATCCGCCCATGACGGCGGCGACGAGTCCTGCCACCACCGCGGTGATGAGTCCGGCCTCCGCCCCGACCCCGGAACTGACCCCGAAGGCCAGGGCCAGGGGGAGCGCCACAATGCCCACCGTGATGCCGGCGAACAGGTCCGTTTTCCAGGCAGACCGCAAGAGCTCGTAGTCGCGGCGGGACGGCACAAACCGGGCGAAGCGTCCCCGGGCCGTGCCAGAAGCCGTCGCTGGGTCTGCTGCCTGGGCCGCGCTCACGGTGCCGTGCCGTCGAGGGGGCCGGTGCTGTCGGCGGGGCCCGCGCGGTCGAGGTGGCCTGCCGGCAGCTCCTGCGCTATCCGGAGCTGTTCGCTGGAACCGGCCAGGGTGTCCAGCAGGAAGACCCGGGCGATCGCGAGCAGCTCCTTGATCATGGGATGAGCCAGCCGGTAGGTCACGACATTCGCCGTCCGGACCGACGTCACCACACCGTGCCGGCGCAGCGTGCCCAGATGCTGGGACAGGTGCGAGGGCTCCAGCCCCGTCTCGGCGAGCAGGTAACTGACCGGCGCCGTAGTGTCCGGCGCCGCCGCCAGCAGCTCGAGGATCCGGATTCGGGCCGGGTGCGCCAGGGCTTTGAAGAGGTTGGCCTTGATTTCGTATAGGGGGGTCTGCGCGGCGGAGATCATGGCGGGGAAACACTTTCTCGCATCCGTTCGCGGCGCGGTCCGGCGGCGTCCTGGCGATTCGGATTGATGGATTGATGTTTTCATCATATCGCGCCGGTCAAGACCCTCCGGGGCACCCGTCAGTGCCCGTCCGGTCCCCGGCGCGCACCCTGTCACGAAGCCGGACGGCCCCGGGCGTGGCGATAGGCTGGAACCATGACTATCAATCCGGACCTGCAGGGGCGCAGCTACCCTGCCGCAGAGGTGTATGACGTCGGCCGCGAGAAGATCCGCGAGTTCGCGCGCGCGGTCAAGGCCACCCACCCCGCCCACTTCGATGTTGCCGCCGCCGAGGCGCTGGGTCACAGCGACCTCGTGGCGCCGCCGACCTTCGCCATTATCGTCGCGCAGCGCGCCGACGCACAGCTGATCGAGGATCCGGAATCCGGGATCGACTTCTCCCGCGTGGTCCACGCCGACCAGCGGTTCACGCACCACCGCCCGATCGTCGCGGGCGACCGGCTGGTCGCCGAACTGCACGTCGACGGCGTCCGCGCCATGGGCGGCGGAGCCATGATCACCACCCGCTCGGAAATCTTCGCCCTTGCCCCCGGCGACGCCGCCGGCGTCCGGGAGCCGGTCGCCACCACCACCTCGTCCATCCTGGTCCGCGGAGAGGGACAGTAGCCATGAGCACAGCATCTTTTGCTCCCAAGTTCGCGGAACTCACGGTCGGCCAGGACATTGGCAGCCGCAGCATTACCGTCACCCGCACCGACCTCGTCAAGTACGCCGGTGCATCCGGTGACTTCAACCCGATCCACTGGAACGAGGCCTTCGCCACCGGCGTCGGCCTGCCGGGCGTGATCGCCCACGGCATGTTCACCATGGGCGCCGCCGTCCAGCTCGTGACCGACTGGGCCGGCGATCCCGCCGCCGTCGTCGACTTCCAGACCCGCTTCACCAAGCCGGTGCCCGTCGCTGACACGACGGGAACGCCGGAGGCCGGTGCCGTGATCGAGGTCAGCGGGGCCATCGGGGCCCTCGACGCCGGCGCCGGCACCGCCCGCGTCGACCTCACGGTCGTCTCGGCCGCCCAGAAGGTCCTCGTCAAGGCCCAGGCCGTCGTCAGGGTGGCCTAGCCCATGACGCTGCTGTGAATCTGGCTGCCGTGAGCAAGGAAGTCTTCGTCCCGCCCGCCGAGATCACGCACTGGCGGAACGCCGTGGTGGTGGCCTACGCCGCGAGTGGAATAGCTTTTTCCACGTGGGTGTCCCGGCTGCCGGCCATCCGCGACGGCCTGGACCTGACCCCGGGCACAATCGGGCTGCTCCTGCTCTGCATGACGGCGGGATCCTTCGTGTCCGTGTCCGCCTCGGGCCTGATTGTCCTTCGCCTTGGCTCCAAGCGCACCATCCGGATCGGCGGCATCATGGTCGGATTCGGGCTGGCGCTGGCAGGCTTCGGCACCTCGGTGCTCGCCAGCCCGGTGGCGGTGGCCGCGGGACTGGCCATCATCGGGCTGGGAACCGCCAGCTGGAACACCGCGTCCAATGTCGAAGGGGCCGCGGTGGAACGCGCCGTCCGGCGGCACATCATGCCCCGGCTCCACGGTTCCTTCAGCCTGGGCACAGTGGCGGGCGCCGGGCTGGGCGCCTGGGCTGCCGGCGCCGGGATCCCCGTCTTCCTGCACCTGGCCGTGGTGGGACTGCTGGTGGCCGGCTCGGTGACCACCGCGGCGGCCTGGTTCCGGGCGGACATCACGCCCCTCGAGGCGGAGCAGCCCTTCAAGGCGTCCGGGACAGATACCTTCGAGGATCCCTCCACCGGCCCCATCCCGATCGTCCGGCAGGCGGACGCGGTCCCGGAGCCGCCGCTGGACAACAAACGCCTCATCGCCCAGGCCTGGCGTGACAGGCGCACCCTGCTGCTGGGCGTCCTGGTCCTCGGGCTTGCCCTGGCCGAAGGAGCGGCGGGGGACTGGGTGGCGCTGGCGCTGGCCGACGGCCACGGCCAGACCGACGCCGCCGGAGCCGCCGGGTACGGGCTGTTCGTCACCTTCATGACCATCGGCCGCTTCGCCGGCACCCTGGTCCTTGACCGCTTCGGCCGGGTCCCGGTGATGCGCTGGTGCGCCGCGCTGGCGGTTCTGGGCCTCGGCCTGTTCGTCTTCGCCCCGGTACCGTGGCTGGCCTACGTGGCCCTGGCCATCTGGGGACTCGGCGCGTCCCTGGGCTTCCCGGTCGGCATGTCCGCCGCGGCCGACGATCCCGTCAAGGCCGCCGCGCGGGTGTCCGTGGTGTCCACAATCGGCTACGGAGCATTCCTGTGCGGGCCGCCGCTGCTGGGCCTGCTGGCCGAGCACGTCGGAATTCTCCACTCTCTGCTGGCCGTCGTGGTGATGCTGATCGTCAGTTTCCTGCTCTCGCCCGTGGCCCGCAAACTCCCCGCGCCCGCGCCCGTGCCGGGACAGCACAGCTAGCCAGGTGCGGCCAGTACCGGCTTAGGCGTGCGGATGATCCCGGCTAGGCTGGTCAGGTGACCCAGATCCAGCTCTCCGCCCTGACCACCTCCGCCGTCGGCGGCCCCGCCGGCAGCTACATCGAGGCCCGCACCGAGGCCGCGATCATCGACGCCGTGCGCACGGCGGACGCCGCCGGCCAGTCCCTGCTGATCATCGGCGGGGGCTCCAACCTGTTGGTCTCCGACGCCGGGTTCCCCGGCACGGTGCTGAAGATCGCCTCGGAGGGGTTCACCGTCGACGCCGAGGACTCCTGCGGCGGCGTGGCGGTGGTGGTCCAGGCCGGCCATAACTGGGACGCCTTCGTTGCACACGCGGTGAAGCATGCCTGGTCCGGCGTCGAAGCACTCTCCGGGATCCCCGGTGCCACGGGCGCCACCCCCGTGCAGAACGTCGGCGCCTACGGGGCCGACGTCTCCCAGACGATCGCCGTGGTGCGCACCTGGGACCGGGAGCGCAACGCGGTGAAGACCTTCACGAATTCCGAACTCAAGTTCGGCTACCGGGACTCCATCCTGAAGCAGACCACCGTCAACGGCTCACCGCGCTATGTGGTGCTCACCGTGGAATTCCAGCTCCCGCTCGGCCGGATGAGCGCCCCGGTCCGCTACGCCGAACTCGCCCGGGTGCTCGGCGTCGAGCAGGGCCAGCGGGCCTACTCCACCGACGTCCGGCGTGAGGTGCTGCGGCTCCGGGCGTCCAAGGGCATGGTCTGGGACGCGGACGACCGTGACACCTATTCCACGGGATCCTTTTTCACGAACCCGGTCGTGACCGAGGACGTTGCGGCACGGCTGCCGCAGGAGGCCCCGCGGTACCCCGCCGGCGCGGACGGGCTGACCAAGCTCTCGGCGGCGTGGCTGATCGACCAGGCCGGGTTCGCCAAGGGCTTCGGCCTGGACCCGGACAGCGTCTCGGGCGGCCGGGCCTCGCTGTCCACCAAGCACACCCTCGCCATCACCAACCGCGGAGGGGCGAGCGCGGCGGACATGCTGGCCGTCGCGCGGGAGGTCCGCCACGGCGTCGTCGAACGCTTCGGCATTGAACTGCACCCCGAGCCGCTGCTGATCGGCGTCCATCTCTAGGGGGCGACTTCCAGGGAAGGGCGGGCCCCAGGAAAGGGCCGCTGCCGGGCTTGTCCGGGGCAGCACCGGCAGGGCGCCCCCAACGCCCCGGCTACGGTTCCGTGGGGCGGGGCGCCACCTTGCTGAAAAGCATGAAGGTGAAACCGGAGGCCGCGGCACCGAGCAGGAAGACCTGGCAGAACGCCACGGACTGGACACTGGGCCCGCTTTGCAGCACCAGTCCGGCGCACGCAAACGCCACGGCGCCGGCGAGGAACGCCAGGGAGCCGAGCAGGAAGGCCTGTACGGTGGCCGGAAATTCGCCGCCATAGTCGAGCTGGAGCTCCCGGCCCTGCGGGGCGATGCTGCCGTGCTTCACGGCCGCCTGCACCCGTGACTGAGACCGTGACTGAGACCGTGACTGAGACCGTGCCCGAGACCGCGCCTGAGACCGTGCCCGCGGCTGCAGCGCCGCGGCCGTGACGAAGCTGGCCACGGACACCCCCATGGACAAGGCGGCAACCAGCTGCAGGGTGCTCATCATGGGCGAGAGCCGGGTACCGCTGGCGATGGCGACGGCGAGCCCGGCAGCCATGCCGGCGGCGCTGGCCGCCCAGCCCAGCAGGGCCAGCTTCCGGCACAGGGGCCGCAGCAGCGGCCACACCTCACTCATAGTCATGGTTCAAGGGTAGGGAAGCCTGCTGGATGGCGGCTGGGAACAGCCGGGCAACAACCCGACAGGCAGCAGACGCGACTTACCATGGTTCCATGGCAGCAGTGACGGGCATCGGCCGGCTTAGCCCCGGAATCATCGGCAGGCTGCGGCTGGCCGCCCAGGGACTGCTGGGACCGGGGTTTCAGTCCGTCCCGGACGCCGTCCGCGGCATGACGGCGATGCAGGCCCAGGACCTGCAGGCCGTGCTCTGGGCCGTCGGCCAGCGTGTGCCGGGTTCCCGCGCCGAAGACGTCCGCGGGGCGCTGGACCGGGCGGAGATCGTCCGTTCCTGGCCAATGCGCGGCACCTTGCACGTGTTGGCCCCCGAGGACTTGAAGTGGATGCTGGCCATCACCTCCGATCGGCTGATCCAGGGCCTGGCCCGGCGCCACCGGGAGCTCGAGATCACTGCCGCGGACGTCGACGCCGCCGCGGCAACTGCCCTGCAGCTGGTCTCCGGAGGAGCTGCCAGCCGGGCGGAGCTGTTCCAGGCCTTCGAACGGGCGGGCCAGTCCACGGCGGGCCAGCGCGGCATCCATCTGCTCGGGATCCTGTGCCAGCGGGGGTTGCTGGTGCAGGGTCCGCTGGCCGGCAACCAGCAGCTGGTCGTGGCCTTCGGCGACTGGATCACCGAGTCGCGGACCGTGGACCGTTCCGACGGCATCGCCGAGTGGCTGCTGCGCTACTTTCGCAGTCACGGTCCCGCCACGGAACGTGATTTTGCCTGGTGGGCCGGCATCCCGCTGACCGAAACCCGGGCGGCCCTGGCCCGGGTATCGGACCAGCTGGCGGAGCTGGAGTTTGAGGGGACCAGCTACTGGCTCGCTCCAGAGACAGCCGCGCTGTTCGACGACGGCGTCCCCGGCCAGCGCACGGTGCTGGCGCTGCCGGGGTTCGACGAATTCCTCCTCGGCTACGCGGACCGGTCCGTCGTGCTGCCGCCGGAGCACGCCGACAAGATCGTCCCCGGCGGCAACGGCGTGTTCAAGAAGACCATCGTGGCCGGCGGCGGCGTGATCGGCACCTGGGCCGGGCCGCCGGGCGGCCGGGGCGCCGGCGTCGTGCCCGAGCCCTTCGACGCCGTTAACGGGCTGCGGCCTGCCGCCCAAAAATCCTTTGGGCTGCAGGCCGCGAAATACCGCAGATTCCTTGGCGCCTGAACAGGTGCCGGAACGGCTCCCTACAGGTTTCCGGTGGCGATGCGGAGCATGCGCCGCAGCGGCTCCGCCGCGCCCCACAGCAGCTGGTCGCCCACCGTGAACGCGCTGATGTACTGCGGACCCATCTCGAGCTTGCGGATCCGGCCCACCGGAATGTCCAGGGTGCCGGACGCAGCCACGGGCGTGAGCTCGGCCATCGAGGCTTCCTTGGTGTTGGGCACCACGCGGGCCCACTGGTTGTCCGCGTCCACGAGCTTCTCGATCTCGGCGACCGAGAGGTCCTCGCGCAGCTTCAGTGTCAGGGCCTGGGAGTGGGAGCGCATCGCGCCGATCCGGATGCACAGACCGTCCATGACGACGCGGTTCGCGGCGGAGGTGCCAAGGATCTTGTTGGTCTCCACCCCGGCCTTCCATTCCTCCTTGGACTGGCCGTTGCCGAGGTCCGCGTCAATCCAGGGGATCAGGGAACCGGCCAGCGGAACGCCGAACTGGGTGGCGTCGATGCCGGCGCGCTGGTGTGCCAGGACCTTGCGGTCGATCTCGAGGATCGCCGACGCCGGGTCGTCCAGTTCGGTGCTGACCTCGGCGTTGAGGCTGCCGAACTGGTTCAGCAGTTCACGCATGTGGCGCGCCCCGCCGCCGGAGGCCGCCTGGTACGTCATGGACGTGCCCCATTCGACCAGGTCGTTCTTGAACAGCCCGCCCAGGCCCATCAGCATGCAGGACACGGTGCAGTTGCCGCCGATGTAGTCCTTCACCCCGCCGGAGAGGCCGGCGTCGATGACGTCCCGGTTGATGGGGTCCAGCACGATGATGGAGTCCTCATTCATGCGAAGCGTGGAGGCGGCATCGATCCAGAGGCCGTCCCAGCCGCGGCTGCGGAGCTCGCCGTGGACCTGCTTGGTGTAGTCCCCGCCCTGCGCGGTGACAATAATGGGCAGCTTCGCCAGCGTCTCGAGGTCGAACGCGTCCTCAAGCTTGCCGGTGGCGCCAGCAGCGGCGCCGGCCAGGTCCGGGGCGGCACCGCCCACGTTCGAGGTGGAAAAGAAGACCGGGTTGATGTTGGCGAAGTCGCCCTCATCCTGCATGCGCTGCATGAGGACGGAACCGACCATGCCACGCCAACCGACCAGGCCGACGGACGGGGTAGCTGCTGTAGTCATGCGCCCAGTTTAGACTTCACAGCCCGCCGGGCGCAGTCGGTTACGTCACGCGTTGTAGTCGCCGCGGGGCTCTTCCAGCAGTGCCGCCTTGCGCCGGCGCAGCGCGAAAACCGCCCCGAACGTGAAGACCTGGGTCACCACCACCAGCACTATCGCCCCGAGGATCTTGTTGCCGCCCAGGATCATGGTCAGCCCCACGACCGCGGAGAGCAGGGCGAGCAGGGGCAGGAGCATGTATCCCAGGACAAAGAGTGTCTCGGGCTTCCGGAGCATTACTTGGCCTCCGTCCGGCGCCACAGCGTGATCCGGTAGCGGGTGCCGTTGGCGGAGGTCAGCCAGCCGTTGGCCGGGAGGCTGGCCGAGACGGTCCAGTCGTAGCCGAGTTCCGGAGCGAAGGTGTCCCCTTCGGCGCTGGTGTCGATGGTGGTGACGACGGCGACGTCGGCAAGGTCCAGGGACTGGGCAAAGATTTCGCCGCCGCCGATGATCCACACGGTCTCATGGCCAGCCACGAACTGGGATTCAAGCAGGGCGTCATCGAGCGACGCGACCGGGACGGCGCCTTCCGCGCCCGGGGTGTCCCGCCAGGCGGCCTGGCGGGTGATGACGATGTTCGTCCGGCCCGGCAGGGGGCGGTACTTGTCCGGGAATGACTCCCACGTCTTGCGTCCCATGATGACCGGGTGGCCGGTGGTGAGGCGGCTGAAGTGCGACATGTCCTCGGGGAGGTGCCATGGCATGGTGCCGGCTTTGCCGATCACCCCGGTGCTGGTCTGGGCCCAGACCAGCCCGAGGCCGGTGGTGGACGTTCGGAGTTGCTCCGTGAAATCGCCGGGCTGCACGCCCGCGGTGTTGTCGTTGCTCATACGGCTATCGGGGCCTTAATCGTCGGGTGGTGCTGGTAGCCGACCACCTCGAAGTCCTCGAGGGTGTAGTCGAAGATGGAGTCCGGCTTGCGGGTGATGTTCAGCTGGGGGTAGTCGTAGGGCTCGCGGGCAAGCTGCTTGAGGACCTGGTCCATATGGTTGTCGTAGATGTGGACGTCCCCGCCGGTCCAGACGAATTCGCCCGGTTCCAGGCCGGTCTGCTGCGCGATCATGCGTGTCAGCAGGGCGTAGGACGCGATGTTGAAGGGCACGCCCAGGAAGGTGTCAGCCGACCGCTGGTAGAGCTGGCACGAGAGCTTGCCGTCCGCGACGTAGAACTGGAAGAACGCGTGGCACGGGGGCAGGGCCATGTCCTTGAGTTCGGAGACGTTCCAGGCCGAGACGATGTGCCGGCGCGAATCCGGGTTGGACTTCAGGTTCTCGATGAGCTCGGCGATCTGGTCGATGTGGCCGCCGTCGGGCGTGGGCCAGGAACGCCACTGGACCCCGTAGACCGGACCGAGTTCGCCGTCGGCGTCGGCCCATTCGTCCCAGATGGTGACGCCCTGGTCCTGCATCCATTTGACGTTCGTGTCGCCGCGGAGGAACCAGAGAAGCTCCACCGCCACGGACTTGAAATGCACCCGCTTGGTGGTGATCAGCGGGAAGCTCTTGCTCAGGTCGAAGCGGAGCTGGCGGCCAAAAACGCTCAGGGTGCCGGTGCCGGTGCGGTCCGATTTGTGCGTGCCGTGCTCGAGGACGTCGCGCAGGAGGTCTTCATAGGGCGTAGGGATGCTCACCGTTCCAGTCTACTGAGAACTCGCCGGCTCTCCTTATTTGTGTGACCCTTCCTGCCGCCCCCGCAGGATCGCCAGCAGTGCCGCGTCGTCGAGACCGGCAGTGCGGCCTTCGGCAATGCAGCGGTCGACGGCGGCGATCACCGCCTCCGGGACGGGGCCCGGCGGAGGTGCGGGCGGGGTCAGGACCGGCGGGCTGGCGGCGACCACCGTGCCGTTGCGCCGCCGGGTTTCGACCAGTCCGGCCAGTTCGAGTTCCTTGTAGGCCCGCGCGACTGTCCCGGCCGCGAGGCCCAAGTCCGACGCGAGGCTGCGGACAGTCGGCAACCGGGTTCCCGCTGCCAGTGTCCCGAGGCTGATGAGGGTGGCGATCTGCGTCCGGATCTGCTCGAAGGGGGGAACTGGCGAACGCAGGTTGATGGCGATGCCTGCCGTCACGCGGCGACTTCCTTCCGCGGCAGGGGAGCGCGGGTCTTCCAGGCCAGGCCGCCCACGGGGATGACGGCGATGACCACGGCACTGGCGGCCAGGACAGCGCCGGCCAGGGTCGCGGGCCACCACGATCCGGCGGCCGGATCGACGGCGTCGCCGAACGCACCCGACCCGAACACCGCGGCCCAGGCATTGGCCTGGGTCAGCAGCAGGACCCCGGCCTGGGCCGTGAGGGTTGCGGCGAGGGTCCGCACGATGCGGTGGACGGTAATGGCGCGCAGGGCGGCGTCCAGGCCGCGCGGGGCGTCGCGGACGCCCTGGCGGGACCGGGCGCGGAGGAACGCCGGCAGGGCGGCAACGCAGGTTCCGGCGGTGAGCAGTGCAGCCGGAAGCCAGCCGGGATCTTCGGCCAGCAGGGCCTGCCCCGCGGCGGTGGCGGCGAGGGTAGCCAGGAAGACCAGCAGCGCCAGGACCGCCGTGGTCAGCAGGGCGGCGCTGACCGGCTGCCGGGGCCAGGTGCGCGGCGCCTCCGGCGATCCGTAGTTGCGCTGCAGGACCAGCTCGCCGCTGGCGATGACCAGCAGGACGCAGGTGCCCGTCAGGGCCACGAGGCCCGCAAGTCCGTAGCCGGCGGCCGCCGTGATCACGGGGGCGAGGAAAGCTCCGGCGGCCAGCGGCACGGCGGCCAGCGGCACGGCGGCCGCGAGGCCCAGGAGCGCCCCGAGGGAGGAAACCAGCCTGGCGGCCGGGTGCTGGCAGCCGGTGGCGATCCCTGATTCCGGCCGGTTCCGGACGCCCAGCCCGGCGGAAGCAAGCCGAGGGGGCTGCCACCGCCACATCACGAGCAGGACCACGGTCGCCGCGAGGCCGGCGAAGTTGGTCCACGATCCCGTTTGCTGGGCCGGGTCGGGACGGGCCGCGAAGTTTCCCGCGATGACCGTCAACCCGGCAGCCACTGTGGACACTGTGCGCAGCAGCCGGTTCATCGCGATGGTCCGCAGCGCAGCGTTGTCCGCCGCGTCAAGGGACTCCAGCTGCCGGCGACGGGCGATCAGCCACAAAACCAGCCACGTGCCGACGGCCAGCACCAGCAGGGCGCCGCCAAGCCAGGCGGCCACCTCCGGTCCGGGGATACGGCCCTCGCCCCCGACTGTGTCGTAGTAGTTGTTGTTCGCGCCGTCGCTGACCGTAGTGGGAGCCACGGCCGCGAACCCGGGCAGCGTGGCAGTCCGGGCGATGGCCGCGGCAGCCGAGACGAAGATCGCAGCCGTGGTCAATGCCAGCCTGCGGGGCAGGAAGTCTATGATGCGCCGCACGGACAGCACGGCCTGCCGCCTCATTCGCCGCGGACCCGGGTAGCTGACCTGTCCGAGGGCATGCACGCCCAGGCAGCCCAGGACCGGCCATGCCAGCGCCGGGATGATCGAGTCGGCGCCCACCACGGCGGACGCTGACGGATTAGCCGGGATGATGCCCACGGTCATGGCGCCCTGGAGTGAGCTCGCGAGCCAGCCGATCACACCTACCCACAGCCCGTGCTTCGACACTGTCTGCGGCGACGTTCCGGTTCCGGGAGCCCAGATCACCCACCGCAGAACGGCATACACCAGCAGCGTGGCGACCGCCGGGCCAAGCAACAGCAGCGGCGGCACGTTCAACAGGACCGGCACGGACACCCCCAAGATTCAGCAGTAATGTATCAAGCTATTGATACAAACTAGACTGAGGGCCCCCGGGGTCAAGGCCTCAGTCGTCGAACGGCTTGAACCGCTCCACCGCAACCACTTTTTTCTTGCTGCCGCGCGCGACGTGGCAGACCACGATCTCGCCCGGCGCCAGGAACGGATCCGAGGACGGCAGCAGGTCCCGCAGCCGGGAGTTCATGTGCTTCGCGAGTTGTTTCAGGACCGTGGGCAGGGCCGGACGGTGCGTGCACAGGGCCACGGCCCGCTGCTTGTCGAACAGCCCCTCGACGACGGCTGCCGTCTTGTGCGGGCTGCGGTTGTGCCGGTGCTCGGTGAGGGCCTCGTTGAGCTTGACCTTGGCGTCGGCCGCCTTGGCGTAGGGCGCGATGGTGGCCACGCACCGCAGCCATGGGCTTGAGACGATCCGCGCGGGCTTCCACGCCTGCAGGAGCCGCCCCACAGACTGCGCCTGCCGCATGCCGGTGGCGGCCAGCGGGCGGTCGCCCTCGGCCTTGGACCAGGACGAGCGGGGCTTGGCCTTCGCATGGCGCACGATCAGCAGCGGCCAGGTCTCCAGCTCCCCGCGGTCGTGGGCGTTCACCAGGTGCTGCAGCGGCTCGATGTCGCTCGGGTTGCTCAGGAGGCGGGCGGCCTTCTCGGGCGGGCACCACATGACGCTGTCGACTTCGGTGCCGTCCGGGATCAGGACGGCGCCGTCGACGTCGACCGCCCAGTAGTGGACCACCTTCAGCCCGGCCGCCACGTGGTAGTGGATGGGCGGGAGCGGGATCCCCAGGGGAGCGGTGAGCCCGATCTCCTCCTCCACCTCGCGCACGGCGCACTCCGGGATGGTCTCGCCGGCGTCGATTTTGCCCTTCGGCCAGGACCAGTCGTCATACCGCGGACGGTGGATCAGCAGGACCTCGAGCTGGTCCTTGTTTACCGAATTGAGGCGCCACGGGATGGCGCCCGCCGCCGTGACGGAAACTTCTTCGCCTGGTTGGTCAGCCTGGTCCGCAACCAGTGCATCGCTGCTCACACTCACGATCCCTACCGCAGGCTGGTCGAGCGCTGGCGCGAGCGGGAGGCGAGCAGCCAGGACTGCACGTCCTTGAGGTCCTGGCCGTCTTCCGCCAGGTGGTGGCGGGTCCATTCACCCTGATTGTCCAAATGCCAACTCGCCGTTTCGGGCACCATGTAGCGGTTCAGCAGGTCCAGGACGTAGCTCGTGTCGTCGCCGCTCGTCAGCTGCACGAGGGCTTCAACCCGGCGGTCGAGGTTGCGGTGCATCATGTCGGCCGAGCCGATGTAGACCACCGGGTCGCCGGCGTTGGCGAAGGCGAAGACGCGGGAGTGTTCCAGGAAGCGGCCCAGCACGGAGCGGACCGTGATGTTCTCGCTCAGGCCGGGAACGCCGGGCCGCAGGGAGCAGATGCCGCGGACAATGACATCCACCTGCACCCCGGCCTGTGACGCGCGGTACAGGGAGTCGATGATGGCCTCGTCCACCATCGAATTGACCTTGATCTGGACGCGGGCGGGGATGCCGGCCCGGGCGTTCCTGATCTCGGTTTCGATCCTGTCGATCAGCCCGGAACGGACCGAGCGCGGCGCGACGAGCAGCCTCTTGAACGTGGACTTCGGCGCGTAGCCGGAGAGCTGGTTGAACAGCTTCGAAAGGTCTTCGCCGACCTGCTCGTTGGCCGTCAGCAGGCCCAGATCCTCGTAGTAGCGGGCCGTGCGGGGGTGGTAGTTTCCGGTGCCGATGTGGCAGTAGCGGCGCAGGCCGTCCACTTCCTGGCGGACCACGAGGGAGAGCTTGCAGTGGGTCTTGAGCCCCACGATGCCGTACACCACATGGACGCCGGCCTGTTCCAGTTTCCGGGCCCAGGAGATGTTCGCCTGCTCGTCAAAGCGCGCCTTGATCTCCACGAGCGCCAGGACCTGCTTGCCGGCCTCGGCGGCGTCGATCAGGGCATCGACAATCGGGGAGTCACCGGAGGTGCGGTACAGGGTCTGCTTGATGGCCTGGACTTTGGGGTCCGCGGCTGCCTGTTCCAGGAACGCCTGGACGGACGTGGAGAAGGAATCGTACGGGTGGTGCAGGAGGATGTCCCGGCGCCGCATGGCGGCAAAGACGTTGGCCGCCTTGGACGTTTCCGATTCGTTGAGGTAGCGCGAGGTGTGCGGGACGTGCTTGGGGTAGTGCAGGTCCGCCCGGTCGATCCCGGCAATCACCGAGAGCCCGCGCAGGTCCAGCGGCGCAGGGACGGAGTAGACCTCGGATTCCTCGACGCCGAGCTCGCGGATCAGCAGGGCGCGGATGTTCGGGTTGATGTCATTGGTGACCTCAAGCCGGACGGGCGGGCCGAACCGGCGGCGCAGGAGTTCCTTCTCCAAGGCCTGCAGCAGGTTTTCGGCGTCGTCCTCTTCGACCTCGACGTCCTCGTTGCGGGTCACGCGGAAGATGTGGTGTTCCAGGACCTCCATGCCGGCGAACAGCTGGTCCAGGTGCACGGCGATCACTTCTTCGAGCGCGATGAACCGTGCCACCCGTCCGGGGACGGAGCCGGCGCGGGCGCCGTCGATGGAGATCAGGCGCGGGAGCTGGTCAGGGACCTTGACACGGGCGAAGAGCTCCTTGTCGCTGACCGGGTTGCGGACCACTACGGCGAGGTTCAGGGACAGCCCGGAGATGTAGGGGAACGGGTGCGCCGGGTCCACGGCCAGCGGCGTCAGGATCGGGAACACCTTTTCCGCGAACATGGCGCTGAGCTGGTCCTTGGCCTGAGAGTCGAGTTCCTCCCAGTGCATCAGGTGGATGTGCTCATAGGCCAGCGCCGGGCGGATCTGTTCGGCGTAGACCCGGGCGTGGCGCTGCTGCAGCCGGTGGGCCTCCTCGCCGATCTGCTCCAGGACCTGCATGGGGCTCAGCCCGGCAGGGGAGGGGACGGCGAGCCCCGTGGCGATCCGCCGCTTCAGCCCGGCCACCCGGACCATGAAGAACTCGTCCAGGTTGGAGGCGAAGATGGACAGGAAGCTGACCCGCTCCAGCAGGTACAGGTTGGGGTCCTCGGCCAATTCCAGAACCCGCGCGTTGAACGCAAGCCAGCTCAGTTCCCGGTCCAGGAACCGGTCGGGGCGGATGTCGCCTTCCGGTTCCAGGTTCGGCGCGAACTCCGGAATGTCGATCCGGTCCTGTGTGGCGCGGGAGGCCGGCACTTCGGAGGAGCCAAAGCGGGCACGTACCGGACGCGCCCCCTTTTCCGGCGTTGCTGGTTCAGACGTGGATGTCCGGGCGGTATCCCGTGGCATGGTGTCTCCTCAATGCTGGCGCGATGTAGCTTCAACCTTACAAGCAATCATGGCCGGATGACCCCAGGTTTCGGCCCGGGCCGGGACGGTTATCCGCCGACTTGACTAACGCCGTCCGGCGCGGGAGCGGCGTCCGGCGATGGCTGCTGCGGCAGCGGCGCGTACATCACATCGACATCCCAGCGGGTGAATCCGAGCCGGCGGTAGAGGGCGACGGCGGGGGTGTTGTCTGCATCGACGTAGAGCATGACGGCGTGGAGCCCCAGGCCCTGGAGATGCCTGATGCCGGCGACAGTAAGGGCCTTGCCCAGCCCGGACCCCTGGGCATCGGGCGTCACGCCCACCACGTAGACCTCGCCCATCGCGGGGTGGTCGCCGTGCCGGGGGTGCACCTTGGTCCAATGGAATCCCAGGAGCTGGTCCGCCGGGTCGACGGCCAGCAGGAAGCCCGCGGGATCAAACCACGGTTCGGCCATCCGGGCGTCCAGATCGGCCCGCGTCATGTTGCCTTGCTCCGGGTGGTGGGCGAAGGCGCCCTTGTTTGCGGCCAGCCAGGCGTCCTCGTCCCGGCCCGGCACGAAGGCGCGGAGCTGTACGCCGTCCGGGAGGTGGACCTCCGGCAGGGCCGCCGCCGCCGTCATCAGCCGCATCTTCCACAGCTCACGCACGGCGCCGTAGCCGTAGCGGGCCGCGAGGTCGGCCGCGGCCTCGTGGTTTCCGTGGGACCAGGCTTTCAGGCCGGCGAAGCCGCGGACGGTCTTCAGTTCGCCCAGCAGGCGGTCGCCCACGCCCTGGTTGCGGTAGCTGGGATGGACGGCGACCTCGAGGACCCCGGTGCCGTCGGGTTCCTCGATGACGACGGCGACGCCGGCCAGGTCCTGCGCCGTCGCGGGATCCAACTTGTCGTCAGGGGCATAGAGGGCCAGGGCAAGCACCGAGTGCTCGCCCGCATCGCCGGCGCGCAGCGTGACAAGGGTCTGTTCGGACAGCGGCGGATTGCCGTCGGACTCTTCCGCCGCGGCGACAAGGGCGGCGACGTCCCGCAGCAGCGCGGCGTCCACGGCTCCTTTTTCAGTGTGTACGGGCCAGTTTTCCGGGTGCGCAGGGCTCATGGTGCAAGGCTATCGGGTGCATGGGGGTCAGCGGCCGATTTTGTCGAACTGCGGACGGCCGCGTATAGTCGTTATCTCGTCCGGCGTTGAGCCAGATGCGAGGGGGATCCACCACTGGGGTGGCCTCGATACGTTCGACCCGTATGTCCTCCACTGAGAAGTAAATACTGAGAAGTTTGTGCCGCTGGTTTGGTGCACCAAGAAGGCCCCGGACTCTGGATTCCAGAGTCCGGGGCCTTCTGCGTTCGGTGCCTTCGTTGAGTGCTCGTGTACGTGCCCTGCCGCGTTGTGGCGGCCGTGGCGCGCTCAGGCCTCGGTCAGTTCATCCTCGGGCTGGCGGACCAGGGTCAGGCGGTAGCCGACGTTGCGGACGGTGCTGATCAGGTTCTCGTGGTCGGCGCCCAGTTTGGCCCGCAGCCGCCGGACGTGGACATCCACGGTGCGCGTGCCGCCGTAGTAGTCGTAGCCCCAGACTTCGGTCAGCAGCTGCTGGCGGGTGAACACCCGGCCGGGGTGCTGGGCCAGGTATTTCAGCAGTTCAAATTCCTTGAAGGTCAGGTTGAGCGCGGCGCCGTTGACCCGTGCGGTGTAGCTGGCCTCGTCAATCACGACGCCGGCGGCCCGGATTTCGGTCGGCACGTCCTCCTTCTCCGGAACGGCGCGCGCGACGCCGAGCCGGATCCTGGCCTCGACCTCTGCCGGGCCCGCGGATTCCAGAAGGATGTCGTCCACGGCCCACGCCGAGGAGACCGCCGCCATGCCGCCCTCGGTGAGGATCAGCATCAACGGGGCGCTGAGGCCGGTGGCCTTCAGCAGCTGGGTGAGGGAACGTGCGCCGACCAGGTCCTTGCGGGCATCGAGCAGGACGATGTCGCAGGGGTCGGTCTCGAGCAGGGCAGTGGGCTCGGCCGGAAGGATGTGCACCCGGTGGTTCAGCAGTTCCAGAGCAGGCAGGACGTCCACGGATGTTCCCGTGCTGTTCGTCAATAGCAGGATGTGCGACATTGTTCCTCCAAGGGGTGTCCGCGCATCGTTGAGCGTCTTGTTGCTGAAGTTGAGTATACCTAAAGGCCCCATTCCGGCCATGGTCCCGTCACCTCCGGTGCCTCCTTTTGCGACACATACCGTTCACATAGGGCAGGATTGAACCGTCAGGGCCGCGGCCCGTCGAAATTGAGCCGAGTCGAATTGGGGTCCGCAGTGAGCGAAGGTCTGGCCATGCTGGGTCTGCCGATGGCGAGCAGACAGTGAAGCCGTGGAGCGTCGGGATCATCGGCCTGGCCGGTCTCGCGGCGATTGTCGCCGGAGCCTACGCCTCGCCTGAGGCCCTCCTGGCCGTCGCGGCGCTCGCCGCCGCCGGCATCGGTATCGGCTGGCCCTACTTTCTCGGCATCCCCGCCAAGAAGACCCTCGCGGTCTTGATTGGCCTGCCCGGCGTGGGGTCGGCGGTGGCCGCGACCTACCTCCCGGCTCCGGGTTTCCTGGACTGGACGCCGTCGTTCATGGCCGTCGGGGTCATGGCCATCTTCGTTATGCAGCTGATCCGGGGCACCGGCCAGGCCCAGCGCCTCGAATCCACCCTGGGCTCGTGCGCGGGTGTCCTGCTCTCCTGCCTCGGCGCCGGCTGGATTGCGAGTTCGCGCTTCAACGGGGTCCGCGAAATGATCCTCGTGGCGGCCATCAGCTCGGCGATCGCCCTGCTGGCGGGGCTGATCCGCTGGCCGGACCGGATCGTGGCGCCGCTGGGCATCGTGGCCGCCGGCCTTGCCGGGCCGCTCGCCGGCCTGGTGTTTTCCGACATCGCCGTGCTGCCGGCCGCCCTCGTCGGCGTCGTCGTGGGGGCGGTGCTGGTGAGTTTCCGCCGCCTCGTCATCCTCAACGGTGAGGGCCTGAATGTTTTGGCGGCCGTGGGCATGGGGCTCGGGCCGGTGTCTGCGGTCGGTTCCCTGGCCTACTTCATAGACAAACTACTCATCTACTAAGCGTTAGGATGGCATCATGTCCGTACTTGCATATGAGATCTTTTTCCTTGTCCTGCTTGGCGTGGCCAGCCTGTCCATGGCGTGGTTTGCCGGCTTTGTCGTGTACCGCCTCTTCAAAGGCCAGAAGTAACACGTTCCAGACCCCGTAGCTTCCAGAGGTAGATGCCGTGCCGATTGAAATCCCTACTGATCTGACCCCCGAAATCGTTCCGCTGTCCTGGCTCATTGGTGAGTGGGAGGGCAGCGGCCGGCTGGGGGCTGGAGACGAGGACTCCGAGCACTTCCTGCAACACGTCTCGTTTACGCACAACGGCCTGCCGTACCTGCAGTACCGCGCCGAGAGCTGGCTGACCGACGACGAGGGCACCAAGCTGCGTCCCCTCACCGTCGAGACCGGCTTCTGGGCGCTGGAGCGTAAGCAGCGCGAGGAGGACGGCGGCCCCGGCCTGATACCGGCGGACATCGTCCCGGTGCTCAAGAGCGCCGACGAGGTCGAAGCCCTGCGCAACAGCGACGGCGGCTTCGACATCTCGGTCTCCATCGCCCACCCCGGCGGGATTTCGGAGCTGTACTACGGCCAGATCAAGGGCCCCCAGATCCAGCTCAGCACCGACATGGTGATGCGCGGCAGCCACTCCAAGGAGTACACGGCGGCCACGCGGATCTTCGGGCTCGTGGAAGGAAACCTGCTGTGGCGCTGGGACGTGGCCACCGGCAAGAATTCGACGGCGGGCGGCGGCCTGGAGGCCCACGCATCGGCCATCCTCGCCAAAGTAGGCTGATTACGCGGTCTCACTGATTTTTCCGTTGTCACCATCGACCCAGGAGAAATACCGTGAATGACACAGTCGCCAGCTCAGCCGGCAGCACAGCACCCGGCAGCGCCAGCTACGCCGACCTCAAGGCCGTGTTCTTCAACGGCACGCTCAAGAAGTCCCCCGACGTGTCCAACACCCAGGGCCTCATCGAGGTCAGCCGCCGGATCATGGAGAAGCAGGGCGTCACCACCCGCGTGATCCGCACGGTGGACCACGACATCGCCAGCGGGGTATACCCGGACATGCGCGAACACGGCTGGGCCACCGATGAGTGGCCGGAACTCTACCCGGCCGTCCAGGAAGCGGACATCGTCGTCGTCGCGGGGCCCATCTGGCTGGGGGACAACTCCTCGCAGACCAAGAAGCTCATCGAGCGCCTGTACGCCCACTCCGGGCAGCTGAACGCGAAGGGCCAGTGGGCCTACTATCCGAAGGTGGGCGGCTGCCTCATCACCGGCAATGAGGACGGCATCAAGCATTGCGCCATGAACGTCCTCTACAGCCTCCAGCACATCGGCTTCACCATCCCGCCGCAGGCCGACGCCGGCTGGATCGGTCCCGTCGGGCCCGGACCGAGCTACCTTGACGAGGGGTCCGGGGGGCCGGAGAGCGATTTCACCAACCGCAACACCACCTTCATGACCTGGAACATGCTGCACCTGGCGCGGATGCTCAAGGAGGCGGGCGGCATTCCCGCCTACGGAAACCTGCCCGACGCCTGGAAGGCCGGCACCCGCTTCGACTTTGAGAATCCGGAATACCGCTAGGGCCGGCCTGCCCACAGTCCGGCCGGAATACGCACAGAGCTAAGGACGTTCCTTTCAATATGACTATCAAAAGCCCCCTGTTGTCGCGCCCGGCCGCGGTTGAGGCCGGCGGCGCCGACGCCGGCGTCGCCGCCCACTACGGCGAGCCGCTCCGGGAGCAGCGGGCGCTGGCCGCCGGCACCGCCGTCGTCGATCTCTCGCACCGCGGCGTGGTGACGGTCAGCGGGCCGGACCGCCTGAGCTGGCTCAACACGCTGTCCTCCCAGCAGCTCACCTCCCTGGCCCCTGGCCAGTCCACCGAACTGCTGTTGCTGAGCGTTCAGGGCCGGATCGAATTTGACGCCAGGGTGGTGGACGACGGCGCGACCACCTGGCTGATCGTCGAGGCAGCCGAGGCGGCCCCGCTCGCCGAATGGCTCAACAAGATGAAATTCATGCTTCGGGTCGAGATCGCGGACGTTTCCGCCGACTGGGCCGTACTCGGCTCCACGCACCGCATCCCGGAATGGGACGCGCTGCAGGCCTGGGCGGACCCGTGGCCGCACGTCGGCGCCGGCGGCTACTCCTACGCCGTGGTGGGCGAGGACGCCCATCCAGGCCTGGAACGGCCGTGGTTTGAGTACCTGGTTCCCGCGGACGAGCTGGTCTCGACGGTGGGCGACCGCGCCCTGGCCGGCACCATGGCGTCCGAAGCGCTGCGGGTTGCGGCCTGGCGGCCCCGGTGGGGCGCGGAAACGGACGACAAGACCATCCCGCATGAGCTCGACCTGCTCCGCACTGCCGTGCACCTGGCCAAGGGCTGCTACAAGGGCCAGGAGACGATCGCGCGCGTCCACAACCTGGGCCACCCGCCGCGCCGTCTCGTGTTCCTCCAGCTCGACGGTTCCCAGCACACCCTCCCCGCCGCCGGCAGCGAGGTGCGTGCCGGCGAACGCAAGGTGGGCACCGTGACCTCCGTGGCGCAGCACTACGAGATGGGCCCCGTCGCCTTGGCCGTGATCAAACGCTCCGTCGCCCCGGACGAGGTCCTGACCGTCGTCGACGGGGACGAGCCCTACTCCGCGGCCCAGGAAGTCATTGTGGCCCCCGACGCCGGCCAGGTGGTGGGCCGCCAGACCGGCTTCCTGCGGGGCACCCGATGAGCGGCGGAGGCGCCGCGCCCGACGACGAGACGCTCGCGCTGGCCCACGCGCTCTTCGACGCCGCCCGCGAGGGCAACTCCGCGCTGCTGGGCAGCTACCTGGCCGCCGGCGCCCCGGCCACACTGACCACGTCCTCCGGCGACTCGCTGGTGATGCTGGCGGCCTACCACGGCCACGCCGGCACTGTCCGGCTGATCCTGGACCACGGCGGCGACGCCAACACACCGAACGACCGCGGCCAGACCCCGCTGGCCGGTGCTGTCTTCAAGGGCTACACGGACGTAGCCCGGGAACTGCTGGACGCCGGGGCCGACCCGGACGCGGGCACGCCCACCGCGCGGGCCGCCGCGCAAATGTTCGCCAGAACCGACATCTTGGCCCTCCTCGGCTGACCAAACCCGCCCGGGCCCGGGGCGCGGCCGGCCTGGGGTAGGGGAGGATTGCCCCCAAATACTCCACGTGGAATAATCATCAGTGGAGTAACCGCCGTTTAGGCCGAAAAGAACTCTTCCAAACCGAGAAGGACTGCACCATGGCCCGGGCAACCGCATTGACACCCCTGGGTGTCGCCGCACTTTCCCTGCTCGTGGAAGAACCTATGCATCCCTACGAGATGTACCAGCTGCTGATCGCACGGCACGAGGACCGCCTGGTCAAGGTGCGGCCAGGAACGCTTTATCACGCCGTCGGGCGGCTCGAGGATCAGGGGCTGGTCGCAGCCACGGGAACGGACCGGGGAGGCAACCGTCCGGAGCGCACCACGTACACGATCTCGGCTGCCGGCCGCGAAGCGTTCACGACGTGGCTGCAGGACATGCTCGCCGCCCCGGTCAACGAATACCCGGCTTTCCCGCTGGCCATCTCCGAGGCCTACAACCTGCCCGCCGGGGTCGTCGTCGAACTCCTCGACCGGCGCCTTCAGGCGTTGGAGGAGCAACTCGGCTTCCTGGTATCGGGTGAGGACCTGCTCGCGAAGAAGGGCGTGGAGCGCAAGTACTGGATCGATGTCCAGTTTCAGCAGAGCACGCTGCGCGCCGAAATCGCCTGGATCCGCAACCTCCAGGACCAGCTCCGCTCCGGCGAACTGCCGTGGTGAACCCCGCACAGGACCGCGGCGGGGACCCGGCCGCCCACACACAGCCCACCCACCGTTTCACACCAGCCTTAAGGAACCGCATGGAAAACGTAGCCCGGCCATGGCCGGCACTCTGGTCCCTGGTGATCGGCTTCTTCATGATCCTGATCGACACCACCATCGTCTCGGTGGCCAACCCCAGCATCATGGAGGGCCTCAACACTGACATCAACTC
The DNA here is from genome assembly GCF_900168135.1 of Arthrobacter sp. 49Tsu3.1M3. Classification (NCBI taxonomy): domain Bacteria; kingdom Bacillati; phylum Actinomycetota; class Actinomycetes; order Micrococcales; family Micrococcaceae; genus Arthrobacter; species Arthrobacter sp. 49Tsu3.1M3. The sequence goes on from NZ_FUZD01000002.1 coordinate 178,180, forward strand.
GGTGATCTGGGTCACCAGCGCCTACCTGCTCGCCTATGCCGTGCCGCTGCTGATAACGGGCCGGCTCGGGGACCGTTTCGGTCCGAAGAAGCTTTACCTCTCCGGACTCGTCGTCTTTACTGTGGCATCGCTGTGGTGCGGCCTCTCCGGCAGCGTCGAGATCCTCATCGCGGCCCGTGTGGTCCAGGGCCTCGGCGCGGCCATGATGACACCGCAGACCATGGCCGTCATTACCCGGATCTTCCCCCCGGACCGCCGCGGAGCGGCCATGGGCATCTGGGGTGCCACGGCCGGCGTCGCCACGCTGGTTGGCCCGATCCTCGGCGGCGTGCTGGTGGACGGCCTCGGCTGGGAATGGATCTTCTTCATCAACGTTCCCGTCGGGATTGTCGGGTTCATCCTCGCCCAGCGTTTCGTCCCTTCGCTGACCACGCACCCGCACAAGTTCGATATTCCCGGCGTGCTGCTCAGCGCCCTCGGCCTCTTCCTCGTGGTCTTCGGCATCCAGGAAGGCGAAACGTACGACTGGGGCACCATCGTCGGCCCCATCACCGTCTGGGGCCTGATCATCAGCGGCATCGCCGTGCTGGTGGTCTTCGTCCTGTGGCAGCGCTTCAACACAGGTGAACCGCTGCTGCCCCTGTCCCTGTTCAAGGACCGGAACTTCTCGCTCGCCAACATTGCGATCACCACGGTGGGCTTCACCGTCACCGCGTTCAGCCTGCCGCTGATCTTCTACTACCAGATCGTCCGGGGCCTGACCCCCACCCAGTCGGCGCTCATGATGGTGCCGATGGCGCTGATTTCGGGCGGGCTTGCCCCCGTCGTCGGCCGGATCATCGACAGGGTCAACCCGAAATTCATCACCGCGGCCGGCCTGGTCCTGATGTCCGTGGCGCTGTTCTGGAACGCCCTGCTCATGCACCCTGATACCCCCATCTGGCTGTTCCTGCTGCCGAGCGCGGTGCTGGGCTTCGCCAACGCGGGCATTTGGGCGCCGTTGAGCTCCACGGTCACGCGGAACCTGCCGCCGCGGCAGGCCGGAGCCGGCTCGGGTGTCTACAACACGACCCGCCAAATCGGCGCCGTGCTCGGCAGCGCCGCCATCGCCGTCCTCATCCAGGCGCGGCTGGCGGCCGAGCTCCCCGCCCGGCCCGGGGCTGGCGCCACCAGCCCGATGGGCTTCGGCGGGGCCCTGCCCGCGGAGCTCCAGGAGGGGTTCTCGACGGCGATGGGCCAGTCCATCCTGCTGCCGGCGGCGGTCATCCTGCTCGGCGCTGCCGTGGCGCTCTTCTTCGCCAAGCCCAAGCCGGTCCAGGGCTGGGGCGAACCAGATGCTGCCGCGGTTGCGGGAACGGGCACAGCAGACGCGGACACTACGGACGCGGACAAGGCAGCCACAGACCAGGCGGACACCGCCGCAGCGGCGGACACGGAGAGGGCAGCCGCGGAGCGCGGCTAGCCTGGCGGCATCCCGATCAGCCCAGCAGCACGCTGGTCTGGATGCCGCCAGCGGAAAATCCCAGGCTCCGGGCCAGCGCCAGCGACCCCTTGTTGCTGACTTCTGAACGCCACTGCAGCGTCAGTCCTGCGGCGAGGGCCTCGTGGGCGGCTATCGAGGCGGCCAGCTTGCCCAGGCCGTGGCGCCGCCATTCGGGCGCGACCAGCACGCCCATATGGGCCAGGAGCCCTTCCCATTCGGCATACGCCCCGCAGGCCACCGGTGTCCGCCGCCCGTCTTCCAGATGCAGGACGGTGAAGCGGTGTTCCAGGTCGGCGAGGCCCACCTCGTTGACGTCATCGGGCGGGCAGAACGTCTCCAGTTCGATCGCTTCCGGGTTCCCGTGTGAGACCGTCAGCTCCCCGGCAGGCTGCTGCAGGGGGAGGTCGTCGGCGAAGAAGAGTGCGGCGGCGCCGAGCCCGTGGCCGCCGTGCCCGCGGGTGATGGTCAGCAGAGTCACGTGCTGGGCCAGTTCCTCGTCCGAGAGGCCGTCGGCGGCGTCCAGCGCCCACTGCGGGCCCACCAGGGCGGAGTTGCCGAACAGGCGGACGAACTGCAGGGACCGGGCTGTCTCATCGGCCCGGGTGAGCCTCACGCCGGCGGCAGCCGCGAAGGCGCCGTCGTCGAACCCAAGGCGGCGCGCCCACGCGAGCTGGACAATTTCTGCGGAACCGGGCTCAAGAGTCATGAATCAACCCTACCCACCGCGGCCGGGCGTCCGGCCTCACGGGCCGGACCCGCCGGTGTCCCGCTTAGCCGAAGAGGACCGCGGCCTCGTCGTAGCGGCTCTGCGGTACGGACTTGAGGTTGCCGAGTGCGGCGTCGAAACCGACGTGCACAATATCCGTGCCGTGCAGCGACACCATGGTGCCCCAGCGCTTTTCCACTACCGAATCGATGGCGGCCATGCCCAGACGGGTGGCCAGGACCCGGTCGAACGCCGTGGGGACGCCACCGCGCTGGATATGGCCAAGGACCGTCGCGCGGGTCTCGATGCCGGTGCGTGCCTCCAGTTCGGGGGCAAGCATTTCGGCGATGCCGCCGAGGCGGGGCCGGCCAAACGTGTCGAGGCCGCGCTCCGAATGCGGGGACTCCTGGCCTTCGGGCACAAACCCCTCGGCGACGACAAGCAGCGGGGCGCGGCCACGGTCGTGGGCGGAGACGACCCACTCGGCGATCTGTTCCATGGAGGCCTTCTGCTCCGGGATCAGGATGGCGTGGGCGCCCGAGGCCATGCCGGCGTGCAAGGCGATCCAGCCCACATGCCGTCCCATGACTTCGGCAATCATGCAGCGGTGGTGGGACTCTCCGGTGGTGCGCAGCCGGTCGATTGCCTCGGTGGCGATTTCCACTGCCGTGTCGAAGCCGAAGGTGTAGTCCGTGGCGTCGAGGTCGTTGTCGACCGTCTTGGGCACGCCCACGATTTTGAGGCCGGCGTCCGTGAGCCGCTTTGCGGCGGCCAGGGTGCCCTCGCCGCCGATGGCGATGATGGCGTCGATCCCGAGCCGGTCCATGTTGGCTTTGATGACCTCGGGGCCGCCGCCGTTCTCAAACGGGTTGGTGCGGGACGTGCCCAGGATGGTGCCGCCCTGCTTGGCGATGCCGCGGACCATGGTGCGGGGAATTTCCACGATGTCGCCCTCGACAACGCCGCGCCAGCCATCCTTGAATCCTACGAACTGCTGGCCGTGGACCGCGATTCCTTTGAGGACGGCGCCACGGATGACGGCGTTCAGGCCGGGGCAGTCTCCGCCGCTGGTGAGGATTCCAATTTTCATGTCTTGGCTCAAATCCTGGTTTGAAGGGGTACAGGCAGAGCGCCACGCTGAGCTCACCCTAGAGTCTAGTGGCGGGTGTGGGGCAGGACACAAACGGTTACAAAAGGTGCCCCCGCCATGATGGCGGGGGCACCTTTTCGTGGTGCGGCGCAGCTACCGGGGCCGGATGCCGCTCGGCCGGGACGGCCTGTGATGAACGGCCTGTGGCGGATGGCCTGTGATGAACGGCCTGTGGCGGATGGCGTGTGACGGATGTCAGGGCCGGATGTCAGGGCCGGGAGGAACGCTTCGAAAGGAAGCCTTCGAGGACGATTGCGTTGCGCTGGTCCGGGAGGAGGAGCCAGGCCGCCAGGTAGGCCACGAACGCCGGGCCGGGGAGCAGGCTCAGGAGCAGGTAGGCGATCCGGACATAGGCCACATCAACGTTCAGTTTGGCGGCAACCCCGCCGCAGACGCCGCCAACCCAGCGCTGCGGACCACGTTTCAGGCCAAGGCCCCGGATGGTGTCGAAGAATTTATCCATGGGTCAAGACTTCCTTGTAGTTGACTTATTGTCACGCCTGCGTGCCGAGACCAGGCCGCCCATGACCAGGGCGCCCCCGGCCCCGATCATCAGGCCGATCAGCACATAGGTGCCGTTGAGGGCCACGAGGCCGAGCCGGTAAATGATGATCAGCGCGGCCAGGGCCACCACTGTCAGTCCCCAGACCACTGTGCCCACCCGGGCGGGGGAACCTGCTTCCGGGTCGTGGCCGGCATCGGCCAGCGGCGAGTCGTCATAGCTGCTCATGTCAGTTGCCTTCCTTGATGGTCACGTTGCTGACGGTGCCGGAGATCTCCAGGACCAGCCGGGCGCCCGGCTTCGCGGTGTTGTAGTCGCTTTGCTGCGTCGTCATGCCGCCGCGGTCCTGGTTGCCGTCGTGGAGGTTGCCCATGGTCATGTCCGCCTGGACGTGCACCGGAACGGTGGCGGGGATGACGACGGTGAGGTTGCTGGCCGTCGCGTCGATCGGAACTACGACGTCGGAGCCCAGGGGCGGATTCAGCGCCAGTTTGGTCAGGTCCACGGTTCCGGCGCCGCCGGTGATCTCGAAGCCGCCTTGGGCCTGCTGAATGCTGGCCGGCGTCCAGTCGGCGTTCTGGAAGCGGAACCGGTCCCCGTGCGGGACCACGCTGAAAATGGCGCCGATCAGCAGGGCCACGACCGCAAAGAAGCCCAGGATCCCGGAGGTCCGGCCCCGCAGCCCTGCGAACAGGATCCCGAGGCCCAGGATGGCCGCGCCGAAGGCCCAGACCAGCGCGTTGCCGGCATCGCCGAGATCGATCACGTTGGCGGCGTCGAGGGCCTTGATGCTCCCGCCCACCAGGAGGGCGGAGCCGACGGTGATGGCGACCGCCGGAGCGCCCGGGCCAAGGTTGCGCGCGGCCGGGGTGGGCGGCGTGGCGCCGGACCCGTAGCCGCCGGACCCGGGTCCGTAGCCGCCGGACCCGTAGCCGCCGGGGGGAACAGGACCGGTGGGAACAGAGCCGGTGGGAACAGAGCCGGACGCGATGGGTCCCGACGGCGGAGGCGGACCCCAGTCCGGGCCGGTGCCGGTGACGCGAGAGCTGTCAGCCGGGTCGCCATATGTCTGGCCGCCGCCCTGAGGGAAGCTGCCTGCTGATTGCGGCCCGGCATCGGTGCGGGGGCTCGCCACAAAAGCCGCGCCACCGGCCGGGCTGCCGGAGTTGTAACGCGATGGCATGGCAGTGGCTCCGTCCCGGATCTTGTTGCGTTGGGTCAGGAAGTAGACGAGGTAGATGGCGCCGCCCACCCAGAAGACGGTCCAGACGAAGGTGCCGAAGCCGAAGCGGTCCCAGCCCCAGACCCCGGTGCCCAGGCTGGGGAACCCGATGACCGAGGTGATGAGCGCGCCGGTCATGCCGGCCGTCCACCGCCCTGCGGCGGCCTCCTGGACGTGAATGCGGCCGTCGGGTTCGGGCAGCAACGCCCAGGCCAGGCCGTAGGCGAGAACGCCGACACCGGCGAAGACGGTCAGGACGATCAGGACGCCGCGGATAATGAGCGGGTCGACGCCGAGCCGGTGGGCTATGCCGCTGGCCACGCCGCCGATCCAGCGGTCGCGCCCGCGGTAAATGCCCTGGCTGCGGATCCAGTCGAAGAAATTCTGGGTTTGCCGGCCGGGTAACGGCCCACTCGGATCGCCGGGCGGGTACAGCCGCGGCGGCTCCGGCGGCGCGCCGCCCGGCCCGGAGAAAGCCGGAGCGGGCTGGCCTGTGCCTGGAAGTTCGGGCTCGGGACGTTCCGAGTGCGGAAGTTCCGTGCCGGAAACTTCCGGTTCTGGAAGTTCCGCGGCGGGAGCTTCCGGTTCTGGAAGTTCCGGGTGGGATGGATCCGTGGCCGGCCGGTCTGCGGAGGCCGGGCCTTCATCGGGGTGCGGAGTGTGCGGGTTCATACTTCGATCCTTCCCGTTCCCGGCGCCGGGCTCTACTGGGGAACACCCTGAACGGTCCCTGAGTGGCCCCCGGTTGGGCCCTCAAACGCGTCCGGGAAACCCCGATCCGTGCTTGGATTGAGGCATGACAACCCCGCCCGCCCGCCCGCCGCTGGTCCGCAGCAGCGACCGCGTGATTGCCGGCGTGTGCGCGGGCCTCGCCAACCACCTGGGCTGGCCGGTGCGCATGGTCAGGATCGGCATGGCCGTGGCTGCGCTCGCCGGCGGGGCGGGGGTGGCGTTCTACGCCTGGCTTTGGATCATGGTCCCCACGGCGGATGAAAGCGCCCGGCGCAACGCCCGCCGCCCGGCGTCGCCCATCGCTCCGGCGGTGAGCTTCCCGGACACCCCAGGCGTCGCAAACATGCCCGTCGCCCCCGGCATGCCGGGAACCCCCGGAACCAGTGGAACGCCAACGACGGCGGCGCGGGGATCCTGGCGGTCCAAAGTCTCCGGCATGCCCTTCGGCAAGGAGATCCTGCTGGGCGCGGGCCTGTTGCTGGCCGCCGGGATCCTGATCGCCCGGCTTCTGGGGGTCGACGTGCCGCTGGGTACCCTCATCCCGGTCGCGGCGATCCTGGGCGGCGCCGCGATCGCCTGGATGCAACTGGACGAGACCCGCCGGGCGGGGCTCGTGGACAAGACCAAAGCGGACCAGGCCGGCGGCTGGGCCCGCCTCGCGGCCGGGCTTGCCCTCGTCGTGGCCGGCGTGCTGGTCATGGTGTCCGGCTCGGGGTCCTGGGAACAGACCTGGCTCGCCCTGCTGGCCTCGGTGGCCGTGCTCGGCGGCGTGGCCCTGGTGCTCCTGCCCTGGGGGCTGAAGTTCTGGCGCGACCTGGAAACCGAGCGCGCGGGGCGGGTCCGCGCCACCGAGCGTGCCGAGATCGCCGCCCACCTCCATGACTCCGTGCTGCAGACCCTCGCCCTGATCCAACGCCGGGCCGGCAACGAGCACGACGTCATCAGGCTGGCCCGCGCACAGGAGCGCGAGCTGCGTGGCTGGCTGTACCGGGACGCCGACAAGGAATCCGGCCAGCTGTCCGACGGCATCAAGGCCGCCGCAGCCGAGGTCGAGGACGCCCTGGGGAACGCCGTCGAGGTGGTCAGCGTGGGGGACTGCGCCATGAGCCAACGCCACGAGGCCCTCGTCCAGGCATCCCGGGAGGCCATGCTGAACGCCGCCCGGCACGGCGGCGGCGCCGTGTCCGTGTACCTGGAAGTCACCGACGCCGCCGCGGAAGTTTTCGTCAAGGACCGGGGCCCGGGCTTCGACCCGGATTCCGTTCCCCCGGACCGGCTCGGCGTCCGGGAATCGATCATCGGCCGGATGAACCGCCACGGCGGCACCGCCGCGATCACCAGCAGCCAGGACGGCACCGAAGTGCGGCTCAGGCTGCCCGTCGCCTCGGCCTCTGCCGGAACTGCCGCGGCCGCCGCCAACAACGCCAACGGAGAGGCCAAACCGTGACCAGCCCAGCATCAGCAAGCCCTGTGCAAGGAAATCCCCCGCCGATTCGTGTGGTGATCGTGGACGACCACGCCATCTTCCGCTCCGGGTTGAAGGCGGACCTGGACCCGGACATCGTCGTCGCGGGGGAGGCCGGAACGGTGGAGGAGGCAATCGCCGTCATCGCAGTCCAGCGCCCCGACGTCGTGCTCCTTGACGTCCATCTTCCCGGCGGCCGGGGTGGCGGCGGACGCGAGGTCCTGGCCGGCTCCGCACCCCTGCTTGGCACCACGCGGTTCCTGGCGCTGAGCGTCTCCGACGCGGCGGAAGATGTGGTGTCCGTGATCCGGGCCGGCGCGCGCGGCTATGTCACCAAGACCATTTCCGGCGCGGAGATCAGCGGCGCCGTCCGCCGCGTGGCCGGCGGCGACGCCGTCTTCTCACCCCGGCTGGCGGGCTTCGTCCTGGACGCGTTCGGCACGGCCCCCGCGGACATCGCCGACGACGAGCTGGACAAGCTCTCGGCGCGGGAGCTCGAAGTGATGCGCCTTATCGCCCGCGGCTACAGCTATAAAGAGGTGGCCAAGGAACTGTTCATCTCGATCAAAACCGTTGAAACCCACGTCTCGGCCGTGCTGCGCAAGCTTCAGCTCTCCAGCCGCCACGAGCTGACCCGCTGGGCCGCTGAGCGCCGCCTCCTTTAAACCCGCCTAAACCCGCCCGAACGCTCCCTCAGTTCCGGCGCCGGAACGACGAACGCTCCCTCAGTTCCGGTGGCCGCACGACCAACGCTCCCTCAGTTCCGGTGGCCGAATGACCAACGCTCCCTCAGTTCCGGTGGTGGGACGACGAACGCTCCCTCACCCGTGAAACTGCACGGGTGAGGGAGCGTCGGGGTTTTTGCTGCGAAAGGTGAGGGAGCGTCCGGGTTTTTCCTGCGAAAGGTGAGGGAGCGTCCGGGATGTTCCTGCGAAAGGTGAGGGAGCGTCCTACTTCGCCTTGCCGAGGAAGTCCTGCAGGCGGGCGACGCCCGTGGCCAGGTCGTCGTCGCCGAGTGCATAGGACAGCCGCAGGTAGCCGGACGGGCCGAACGCCTCGCCGGGAACCACAGCCACCTCGACCTCGTCCAGGATCAGCGCCGCGAGTTCGGCAGAGGTGGCCGGCCGCACCGGACCGTTAGCAGACGGGAACTCCTTGCCCAGCAGCGCGCGGACGTCCGCGTACACGTAGAACGCGCCCTTCGGCGTCGGGCAGTCAACACCGTCAATGGCGTTCAGGCCCGCGACGATCGCCTTGCGGCGGCGGTCAAATGCCACCTTCATCTCATCGACGGCGGTCAGCGGCCCGGACACAGCCGCGAGGGCGGCGACCTGGGGGATGTTGGAGACGTTCGAGGTCGCGTGCGACTGCAGGTTGGTGGCGGCCTTGATCACGTCCGCGGGTCCGATCATCCAGCCCACACGCCAGCCGGTCATCGCATAGGTCTTGGCGACGCCGTTGAGGATGACCACCTTGTCGCCGAGCTCGGGCACCGCGGTGGCGATCGAGGTGAACGGCACGCCGTCGTAGGTCAGGTGTTCGTAGATCTCGTCGGTGACAACCCACAGGCCCTTGGACGCTGCCCACTGGCCGATCTCCTTCACCTGCTCCGGCGAGTACACGGCGCCGGTGGGGTTGGAAGGGGAGACGAAGAGCAGGATCTTGGTGCGCTCGGTGAGGGCCGCTTCCAGCTGGTCCACGGTGACCAAGTAGCCCTGCTCCGGGCCCGCGAAGACCTCCACCGGCACGCCGCCGGCCAGCCGGATGGCTTCCGGGTAGGTGGTCCAAAACGGGGTGGGAACAATGACCTCGTCGCCCGGATCCAGCAGGGTGGCGAAGGTGTTGTAGACGGCCTGCTTGCCGCCGTTGGTCACCAGCACCTGGGACGCCGCCGCCTGGTAGCCGGAATCCCGGAAGGTCTTGTCCGCGATGGCCTGCTTCAGTTCGGGGAGCCCGCCGGCGGGGGAGTAGCGGTGGTATTTCGGCTGGCGGGCGGCCTCGATGGCGGCCTGCACAATGTAGCCGGGGGTCGGGAAATCGGGTTCCCCGGCACCGAAGCCAATGACCGGACGGCCGGCTGCCTTCAGCGCCTTCGCCTTGGCATCGACGGCCAGAGTGGCGGATTCGGCTATGGCGGAAATGCGCTGGGAAATGCGGGCAGCAGACATGGGCGGGTCCGTTCTTCGCTTGCAGCTGGAAGGCTGGATATGGGATTCGACGAAATCTACTCTATGCTGTTCAGCGGATCCCCCGGGGTGCCTGAACCCGAATGTGACTGACGGCTGTCAGTTGGTTTTCGCAGGCACACAGGGGTCCGGAAGAGGGCCGGTTCGACGTAGACGCAGTTGTTGCGTAGACTGGTTCTCCGGTGTTGAAAACACGATGATGGCCTGCGCCTCAGGGAAGCCTGTGGGACGCATCGGCCGGAGCGATTTTTCTCCCCGAAGGGTAGTGGCGCAATTGGTAGCGCAGCGGTCTCCAAAACCGCAGGTTGCAGGTTCGAGTCCTGTCTGCCCTGCGCATGCTGTTCCGGATTATCCGGAACCAGCGCAGCAACCATGGTTCAGTTCAGAGCCGGGTATCCGATCATTGCGAGGATGAGTGAGGACCAGGTGACCGAAACAGCTGCCAGCAGCTCCAAAGGCCGCCCCGCCAAGAATGCCGCCAAGCCCGGCTTCTTCGCTCGTATCGCGATCTTCATCCGCCAGGTCATTGGCGAACTGAAGAAGGTCGTCGCACCGACCCGTAAAGAACTGATCAACTACACACTCGTGGTACTGGTGTTCGTGACCATCATGATGGTGATCGTCACCTTGCTGGACCTGGCCTTTGGGACCGCGGTCAGCTGGGTCTTCGGCGGCAGCAGCCCCACGGACAGCTAAGGCGACCGGTCCGCAGACTGCGTGGATGCCCCGGGAAACCGGAGATTCCGCGGGGTGTGCGGAATTGAGTCATTTAAATAGGCATGTTAGGCAATGAGGAAGCAGGAGACCAAGTGTCTGAGCAGGAGCTCGAGGTAACTGAGACTGAGCTGGATAAGAGCCAGGACGCCGCGGTGGAGGCCGCGGAAGAGTCCGAGGCTGTGTCTGCTGCGCCCGAATCCGACGTCACTGACGAGGCCGTAGCCGCGGAAGAAGAAGCGGCGGACGACGCCGAGGCAGCAGTTGCAGCCGACGACACCGACGCTGATGAGACCGACGCTGACGACGCCGACGTGCTGGCAGCGGCAGCCGCCAAGGCCGACGTCGACCCCGCGGACGAGTTCAAGGCCAAGCTGCGCCGCCAGGAGGGTGACTGGTACGTCATTCACTCCTACGCAGGCTACGAGAACCGCGTCAAGGCCAACCTTGAGACCCGCATCCAGACCCTGGACATGGAAGATTACATCTTCGAAATCCAGGTTCCGATGGAGGAAGTCGTTGAAATCAAGAACGCCCAGCGCAAGGTCATCAACCGGGTCCGCATCCCCGGTTACGTCCTGGTCCGCATGGACCTGACCGACGCTTCCTGGGGCGCCGTCCGCCACACCCCCGGTGTCACCGGCTTCGTGGGCAACGCCCACAACCCGGTCCCGCTGCGCCTCGACGAGGTCTTCTCCATGCTCGCGCCGGTCTTCGAAGAAGAGCAGGCCGAGAAGGGCAAGCCGGTCAAGCACGCCGCCGCCCAGGTCGACGTCGACTTCGAGGTTGGCGAGTCGGTCATCGTCAAGGAAGGTCCGTTCGAGACCCTCCCCGCCACGATCTCTGAGATCAAGATCGATTCCCAGACCCTCGTGGTACTGGTGTCCATCTTCGAGCGCGAGACTCCGGTCACCCTGGCGTTCAACCAGGTCAGCAAGATCTAGCTGTTCCCTAAGAATTCGCCCCGGGCTGCCCGCTTAGCAGCCACGGAGCGGCCGGCCGCCTTGCCATGGCGGCCACCAACCTGAGGCACGCTCCTGTGCCCCAGGACGTATTTGAGAGAAGGACCTACATTGGCTCCCAAGAAGAAGGTCACCGGCCTCATCAAGCTGCAGATCCAGGCAGGTGCCGCTAACCCGGCCCCGCCGATCGGTCCTGCGCTTGGCCAGCACGGTGTCAACATCATGGAATTCTGCAAGGCGTACAACGCTGCGACGGAAGCCCAGCGCGGCAACGTTATCCCCGTGGAAATCACGGTCTACGAGGACCGTTCCTTCACGTTCATCACCAAGACCCCGCCGGCTGCAGAGCTCATCAAGAAGGCTGCAGGCGTCGCCAAGGGTTCGGCTACCCCGCACACCGTCAAGGTTGCCAAGCTGACCCAGGCCCAGGTCAACGAGATCGCCACCACCAAGATGGAAGACCTCAACGCCACCAGCCTCGAAGGCGCAGCGAAGATCATCGCCGGCACCGCCCGCTCCATGGGTATCACCGTCGAGGGTTAATTCCCCATCGCTGATGCGCCGGGATCGGGAAACCGGTCACGACGCCGTCAGCACCGCCGGCCAGCCGGCACCACCTAAACAATGAAAAGCGGAATTCCGGAACGGATACACCAGCCGGAATGCCGCCTGTGGCAGGGCCCAGCGCGGTCCGCAGACCACAACTGCACAAGGAGAAATAAGCAGCATGGCAAAGCGCAGCAAAGCATATGAGGCAGCCGCGGCCAAGATCGACGCGGAGAAGTTCTACGCGCCGTTCGAGGCAGTGACGCTCGCCAAGGACACCAACCCGTCCAAGTTCGACGCCACCGTTGAGGTCGCTTTCCGCCTCGGCGTTGACCCGCGTAAGGCCGACCAGATGGTCCGCGGCACCGTCAACCTGCCGCACGGCACCGGTAAGGTCGCCCGCGTCCTCGTCTTCGCGACGGGCGACAAGGCTGAGGCTGCAATCGCAGCCGGCGCCGACTTCGTTGGTTCCGATGACCTGATCGAAAAGATCGCCGGCGGCTGGACCGACTTCGACGCCGCCGTCGCCACCCCTGACCTCATGGGCAAGGTTGGCCGCCTCGGTAAGGTCCTGGGTCCGCGTAACCTGATGCCGAACCCGAAGACCGGCACCGTGACCGCTGACGTCGCCAAGGCCGTCAACGACATCAAGGGCGGCAAGATCGACTTCCGCGTCGACAAGCACTCGAACCTGCACTTCATCATCGGCAAGGTTTCGTTCGACGCCATCAAGCTGGCCGAGAACTACGCAGCCGCACTGGAAGAGGTCCTCCGCCTCAAGCCGTCCGCTTCCAAGGGCCGCTACATCCAGAAGGCCACCGTGGCCACCACGTTCGGCCCGGGCATCTCGGTTGACCCCAACGTCACCAAGGTCCTGACCGAGGTCTAGTCCTCACCGGATCCTCGGAACCGCCGGCTTCGCTGACGTCGCCGGTTCCAGCCAAAGGCCGTCCCGCAACTGCGGGGCGGCCTTTTGCCGTCCTTGGCCGGGACCCCGTGGCGTGTGAAACGCTTGGCATCCTGGACCCTTGGTGCCGCCGGACTTGCCGGTTAGGCTGTCCCGGTGACTACGCCGTCGTACCTCATCGAGGAACTCTCCCTGCCCGCCAGCCTTGAAGCCGCCGACCCCGCTGACACGGCGGAGTTCCTCGAATTCATGGAACTCTGCGATGAGCTCATCCTGCAGACCTGGGGCAACCTGGACCGGGCATCGTCCGCGGCGGCCCGCCTGCAGTACTGGCGGGACACGGCGTACACCCGGCTGCGGCTCTTCTTCGTCCGCGTCGACGGGCGCATGGCGGCCACCTCCTGGGTCCGCTGTGAACTGCAGGAGAATCTGGGCAGTGCCCTGCTGCACGTGGGCGTCCTGGATGCCTTCGCCGGGCGGGGGATAGGCCGTGCACTGCTGGAGCACGCCGAGGCGCTGGCCGCCGGCCAGGGGCGCACAATCCTGCAGACCTTTACCGAGCACCCGGCTGATTTCGACGTCGATGGTCCCAACCTCATCAAGCCCGCCACGGGGACCGGGGCGCTGCCTGCCGGCGCGGCGGGTGTCCGCTTCGCCGGAAAAGCCGGCTACCGTCTGGAGCAGGTCGAACGGTTCAGTTCGCTCGACGTCCCGGCCGCCGCTGACTTTGACGCCCTGGAACGGGACGCACTGGCCCGCGCGGGGGACTACGAGCTGCTGCACTGGATCGATTCCTGCCCGGAGGAACATGCCGCGCAGCTCGCGGTGCTCATGTCCCGCATGAGCACCGACGCCCCCTCCGGAGCGCTGAGCTATGAACCGGAAATCTGGGACGTCGCCCGGGTCCGCCACGTCGAGGACACCTGGCGGCGCGCCGGCCAGTCCTCCCTCGTGGTGGCGGCACGGCACCGGGCCAGCGGCGAACTGGCCGCCTATACCGTCCTGCAGACAACAGCCGACAAGCCATGGCTGGCCAACCAGGACGACACCCTCGTCGCGGCGGGCCACCGCGGCCACCGGCTTGGCATGCTCATCAAGATCCGCAACCTGCGCCTGCTGCAGGAGTCCTACCCCGCAGTCCGGCGCGTCCTGACCTACAACGCCGCCGAAAACGATCACATGCTCGGCATCAACATCGCGCTGGGCTTCAAACCGGCCGGCTACGACGGCGAGTGGCAGCGGACCGCTGTCGCCGCGGGCGCAGCCACCGGCAATGAGATCGGGAACTGACCGGGCGCCGAATGGGGCAGAAGCTGCCGGGCGCCCACTGGAGCGGAAACTGCCCGGCGTCACCAATGGAACAGCGGCCCAAACCAGCATATGCTGGCGGTTGAAAGCCCGGTTTGAGCCGGGCCGTACCGATGGTGGATGGCACAACGGCTGGGAAGATGCCCTCTATGGCAAACGATGTACGGATTGAGCAGCTGTGGATCCCCGATTCCCTTGACGCGCCCGATGCCGCCGACTTCCTCGCCGCCATCGAGGTGGGGCGCAGGGTCCGGATGCAGACCTGGGGCACCGACGACCTCGCCTACGCGCCGCAGGAAAAGCTTCTCGAGATGGCGGACCCCTACGAACGCCAGGTGATCCTCGTTGCCAAGATCGACGGCGTGATTGTCGGGACGGCGGACATCGCCCTGCCGCTCGTGGACAACCTCGATCTCGCCGAATTCACGCTCGACATCCTGCCGGAATTCCGGCGCCAGGGCGTCGGGCGGCAGCTGCTGGCGGCCGCCGAACATTTCGCCCGGGACGAGGGCCGCCACACGATCCTGATCGACACGAACCACCCGGGATCAACCCTGACGGACCCGGAGGCCGAACAGCTCGTGCCCGGCAGCGGCGTCGGGTTCGTCCCGCTGGGCAGCCGTGACGTGGAATTTGCCCGCCACACCGGCTACACCCTGCAGCACATCGAGCAGTTCAGCTCCTGCGCGTTGCCGCTGGACACCAAACTCGTCGCCGACCTCGAGGCCGAGGCCGAGGAAGCCAATGCCGGCCGCTACCGTCTGCACCACTGGACGGACCGGTGTCCTGACCAATGGCTTGAGGCCGTCGCCGCGCTGGAAAACCAGGCAGGCGAGGACGAAGTGCCGGGGCCGGATGCCCAGGAAATGGTGTTCGACGGCGGCATCCTCCGGGAAGCGGAGGAAGTCACCATAGCCCAGGGCCGCCGGACGGTGGTCACCGCCGTCGAGCACATCGCCAGCGGAACGCTCGTGGGCCTGACCACCATCAGTGTCCTGGCCCTGCGCCCGGACGTCGTCTTCCAGGACGACACGGTGGTGCTGCAGGAACACCGCGGCAACAAGCTCGGGCTGCTGATCAAGGTCGCCAACATGGAACGGCTCAGCGAACAGTTCCCGGACGCCCGGGTCCTTTACACCTGGAACGCCCCGGAGAACCGCTACCTCCTGAAGGTCAACCAGCAGCTCGGCTTCACGACAGCGGGCGTGACGGGTCTCTGGCAAAAAGAACTCCCCAACTTCGGACCGGCTGTCAGCTGAAGTCCCGGGCCGACGTCGGACGCTAAAGTCCTGCGCTGAAGTCTTCCTCTCAAGTCCCGCTCGACCCTGTCCGCCGGGCCCGATTTGGAACACGCGCGCCGCGTCCCGTAAGCTTGGAGGACCAAAGACCGTCGGTTGTTGGAAATCCACTCTCCCAAGCAAGACTCACCTCTGCAGTCGCGCCGGGAGAGCGCAGTGGATTTCCGGACGAAGGACCCTGAACATAGGG
The DNA here is from genome assembly GCF_900168135.1 of Arthrobacter sp. 49Tsu3.1M3. Taxonomy (NCBI): domain Bacteria; kingdom Bacillati; phylum Actinomycetota; class Actinomycetes; order Micrococcales; family Micrococcaceae; genus Arthrobacter; species Arthrobacter sp. 49Tsu3.1M3. The sequence goes on from NZ_FUZD01000002.1 coordinate 193,551, forward strand.
CGGCCGGCGCAGGTGAACGAAGCAAAGCTCCGCGGTCATGGACCGCGTCGAGACAAGCCCCGTGCATCTGCGCGGGGCGTTTTTTAGTTTTAGCTCTTTTGAGCGGGGACCCGGACATACCGGCACTATCCCCGGAAGGAGGGTTATGGCAACGCCTAGCAAGGTTTCAGCGGTAGCTGAGATCACTAACGATTTCAAGGAATCGAACGCCGCTGTCCTGACCGAATACCGCGGGCTCACCGTTGCACAGCTCAAGCAGCTGCGTGTCTCTCTCGGCCAGGAAACCAAGTTCTCGGTCGTCAAGAACACCCTGACCGCCATTGCAGCCAAGGAAGCTGGTGTCGAAGCATTCGACGGTCAGCTCGCCGGCCCCACTGCAATCGCGTTCATCAAGGGTGACGCAGTTGCAGCTGCCAAGAGCCTGACGGATTTTGCCAAGGCCAACAAGCAGCTGGTCATCAAGACCGGTTACTTCGAGGGCAAGGCACTGAACGCCAGCGAAGTTGCTGCCCTGGCAGCACTCGAGTCCCGTGAGCTGCAGCTCGCCAAGGTTGCAGGGATCCTCAAGGCTCCTGCCGCCGCCGCTGCACGCATCATCGACGCTCTGCGCCTCAAGCTTGAAGAAGAGAACGGTGCCCCGGCAGCAGCCGAAGCACCCGCCGCTGAAGAAGCTCCCGCAGCAGATGCAGCAGCCGAGGCCGAAGCACCGGCCGAAGCCGCAGCCCCCGAAGAGAACTAGTCCTCTTCTCCATAAGACTCCGGTGCGACAGCGAGCCTCAGGGCCGCCGGGCACCACTATAGGAAGGACGCCACACCATGGCGAAGCTCACCAACGAAGAGCTCATTGAAGCTTTCAAGGAACTGACCATCATCGAGCTCTCCGAGTTCGTCAAGCTCTTCGAAGAGACCTTCGAAGTTACCGCTGCCGCTGTTGCCGTTGCCGGCCCCGCTGCCGGTGCTGCAGAAGAAGCTGAAGAGAAGACTGACTTCGACGTCATCCTCGAAGCTGCTGGCGACAAGAAGATCGCAGTGATCAAGGAAGTTCGCGCCATCACCTCCCTGGGCCTCAAGGAAGCCAAGGACCTGGTTGACAGCGCTCCCAAGGCTGTCCTCGAAGGCGCCACCAAGGAAGCTGCCGAGAAGGCAAAGGCTCAGCTCGAAGAAGCTGGCGCCCGCGTTACCCTCAAGTAACACCCGCCGTCCGGGTCAATCGCGGTCCGCACTGCTCACAGGAAACCCCGTCCACCCAGTGGGCGGGGTTTCCTGCGTTCTGCAGAAGGAAAACGACTGGCCGGCGCGGAAACAACCGCCGGTGAACGGTACCCAAGGATTCGGCAAAGGTTTTCTGATACCCCTGTCGCACTTGATGGCTCGACCCTAGACTTTGGATTTGTGCCCACCGGCCCCAACGTCCAGGAGTTCACCCACATGACGGACCCAAACACTTCCCCCTCGCGCCGCGCCATGCTTGCGGCAGCCCTCGTGGGCGGCGGAGCAGCCGCTGCCGCGCTGGCCGGACCCCCGGCGGCACAGGCCGGCGGCCCGGCTCCAGGCAAAACAACAGCCAAAAAGCAGTTCACCCTGACGGTGCTCGGCACCACGGATCTGCATAACAACGTTTTCAACTGGGACTACTTTAAGAACGTGCCCTATGCCGATGCCGCAGGGAACAAGATCGGGATCGCGCAGGCCGCGACCCTGATCAACGCCATGCGGGCCGAGCGCGGCGCGGCCAATACGCTGACCATCGACGCCGGGGACACCATCCAGGGCACGCCGCTGGCCTACTACTTCGCCAAGATCAACCCCATCTCGGCAACTGTGAAACACCCCATGGCCCTGGCCATGAACGCAATCGGCTACGACGCCGTGGGGCTGGGCAACCATGAGTTCAACTACGGCATTGGGCTCCTGCGGACCTGGGAGCGGCAACTGGACTTCCCGCTGCTGGGCGCCAACGTACACGACGCCGTCTCGGGCGGGCGCGCCTTCACCCCCTACGTCCTGAAACGGATCAAGACGGACAGCGGCTTGCTGACGGTGGGCCTGGTCGGCTTTGTGACGCCGGGCTGCGCCCTCTGGGACCGCGACAACGTCCAGGGCAAGCTCGACTTCAACGGCATCGTCGAAGAGGCCCGGACGGTCATCCCGCAAGTGAAGGCGGCCGGGGCCGACGTCGTGATCGTCACGAGCCATTCGGGGGCCACGCCCGGATCCTCCTACGGTGACGCCCTGCCCTTCCCCGAGAACGCATCTACCCAGCTCGCCGAGGAAGTCCCCGGCATCGACGCCATCCTCGTCGGGCACGCCCACCTGGAGATCCCCGAGCGCTTCGTCACGAACAAGGACACAGGCAAGCAGGTGCTCCTGACCGAGCCGCTCAAGTGGGGCATGCGCGTCTCCGTCATGGACCTCGAGCTCGCCAGGGACAAGGGGCAGTGGACCGTCACCGCGGCGCATTCGCACCTGTTGGACGCCAAGACCGTCGACGCCGATCCCGCCGTCGTCCGGTCCGTGGAGGCCGGGCACAAAGCGACGGTGAACTACGTCAACGAGGTCATCGGGACATCGACGGCGCCGCTCAGCACGGCCACCGCCTGCTGGGAGGACTCCGCCGCGATCGATGCCATCAATTACGTCCAGGCCAGCACCATCAAGGCCGAGCTCGCCAACACTGCGTCGGCAGGACTGCCCGTCCTGTCCATTGCGGCGGCCTTCTCCCGCGCCGTCGACGTCAAAGCCGGACCGCTGACCATCCGCGATGTCGCCGGCCTGTACATCTTCGACAACACGCTGCTCGCGATCAAGGTCACCGGGGCGCAGGTCAAGGCCTACCTGGAGTGGTCCGCGCAGTACTTCCAGCCGGTGGCCACCACCACGGCCAGGGCCCAGGATGTCACCAACGCCGTGACGGCCGTGGCCCCGAACGGCACACCCGACTACAACTACGACGTCGTCTACGGACTCGACGCGCCGCTGAACTACGACATCGACCTCGGCCGCCCGGCGGGGGACCGGATCGCCAACCTCAGCTACGGCGGCCAGGCGCTGGCGCCCGGGCAGGAATTCGCCCTGGCCATCAACAACTATCGTCAGAGCGGCGGGGGCAACTTCCCGGCCGTGAAGAGCGCGCCGGTGCTCTCGAACAGCCAGCAGGAGATCCGGCAGCGCATCATCGACTACGTCGTGGACCGCGGCACCCTGGACGTCGCAGTGTTCAGCCAGGCCAACTGGCGGCTCACCGTCAACGGGGCACCCCTGACAGTCACCGCCTGATCCGCCCCTTTAAAGCAAACGCGGGGTCACTCAGCGCCCATTCCGACCGTCCGGATGGGCGTGAAGTGACCCCGCGTTGCTTTTTAACCCGGGCGGGCTAGTTGGGTTCGGTGATATCGGCGACGACGGCGCCCAGCGCCGCCGTCAGGGCGTCCGCGTCCACGAACGCGCTGTAGCCATGCTCCCCGGCGCCCATGGAGATCCGCCGGCCCGCGATGGTCTGGTCGGCGTAGACCGGCCAGGGGCGGATGCTGCCGAGCGGTGTGATGGTCCCGCGCTCGTACCCGGTGGCCTCGAAGGCGGTATCCGCCGCCGGCAGCGAGAGCTTGTTGACGCCCAGCAGCGCCCGCAGCTTGGGCCAGGAAATCTGCCGGTCGCCGGGGACCAGAGCGAACAGGAAACTGCCGTCCTTGTGCTTGACCACGAGCGACTTCACGATATCCGCGGGCCGGATCCCGAGGATGCCGGCCGCCTCCTCAAGGCTGCGGGCGGCGAGGCGTTCGACGACCTCGACGTGCAGCCCGCGCGCCGCGGCGTCGGCAAGGAACCGCTCGCGGCCGCTGGCCGTTTTCTGCTCTGGCATCGCGTCAAACCTTCCTGACTCCTGGTGGCTGTTCCCGGTCCGCCCCGGCCGCCTGGTGTTCCGGGGCGCCGGTTGCCGGTTTTAGTCGCGGTACAGCAGCAGCGCCTCGCCCTGGCCGCCGCCGCCGCACAGGGACACGGCCGCCTTGCCGGTACCCCGGCGCTTGAGTTCGTGGGCCGCGTGCAGGGCCAGCCGGGCCCCGGAGGCCCCGATCGGGTGGCCCAGGGCGATGGCCCCGCCGTGGATGTTGCACTGCTCCAGCGGATAGTTGAGGTCCTTCAGGGACTGCACCGCGACAGAACCGAAAGCCTCATTGATTTCGATGAAGTCGAGGTCCGTGGCGGACCAGCCGGCCTTGTCCAGGGCGTTCTTGATGGCGTTCGACGGCTGGGAATGCAGCGAGTTGTCCGGCCCGGCGACCTGGCCCGGCTTGCCAACCACCGCGAGGTACTCGAGGTTGTTGTCCTCGGCGAACTTCCGGCTGCTCAGCACCAGGGCGGCAGCGCCGTCGGACAGGGGAGAGGAGTTGCCGGCGGTGATGGTTCCGTCCGTGACGAACGCCGCGCGCAGGCCGGCCAGCGATTCCACGGTCGTGTCCGGCCGGATGCCTTCGTCGGAGGTGACGGCGATCGGATCGCCCTTGCGCTGCTTGACGCTCATCGGGGCGATCTCGCCGTCGAAGACGCCGTCCTTCGCGGCCCGGGCGGCACGCTGGTGCGACTGGGCCGCCACCTCGTCCTGGGAGGCCCGGTCGATGCCGAGGGTCAGGTTCTTGCTCTCGGTCGACAGTCCCATGGACTGTCCGTCGAAGGCGTCGGTCAGGCCGTCGTGCGCGGCCACGTCCAGGGCCTGGACCGTGCCGTACGCCCAGCCCTGCCGGGAACCGGGCAGCACGTGAGGTGCGCGGGTCATGGACTCCTGGCCGCCGGCGACCACCACCGTGGCGTCCCCGCTGCGGATCATCCGGGCGGCGTCGATCACGGCGGTGAGGCCCGATAGGCAGACATTGTTGATGGTCACCGTCGGCACGTTCCAGCCGATGCCGGCGCCGATGGCGCTCTGGCGCGCAGGGTTCTGGCCCGCTCCGGCCTGCAGGACCTGGCCGATGATCACGCTGTCCACCTGGTCGGCCTTGACGCCGCTGGCGGCCAGGGCCGCGCGGATGGCGTGGGTGCCGAGCTCGACGGCGGTGAAGCTGGCCAGCTGCCCGTTCAGGCGCCCCTGGGGGGTGCGGGCGGCGGCGAGAATGACAACATCGTTGTTGTCTGCGGGATTGCTCATGGTGTTTTCTTCCGATCTACTTTCGACTATGTCTACGTTATCGTGAGCCCCGTCACCTATCCATTCGGCAGGGTGGACGCCGTCGCCGCGAGGAGGCCGGGAAAATTCCGCCAAACTTCGTGCTTGCATTCCCGCCGGAAGTGGGGTAGACAAGTAGGTTGCTTTGCCGTATCGTAGATATTTGCGTCTTCCCTGTTTACCTTCAGCCTTCATATAGCGGTGGGCTTAGCCTGACAGCTGTTCCATCAATGTGCCGTCTACCACGTGCACCAGCTATGGACAGCGCGGGTCCCGGGTCATATAGCGGAACCGGACTGGTAGCGCTGCGGAGTCATTCTGCAGAGTGCATAACGGGGGAGATCTGACAACGCCTGAAGGTCTGTGGAAGGATCCCTCTTGGTCGCCTCGAGCACCTCTAATGTAAACAACGCTACCGCTATCAATGCCGACAGCACCGACGGTGCAACCCGCCGGCTCTCATTCGCAAAGATTCACGAACCCCTTGATGTTCCGAATCTGCTCGCCCTGCAAACCGACAGCTTTGACTGGCTGGTCGGAAACGAACGCTGGCAGGCGCGCGTTGCGAAGGCCGTCGAAGAAGGCGACCTCAGCGTCGCCACCTCCTCGGGTCTGTCCGACATCTTCGAAGAGATCTCCCCGATCGAAGACTTCCAGGGCACCATGTCCCTGAGCTTCTCCGAGCCGGAGTTCGCTGACCCCAAATACACCATGGCTGAGTGCAAGGACCGGGACGCAACGTACTCGGCTCCGCTGTACGTCAAGGCCGAGTTCATGAACAACAACACGGGCGAAATCAAGCAGCAGACCGTGTTCATGGGTGACTTCCCGCTGATGACCGAGAAGGGCACCTTCGTCGTCAACGGCACCGAGCGTGTCGTCGTCTCCCAGCTGGTCCGCTCGCCGGGCGCCTACTTTGAGCGCACCGCCGACAAGACCAGCGACAAGGACATCTTCACCGCGAAGATCATCCCCTCCCGCGGCGCCTGGTTCGAGCTCGAAATCGACAAGCGCGACCAGGTCGGCGTCCGTCTTGACCGCAAGCGCAAGCAGTCCGTCACCGTGCTGCTGAAGGCCCTCGGCTGGACCGAAGGCCAGATCCTCGAGGAATTCGGCCAGTACGACTCCATGCGCGCGACGCTGGAGAAGGACGCCACCGAGACCCGCGAAGACGCGTTGCTGGACATCTACCGGAAGCTGCGACCGGGCGAGCCGCCCACGGTTGAGGCTGCCCAGTCCCTGCTGGACAACCTGTACTTCAACTCCAAGCGCTACGATCTGGCCAAGGTCGGCCGTTACAAGATCAACCGCAAGCTTGGCATCGACCGCTCCCTTGGCGACAAGGAAGCTTCGGTCCTGCACGTTGAAGACATCGTGGCCATGATCAAGTTCCTGGTTGCCCTGCACGCCGGTGAGAAGACCCTCATGGGCAAGCGCGACGGCCAGGACCACGAGCTCCGCGTCGAGATCGATGACATCGACCACTTCGGCAACCGCCGCATCCGCGCCGTCGGCGAGCTCATCGAGAACCAGGTCCGCACCGGCCTGTCCCGCATGGAGCGCGTTGTCCGCGAACGCATGACGACCCAGGACGTCGAGGCCATCACGCCGCAGACCCTGATCAACATCCGTCCCGTCGTGGCAGCCATCAAGGAGTTCTTCGGAACTTCCCAGCTGTCCCAGTTCATGGACCAGAACAACCCGCTCTCGGGTCTGACCCACAAGCGCCGCCTGTCCGCGCTTGGCCCGGGTGGTCTGTCCCGTGACCGTGCCGGCATGGAAGTTCGTGACGTGCACCCGTCCCACTACGGACGTATGTGCCCCATCGAAACTCCTGAAGGCCCGAACATTGGTCTGATCGGTTCGCTGGCTTCCTACGGACGCATCAACCCGTTCGGTTTCATCGAAACCCCGTACCGCCTTGTCGCCGAGGGTGTCGTCTCCGATGAGGTCAAGTACCTCACGGCCGACGACGAAGCCGAGGTCCTGATCGCACAGGCCAACGCACCGCTCGACGAGAACAAGCGTTTCGCGGAAGAGACCGTCCTGGTCCGTGCCCGCGGTGGTGGAGGCGAGCCCGTGCTGGTTCCCGCCGCCGACGTCGAGTTCATGGACGTTTCCCCGCGCCAGATGGTGTCCGTGGCTACCGCCCTGATCCCGTTCCTCGAGCATGACGATGCCAACCGTGCACTCATGGGTGCCAACATGCAGCGCCAGGCCGTGCCGCTGGTCCGTTCCGAGGCACCGTTCGTCGGTACCGGCATGGAGCGCGCCGCAGCCGTCGACGCCGGTGACGTTGTCATCGCCAAGAAGGCCGGTGTGGTGACCGAGGTCTCCGCTGAGCTGGTCATCATGCTCAACGACGACGGTACGGAAACCAACTACCGCATCAACAAGTTCGCCCGTTCCAACCAGGGCAACTGCTACAACCACCGTGTCCTGGTAAGCGAAGGCCAGCGCCTGGAGGTCGGCGGCATCATCGCTGACGGCCCGGCAACGGACCAGGGCGAGCTCGCCCTCGGTAAGAACCTGCTCGTGGCATTCATGTCATGGGAAGGCCACAACTTCGAGGATGCCATCATCCTTTCCCAGCGCATCGTGGCCGAGGACGTCCTGTCCTCGATCCACATCGAGGAGCACGAGATCGATGCCCGCGACACCAAGCTTGGTGCCGAGGAAATCACCCGTGACATCCCGAACGTGTCTGAGGAAGTCCTGGCAGGCCTGGACGAGCGCGGCATCATCCACATCGGTGCCGAGGTTGAGGCCGGCGACATCCTGGTCGGTAAGGTCACCCCCAAGGGCGAGACCGAGCTGACCCCGGAAGAGCGCCTGCTGCGCGCCATCTTCGGTGAGAAGTCCCGCGAAGTGCGCGACACCTCCCTGAAGGTGCCGCACGGCGAGTCCGGCACCGTGATCGGTGTCCGCGTCTTCGACCGGGACAACGACGACGAGCTGCCCCCGGGCGTCAACCAGCTGGTGCGCGTCTACGTGGCCGCCAAGCGCAAGATCACCGACGGCGACAAGCTCGCCGGCCGTCACGGCAACAAGGGTGTTATCTCCAAGATCCTTCCGATCGAGGACATGCCCTTCCTTGCCGACGGCACCCCCGTTGATATCGTCCTGAACCCGCTGGGTGTTCCGGGCCGCATGAACGTCGGCCAGGTGCTGGAAACGCACCTCGGCTGGGTTGCCAAGACCGGCTGGAAGATCGAGGGCGAGCCCGAATGGGTCAAGCAGCTGCCGAACCTGCCGCGCGAGAGTGGCCAGACCACTGTGGCGACGCCGGTCTTCGACGGTGCGCGTGAAGAGGAAATCACGGGCCTGCTCGATTCCACCAACGTCACCCGCGACGGCGACCGCCTGATTAACTCTTCCGGCAAGACCCGTCTGTTCGACGGCCGCTCCGGCGAGCCGTTCCCGGATCCGATCTCGGTCGGCTACATGTACATCCTGAAGCTCCACCACCTGGTGGACGACAAGATCCACGCCCGCTCCACCGGCCCGTACTCCATGATCACGCAGCAGCCGCTGGGTGGTAAGGCACAGTTCGGTGGCCAGCGCTTCGGTGAAATGGAAGTGTGGGCGCTCGAGGCTTACGGCGCCGCGTACACGCTCCAGGAACTGCTGACGATCAAGTCGGATGATATCCACGGTCGTGTGAAGGTCTACGAAGCCATCGTCAAGGGCGAGAACATCCCCGAGCCGGGCGTTCCTGAGTCCTTCAAGGTCTTGATCAAGGAAATGCAGTCGCTGTGCCTGAACGTGGAAGTGCTTTCCACGGACGGAACCACAATTGAAATGCGTGACTCTGATGACGCAGTCTTCACGGCTGCGGAAGAACTGGGCATCGATCTGTCTCGTGCAGAGCCCAGTTCCGTAGAAGAGGTTTAGCAGGTGGGGCACCGGGAAAAGCAAGCGGCACCGCCGCGCTGACTTTTCCCGGTGCATCACCTCCCTCTTCCCGTAACCCAAGACTTCAGAATTTAGAGAACAAGAGAGAACAGGGACCATATGTCCAGCGAATCCTCCTTCGGCCTCATGCAGATCGGCCTCGCCACCGCGGAAGACATCCGTGGCTGGTCGTACGGCGAGGTTAAGAAGCCGGAAACCATCAACTACCGCACGCTCAAGCCCGAGAAGGACGGCCTCTTCTGCGAGAAGATCTTCGGCCCGTCCCGCGACTGGGAATGCTACTGCGGCAAGTACAAGCGCGTGCGCTTCAAGGGCATCATCTGCGAGCGGTGTGGCGTTGAGGTCACCCGCGCGAAGGTCCGCCGTGAGCGCATGGGCCACATCGAGCTCGCCGCCCCGGTCACGCACATCTGGTACTTCAAGGGTGTTCCCTCCCGTCTGGGCTACCTCCTTGACCTGGCACCGAAGGACCTCGAAAAGGTCATCTACTTCGCCGCCTACATGATCACGAGCGTCGACGCCGACAGCCGCCACGAAGAACTGCCCAACCTCCAGGTTGAGCACGACATCGAGAAGAAGCAGCTGATCGACAACCGCGACTCGGACATCGCCACGATCGCCCGCGACCTTGAGAACGAGCTTGCCCGTCTCGAAGGCGAAGGCGCGAAGGCTGCCGACAAGAAGAAGGCCCGCGACTCCGCTGACCGCCAGATGGCGAACGTCCGCAAGCGTGCCGACGCCGAAATCGAGCGCCTCGAGCAGGTCTGGGACCGCTTCAAGAACCTCAAGGTCGCAGACCTCGAAGGTGACGAAGGCCTGTACCGCGAACTGCGCGACCGCTACGGCATGTACTTCGAAGGCTCCATGGGTGCCGAGGCCATCAAGAAGCGTCTTGAGAACTTCGACATGCAGGCCGAGTCGGACATGCTGCGCGACATCATCGCCAACGGCAAGGGCCAGCGCAAGACCCGCGCCCTGAAGCGGCTCAAGGTGGTCAACGCGTTCCTGACGACCAACAACAGCCCGCTCGGCATGGTGCTGGACGCCGTCCCGGTGATCCCGCCGGAACTGCGCCCGATGGTCCAGCTGGACGGTGGCCGCTTCGCGACCTCCGACCTCAACGACCTCTACCGCCGCGTGATCAACCGCAACAACCGCCTCAAGCGCCTGCTTGATCTCGGTGCTCCGGAGATCATCGTCAACAACGAGAAGCGCATGCTTCAGGAAGCTGTTGACAGCCTCTTCGACAACGGCCGCCGCGGCCGTCCGGTCACCGGACCGGGCAACCGTCCGCTGAAGTCCCTGAGCGACATGCTCAAGGGCAAGCAGGGCCGTTTCCGCCAGAACCTCCTCGGCAAGCGCGTCGACTACTCCGGCCGTTCGGTCATCGTCGTCGGCCCGCAGCTGAAGCTGCACCAGTGTGGTCTGCCCAAGCAGATGGCCCTGGAGCTCTTCAAGCCGTTCGTGATGAAGCGCCTGGTGGACCTCAACCACGCCCAGAACATCAAGTCGGCCAAGCGCATGGTGGAGCGCTACCGTCCGCAGGTCTGGGACGTCCTCGAAGAGATCATCACCGAGCACCCCGTGCTGCTGAACCGTGCACCTACCCTGCACCGTCTCGGCATCCAGGCATTCGAGCCGCAGCTTGTTGAAGGCAAGGCAATCCAGCTGCACCCGCTGGTTTGTGGCGCTTTCAACGCCGACTTCGACGGCGACCAGATGGCAGTCCACCTGCCGCTGAGCCCCGAAGCCCAGGCCGAGGCCCGCATCCTGATGCTCTCCTCGAACAACATCCTGAAGCCGTCTGACGGCCGCCCGGTGACCCTGCCGTCGCAGGATATGATCATCGGTCTCTACCACCTGACCACCAAGCGTGTCGGTTCAGCTGGCGAAGGCCGGATCTTCTCCTCGGTCGCGGAAGCCATCATGGCCTACGACCTCCACGAGCTGCACCTGAACTCCAAGGTGAAGATCCGCCTCGAGGGCTTCGTGCCCTACGCCGGCTGGGAAGCCCCGGAGGGCTGGGAGCCCGGTCAGACCGCACTGGTCGAGACCTCCCTCGGCCAGGTCATCTTCAACCAGACGCTGCCCGCGGATTACCCGTGGGTTGAGGATGTTGCCGACAAGGGCGAGCTGTCCCGGATCGTCAACGACCTCGCCGAGCGCTACCCGAAGGTGATCACGGCGGCAACGCTGGACAACCTGAAGGATGCCGGTTTCTACTGGGCCACCCGGTCCGGCGTGACCGTCGCCATCTCCGACATCGAGGTGCCCACGGACAAGCCGCGGATCCTCGCCGGTTACGAGACCATGGCCGCCAAGATCCAGGGCCAGTACGACAAGGGCCTGATCGACGACGACGAGCGTCGCCAGGAACTGATCGAGATCTGGAACAAGGCAACGAACGAGATCGCCCAGGCGATGCGTGACAGTCTGTCCCCGATGAACACGATCAACCGCATGGTGTCCTCGGGTGCACGTGGTAACTGGATGCAGGTCCGTCAGATCGCGGGTATCCGTGGCCTGGTGGCCAACCCTAAGGGTGAAATCATCCCGCGTCCGATCAAGTCCTCCTACCGCGAGGGCCTCTCGGTGCTGGAATACTTCATCGCCACGCACGGTGCCCGTAAGGGTCTGGCTGACACCGCCCTGCGTACCGCCAACTCGGGTTACCTGACCCGTCGTCTGGTGGACGTGTCGCAGGACGTCATCGTCCGCGAAGAGGACTGCGGCACCGAGCGCGGCCTGATGACCGCCATCGCGGTGGCCGACGCCAACGGCGTCCTCGTCCTGGACGAGAACGTCGAGAACAGCGCCTACGCCCGCACCCTGGCCGTCGACGTCGTCGACTCCAAGGGCAAGGTCCTGGCAGCTGCCGGCACCGACTGCGGCGACGTCGTCATTGCCGAACTGTTCGCAGCCGGCATCACCGAGGTCAAGGTCCGCTCCGTACTCACCTGTGAGTCCAGCGTCGGCACCTGCGCCCTGTGCTACGGCCGTTCGCTGGCCACTGGCAAGACCGTCGACATCGGTGAGGCCGTGGGCATCATTGCCGCGCAGTCCATCGGTGAGCCGGGTACCCAGCTGACCATGCGTACGTTCCACACCGGTGGTGCTGTCTCCGCCAGCGGTGGCGACGACATCACCCAGGGTCTGCCCCGTATCCAGGAGCTCTTCGAAGCCCGTACTCCGAAGGGTGTCGCACCGATTGCTGAAGCAGCCGGCCGCATCACCATCGAAGAGTCCGAGCGCCAGATGCGCCTGGTAATCACCCCGGATGACGGATCTGAAGAGATCGCCTACCCGGTGCTGCGCCGTTCACGTCTCCTCATCGAAGACGGCGATCACGTCAGCGTTGGCCAGAAGCTCATCAACGGCCCGGTCGACCCCAAGCAGGTGCTGCGCATCATGGGCCCCCGTGCCGCGCAGAAGTTCCTGGTGGACGAAGTCCAGGGCGTGTACCGCAGCCAGGGCATCGGTATCCACGACAAGCACGTCGAGGTTATCGTCCGCCAGATGCTGCGCCGCGTCACGGTCATCGAGTCCGGCGAATCGGATCTGCTGCCCGGCGAGCTCGCCGAACGCAGCCGTTTCGAGGAGGCCAACCGCCGCGTTGTGTCCGAGGGCAAGACGCCGGCATCCGGCCGTCCCGAGCTCATGGGCATCACCAAGGCGTCCCTGGCGACCGAGTCCTGGCTGTCCGCAGCTTCCTTCCAGGAGACCACCCGCGTCCTGACGCAGGCGGCCATGGAAGGCAAGAGCGATCCGCTGCTCGGCCTCAAGGAAAACGTCATCATCGGTAAGCTCATCCCGGCCGGCACGGGTCTCCCGCGCTACACCGAGGTCACCGTGGAACCCACTGAAGAAGCAAAGGCCAACCTGTTCACCGGCCCCAGCGCATTCAGTGACTTCTCCTACGACTCGCTGGGCGGCGACGGAGCTCCCGAGTTCCACGCCATCCCGCTGGATGACTACGATCTCGGCAGCGACTTCCGCTAAAGGGCAGGGCGGGCCCTTTCGTGTCGCGTTCCGCGCCACGTAGGGACCCGGCCGCCCTGCCCTTGCAGCTCGACGTCGGGCCCCGTCACCACTCCGCTTTTCAGCGGAGCGGGGGCGGGGCCCTTCCGTTTGACCCCGTTCAACGATCGACTGCTGAGGTACGGCCCTTTTGAGGCTTCAAAAGCGCGGTCACGGACCAACCGACGGGGAAAGGGGCCGACGTCGGGACGGCGCCTCCCGCCCGCCGATTAAGGGCTGGGACCCGTCCGTGTTAGACTTGAGACTAATTGTTATTGTGGCAGTGGATGAGTGCGCCGGTTTGGGTCAGACAGCTTGCAGCTGAAAGGTTCAACCAGGACGACGTTTCCGGTTTGCAGGGTTCTTGTGCAACGTATGCCACATTTTCGCATGCCTAGGGGCAGTTCGGGTCGAAAGTCCTTGGACCCCGGCGTGCGGTCCGACTATTAAGGCTTCGCCTCAGCTGCTCTGGAGAGAACTTCAAAGCTCGGGCGGCGAGGCGCAGCGACAAGAGAGCGGCCGCCAACGGCCGCTCCGGATAAAACGGAGAACACGAGAGTGCCTACGATTAACCAGCTGGTCCGCAAGGGCCGCACGCCTAAGGTCAAAAAGACCAAGGCTCCCGCGCTTAACGGCAGCCCGATGCGCCGCGGTGTTTGCACCCGCGTTTACACGACGACCCCGAAGAAGCCGAACTCGGCTCTGCGTAAGGTTGCTCGCGTGCGCCTCAACGGCGGCATTGAAGTCACCGCATACATCCCCGGTGTGGGCCACAACCTGCAGGAGCACTCCATTGTGCTCGTCCGCGGCGGCCGCGTGAAGGACCTTCCGGGTGTCCGCTACAAGATCGTCCGTGGCGCCCTCGATACCCAGGGTGTCAAGAACCGTAAGCAGGCTCGCAGCCGCTACGGCGCAAAGATGGAGAAGAAGTAATATGCCTCGCAAGGGTCCGGCCCCCAAGCGGCCGCTAGTTCTAGATCCCGTTTACGGCTCCCCGCTGGTCACCCAGCTCATCAACAAGGTGCTGGTTGACGGCAAGAAGTCCACCGCAGAGCGCATAGTTTACGGTGCCCTCGAGGGTGCTCGCGCCAAGTCCGGCGGCGACCCCGTTGCAGCCCTCAAGAAGGCCATGGAGAACGTCAAGCCTTCGCTTGAGGTCCGCTCCCGCCGTGTTGGTGGCGCCACCTACCAGGTTCCCGTTGAGGTCAAGCCGGGCCGTTCCACGGCCCTCGCCCTCCGCTGGCTGGTTGGCTACTCCAAGGCCCGCCGCGAAAAGACCATGACCGAGCGCCTCCAGAACGAAATCCTGGATGCCTCGAACGGTCTCGGTGCCGCTGTGAAGCGTCGCGAAGACACCCACAAGATGGCCGAGTCCAACAAGGCCTTCGCACACTACCGCTGGTAATACTTCCCGGACGCCGCCGGCTCGACTGAGCCGGCGGCGAACGTGCAGTCCATCCGAAAGGGAGACACCGTGGCACAGGACGTGCTTACCGACCTTAGCAAGGTCCGCAATATCGGCATCATGGCCCACATCGATGCCGGCAAGACCACTACTACCGAGCGCATCCTGTTCTACACGGGTGTGAACCACAAGATCGGCGAAACGCACGACGGCGCTTCGACGACTGACTGGATGGAACAGGAAAAGGAACGCGGCATCACCATCACGTCTGCCGCCGTGACCTGCTTCTGGGAAAACAACCAGATCAACATCATCGACACCCCCGGCCACGTTGACTTCACGGTCGAGGTTGAGCGCTCCCTGCGCGTCCTCGACGGCGCAGTCGCCGTGTTCGACGGCAAGGAAGGCGTGGAGCCGCAGTCCGAGACTGTTTGGCGCCAGGCTGACAAGTACAACGTTCCGCGCATCTGCTTCGTCAACAAGATGGACAAGCTCGGCGCTGACTTCTACTTCACCGTCGACACCATCATCAGCCGCCTCGGTGCCAAGCCGCTCGTCATGCAGCTGCCGATCGGCGCCGAGAACGACTTCATCGGCGTCGTCGACCTCCTTTACATGCGTTCGCTGGTCTGGCCCGGCGACGCCAAGGGTGACGTCACCATGGGTGCCAAGTACGAGATCCGCGAGATCCCGGCTGACCTCCAGGCGAAGGCCGAAGAGTACCGCGCAACGCTCATTGAGACCGTTGCCGAGTCCTCCGAGGAACTCATGGAGAAGTACCTTGAGGGCGAAGAGATCAGCATCGATGAGCTCAAGGCCGGCATCCGCAAGATGACGATCAACTCTGAGATCTACCCGGTCTTCTGTGGTTCTGCATTCAAGAACCGCGGCGTTCAGCCCATGCTCGACGCTGTGGTGGACTACCTGCCGAACCCGCTCGACGTCCCGCCGATGATCGGTCACGATCCCCGCGACGAAGAGAAGGAGCTTACCCGTAAGCCCTCCTCTGAAGAGCCCTTCTCCGCACTGGCGTTCAAGATCGCCGCGCACCCCTTCTTCGGCCAGCTGACCTTCGTCCGCGTGTACTCCGGTCACGTGGAAGCAGGCTCGCAGGTGGTCAACTCCACCAAGGGCAAGAAGGAGCGCATCGGCAAGCTGTTCCAGATGCACGCCAACAAGGAAATGCCCGTCGAGGGCGCTACCGCCGGCCACATCTACGCAGCGATCGGCCTCAAGGACACCACCACGGGCGACACCCTGTGCGATCCGGCCAACCAGATTGTCCTCGAGTCCATGAGCTTCCCGGAGCCCGTGATCTCGGTTGCGATCGAGCCGAACACGAAGGGTGACCAGGAGAAGCTCTCCACGGCCATCCAGAAGCTCTCCGCTGAGGACCCGACCTTCCAGGTCTCCCTCAACGAGGACACCGGCCAGACCATCATCGCCGGCATGGGCGAGCTCCACCTGGACATCCTGGTGGACCGCATGCGCCGCGAATTCAAGGTCGAGGCAAACGTTGGCAAGCCGCAGGTTGCTTACCGCGAAACCATCAAGCGTGCTGTAGAGCGTCACGACTACACGCACAAGAAGCAGACCGGTGGTTCCGGCCAGTTCGCAAAGATCCAGATCGCGATCGAGCCGCTGGACACCTCAGGTGGAGAGCTGTACGAGTTCGAGAACAAGGTCACCGGTGGCCGCGTTCCGCGCGAGTACATCCCGTCGGTCGACGCCGGCATCCAGGATGCGCTTAACGACGGCGTCCTGGCCGGTTACCCGGTTGTCGGCATCAAGGCGACGCTGATTGACGGCGCTTACCACGATGTTGACTCCTCGGAAATGGCGTTCAAGATCGCCGGCCGTATGGCTTTCAAGGAAGCCGCACGCAAGGCGAACCCTGTCCTGCTCGAACCGCTGATGGATGTCGAGGTCCGCACCCCTGAGGAATACATGGGTGAAGTTATCGGTGACCTCAACTCCCGCCGTGGCCAGATGCAGTCCATGGAAGATGCCCAGGGCGTCAAGGTTATTCGCGCACACGTCCCGCTGTCCGGCATGTTCGGCTACATCGGTGACCTGCGCTCGAAGACCCAGGGCCGCGCTGTGTACTCCATGACGTTCAACAGCTACGCCGAGGTCCCGAAGGCAGTCGCCGACGAGATCATCCAGAAGAACCGCGGCGAGTAGTCCCCAGGACGCCTCGCAGCAACAAGAAACTCGGGTGCGTCTCCGCCAGCGGAGACACATCTGGTGTAAGCGGCCGGACTCCGGTCAGCTGCAGTCCGGCCAGGCCGGAGTGCGGCCGCCTGCACGAACAGGCTCTAGGCACTAGCATTAGTACCTGAATCTGCAATTTCATCAATCCAAAGCCCCCCAAGTAGACTTACTGGAGTTTCTGCCGCGACAAGCGCGGCCGAAGGGTAAGTCAATTTGAAAACGTTCTAGGAGGAACCTGTGGCAAAGGCAAAGTTCGAGCGGACTAAGCCGCACGTTAACATCGGTACCATTGGTCACGTTGACCACGGTAAGACGACGCTGACGGCCGCCATTTCCAAGGTGCTGTACGACAAGTACCCGACTCTCAACGAGAAGCGTGACTTCGCGTCGATTGACTCTGCTCCCGAAGAGCGTCAGCGCGGCATTACCATCAACATCTCCCACGTTGAGTACCAGACCGAGAAGCGCCACTACGCACACGTAGACGCTCCGGGTCACGCTGACTACATCAAGAACATGATCACCGGCGCTGCTCAGATGGACGGTGCAATCCTCGTGGTTGCCGCCACTGACGGCCCGATGGCTCAGACCCGCGAGCACGTTCTGCTCGCCCGCCAGGTTGGCGTTCCCTACCTGCTGGTCGCGCTGAACAAGGCTGACATGGTTGACGACGAAGAGCTCCTCGACCTCGTTGAAATGGAAGTTCGCGAGCTGCTCAGCTCGCAGGGCTTCGATGGCGACGAGGCTCCGGTTGTTCGCGTTTCCGGCCTGAAGGCCCTCGAAGGCGACCCCGTCTGGGTCAAGTCCGTTGAGGACCTCATGGCAGCTGTCGACGAGTCCGTTCCGGACCCCGTACGTGACCGTGACAAGCCCTTCCTGATGCCGATCGAAGACGTCTTCACGATCACCGGCCGTGGCACCGTTGTTACGGGCCGCGCCGAGCGTGGAACCCTCGCCATCAACTCCGAGGTCGAGATCGTCGGCATCCGCCCGGTCCAGAAGACCACGGTTACCGGTATCGAGATGTTCCACAAGCAGCTCGACGAAGCATGGGCCGGCGAGAACTGTGGCCTCCTGCTCCGCGGTCTGAAGCGCGACGATGTCGAGCGTGGCCAGGTTGTCGTCAAGCCGGGTTCCATCACCCCGCACACCGACTTCGAGGCTAACGTCTACATCCTCTCCAAGGACGAAGGCGGACGTCACAACCCGTTCTACTCCAACTACCGCCCGCAGTTCTACTTCCGCACCACGGACGTAACCGGCGTTATCACCCTGCCGGAAGGCACGGAAATGGTTATGCCCGGCGACAACACTGAGATGACCGTTGCACTCATCCAGCCGATCGCCATGGAAGAGGGCCTCGGCTTCGCTATCCGCGAAGGCGGCCGCACCGTTGGTTCAGGACGCGTCACCAAGATCATCAAGTAATTACTTGCCGATCTGATGCTCTGCCCCTGATCAGCCAGCCGTCTGGCAGCTGACAGAGGATCGGGAACAGCCCCGCTGCACTTGCAGCGGGGCTGTTCCTTTTAAGTTCCTGATACCTTTGCAGGAAGGGAAGGGAGCTCACCATGGGCTGGTTCATTTTTCTGCTGATCGCCGCAGCGGTCGTCGTCGCGTTCTTTTGGGCGAAGAGGCACTTCCGCCAGGAGATCGAGCGCGCCAAGCGCATCAATAGGTCCAACCGCAACCAGTAGCAGCGGCCGGTCGGGACTCAGACCCGGCGGGCCCGGCCACGCCGCCGGGTGACTCCGGCCAGCATTGTGCGGAAATCGACCGGACTGCAACTCCGGCCCGCACGTTTGCCCCTCAGGAAGAATCTGTCGGGTAGGGTACCTGCTATGGCCGAAGCACGCACAGCCGAAAAGCCGGATAGCAGCACCCACAGCGCCGTCGGTCTAAGTCCAAATCCCCGCTGGGCTTGGCTCCTGGCGTGCGTTGCCTTCGTGCCGCTTGCGCTGGCCCGGGCGGAAATCTTCAGCGAGTCGGACACGTTCTGGCAGATCCGTGCCGGAATGGAAATCATCAACAACCAGCAAATTCCCGCCGTTGACCCGTTTTCATGGACCGCCTCCGGTGAAAGCTGGACGCTGAACTCCTGGGGTTTTAACGTGCTGTTGGCTTTGGCCTTCCAGACGGGCGGTCTGGTGCTCGTTGCGCTGGTGTGCGCGGGGTTGGCCACTGCCGTCGCGGTCCTTATTCTGGTGTTGGCCCGGGACCTCAAGGCTGCGCCGGCCATTTCCGGGTGGATCCTTGTGATCGTCTCGCCGCTTCTTATCGCCTGGCTCTCCGCCCGACCGCATCTGGTGGACTATTTGGCCGTGCTGGTCCTGGTCATCATCCTGCGGCGCCTGCTCGAGAGGCCTTCGCTGAGGCAACTCGGTGGGCTTGGCGTGCTGTCGGTCGTTTGGGTAAACCTGCACGCCGCCTCGTTGCTGGGCGTGGGCATTGTCGCGGGAACGGCAGCACTGGCCGCCTTCTCACCGGTTGCGCGGCAGCGTATCGGATGGCTTCTGGGCGCAGCCGGGATTGTCCTCCTCGGCAGCCTTATCAACCCCTACGGCGCCGGGCTCTTCACGCAGACGGCACAAGTCAAGACGGCGTCCGCGGGCATTGCCGAGTGGCAGCCCCTGAACCTGGGCGATCCGGTGCAGACGGTCACGTTCGCCCTGGGGCTGTTAGCGCTCGTGATTGCTGCCGCGCGGCGGGACGTCGTGTTCTCAGGTGCCCTCCTGGTGGCGGGAGCCGGCTCTGTAGTCGCGCTCCGAATCCTGCCGGTGTTGCTGCTGCTGGCGATTCCGGTGCTGATGTCGGGCGCGTCGCGGTCCTTCGTGTTGCACTACTTCCGAAGCCGGCGCAGGATGCTGGCGCAGGGTGCGGCGCTCGGAATGGCGGTCATCACGGGGCTGGTGGCCTTCAGTCTTCCGGCCGTGGGTCGCCCGAACCCAGCCGTCTACCCGTCCGGCATCATCCAAGCGATTCCGCCGGGGTGCCATGTGTTCAATGACTATATGCTCGGCGGCCTCTTGATCCTCGAGCGACCGGACGTCAAGGTCTCACTGGACTCGCGGAATGACTTATACGGGGCCGACCGCGTTTCCGCACTCGCAGGCTTCATCGAGAGCGGCGATGGGGATCTTGCGGTCAAACTGTTAGGGGCTGATTGCGTGCTGGTCCCGCCCGGCACCGGGCTCGCCACGAGACTGCGGACTGATCCAGGGTGGAAACTGGAAGGGGAGGAGCGCAACGCAGCGCTCTTTACCCGCGTCCGGCTGGCATCGAGCCGCTAAGGGAGTCCATCATCAACCGTGCCCCGCGGCCCGGCGGGCCCGCGCGAGTGCCTGGTACCAGTAGTACGAGTCCTTCGGCGTGCGCTTAAGGCTCGTGAAATCGACGTGCACCAGGCCGAAGCGCTGCGAGTAGCCGGCCGCCCATTCGAAGTTGTCCATCAGCGTCCAGACGTAATAGCCGAGCAGGTCGACGTCGTGGGCCACGCCCCCGGGGGAGGTGGCCTCAACCGCCTGGCTGAGGTGTGCGGCGATGTAGCTGATCCGGCCGGCATCGGGAATGGGACCGGTGACGTGGTCCGGTTCGGGGAAGCTCGCCCCGCTCTCGGTGATGTAGAGCGGCGGCAGCGAGGACCCGTACCGGTCCTTCAGCTCCCGGAGCAGGATCCCCAGGTGGTCCGGAGCGACCGGCCAGCCGAATCCTGTGCGTTCGTACTCCGGGAACGCGGCCATGTGGAAGGGGACTTTCAGCATCGCCTCCGCGGTTGCCGAGGGGCTGTCGACGCCGCGCCCCGTGGCCACCTTCACGGGGTAGTAATAGTTCAGGCCATAGAAATCCAGCGGCTGGTGGATCGTGGCCAGGTCCGCGTCGCTGATGCTCCGCATTGAACGGAACCACGGCCAGGCGATCAGCGGCAACCGGGGAAAGCGGCCCAGGAGGATCGGGTCAGCGTAGAGCCGGTTCAGCACGAAGTCGAACACCCTGGCCAGCAATCTGTCTGTGGGCGAACCGGAAGCGGGCCGGACGGGGGAATGCAGGTTCGTGACGCCGACAGCGCCGGCGACGCCCTGCGCGCGCAGCGCCTGGACCGCCAGCCCGTGCCCCAGGAGCTGATGCCGCACCGACGGCAGGGCCTCGAAGAGCAGGCCGCGGCCGGGAGCGTGGACGCCCAGGGCGTAGCCGTTCAGGGTAACCGAGGCGGGCTCGTTCAGCGTCACCCACTGCGCCACGCGGTCGCCGAACCGCTTGCCGGCTGCCGCGCTGTACTCGGCGAACCGTTCCGCCGTCGAACGGTTCATCCAGCCGCCCCGGTGCTCGAGGGGCAGCGGAGTATCCCAGTGGTAGAGAGTGGCCATGGGGGAGATGCCGGCGGCGAGGAGCCGGTCGATCAAGCGGTCGTAGAAGTCCAGCCCGGCCGCATTGAAGCGCCCGCTGCCCTCGGGCTGGACCCGCGGCCACGAGATCGAGAAGCGGTAGGAATCGATCCCGAGATCGCGCATCAGTTCGATGTCTTCCTCGGCGCGGTTATAGTGGTCGCAGGCCACGGCGGGGGAGTGCCCGTGCAGGATGTTGCCGGGCTTTTCAGCAAAGGCGTCCCAGCCGGAGGGTCCGCGGCCGCCGGCGGCCAGGCTGCCCTCGATCTGGAAGGCCGCGGAGGAAACACCCAGGGTGAAGCCCGGGCTCAGGCGTGCGGCGAGGGCCTGAACTGCCACAGAGTCCTGCACAGTCATGCCCCTATCATCCATTCGACGGCGATTCAGGACAATGGCCCTCCGGCAGGGATTGGACTGCTGCGGTTGCAGTGCTGCGAATGCACGGCGCCCAGTGCACCCCCGCGCAACGGGCTGATTCGCTTCTGCCCGCAATTTCCGGCATACTAGATGAGTTGTTCAAGCGCTCTTTCGCGTCCCGATCCGGATAATGCCGGGTGCCAGGGTCCAAGTGAGAGACCAAACATAACCCACTCCCCATGGAATTGCGGACGAGTACGTGTGAAAACACGCGACACGCCCGACCGCGGGGGTCGGTTGCGCCGGCAGGTTGAGGAACCCGGATCTTTCCGGATTCAGCTTGTGCGGCGGATGGTAGTCACGACTTCAAATGCTTCGGCAGCCATACAACGAGTAAGTGAACAGGGCAGCCCTAATCAGGGGAAGCACAGACTGAAAGAGAGTCAGGCGACATGGCGGGACAAAAAATCCGCATCCGGCTGAAGTCATATGACCACGAGGTCATTGACGTTTCAGCACGGAAGATCGTTGAGACGGTCACGCGCGCAGGCGCAACTGTAGTTGGCCCCGTGCCGCTGCCGACGGAGAAGAACGTTTACTGCGTTATCCGCTCTCCGCACAAGTACAAGGACAGCCGCGAGCACTTTGAAATGCGCACGCACAAGCGTCTTATCGACATCATCGATCCCACGCCCAAGGCTGTTGATTCGCTCATGCGTCTCGACCTGCCGGCCGACGTGAACATCGAAATCAAGCTGTAGGGAGGTGCTGAGAGACTATGACCGCAACCCGTAACGTAAAGGGCCTGCTGGGCACGAAGCTCGGCATGACCCAGGTCTGGGACGAGAACAACAAGCTCATCCCCGTCACTGTGGTCCAGGCTGACTCGAACGTCATCACGCAGCTGCGCAACGCAGAAACTGATGGCTATGTCGCCGTTCAGATCGGCTACGGCCAGATCGATCCCCGCAAGGTCACCAAGCCGCTGGCTGGTCACTTTGAAAAGGCAGGCGTCACGCCTCGCCGCCACGTCGTAGAACTGCGCACCGCAGATGCTGACTCTTACGAGCTGGGCCAGGAGCTCTCCGTAGAGCTCTTCGAAGCCGGCCAGAAGATCGACGTCGTTGGCACCACCAAGGGTAAGGGCTTCGCCGGTGTTATGAAGCGTCACGGCTTCCACGGCGTTGGAGCTTCCCACGGTGCCCACAAGAACCACCGTAAGCCCGGTTCAATCGGTGGCGCATCCACCCCGAGCCGCGTCTTCAAGGGCATGAAAATGGCCGGCCGCATGGGCGCCGTTCGTCACACCACGCTGAACCTCACGGTCCACGCGGTTGACGTCGAGAAGTCGCTGCTCCTGATCAAGGGCGCCGTTCCCGGCGCCCGCGGCCAGGTCGTACTCGTACGCACCGCCGTGAAGGGAGCCTAGTTCAATGACTAGCACTGTCAAGGTTGACCTGCCTGCAGAGATCTTCGACGTACAGACCAACGTGCCGCTGCTGCACCAGGTCGTCGTTGCCCAGCTCGCTGCTGCTCGCCAGGGTACCCACAAGACCAAGACCCGCGCCGAGGTTTCCGGTGCAGGTCGCAAGCCGTTCAAGCAGAAGGGCACCGGCCGCGCCCGTCAGGGTTCCATCCGTGCTCCTCACATGACCGGTGGTGGCGTTGTCCACGGCCCCACGCCGCGTGACTACAGCCAGCGCACCCCCAAGAAGATGATTGCTGCTGCACTGCGCGGCGCACTCTCGGACCGCGCCCGCAACGGCCGCGTCCACGTCGTTGCTGACCTGGTTGCCGGCTCCAAGCCGTCCTCCAAGGAAGCACTGGCAACCCTGCGCGGAGTCTCCGAGCGCAAGAACCTGCTCGTTGTCATTGAGCGCGCCAACGATGTTGCTGCACTGTCCGTGCGCAACCTCGAGGAAGTTCACGTTCTGTACGCAGACCAGCTGAACACCTACGACGTTCTCGTTTCCGACGACGTAGTCTTCACCAAGGCTGCCTACGAAGCATTCGTTGCTGACAAGGTTGCAAAGAACGAGGAGGATGCCAAGTGAGTGCAGCCACCATCAAAGACCCGCGCGACGTCGTGCTTGCACCCGTTGTCTCGGAAAAGAGCTACGGCCTGATCGACGAGGGCAAGTACACCTTCCTGGTGGACCCCCGCTCGAACAAGACCGAGATCAAGCTGGCCGTGGAGAAGATTTTCTCCGTCAAGGTCGAATCGATCAACACCATCAACCGTGCCGGTAAGCGCAAGCGCACCAAATTCGGCTGGGGTACCCGCAAGAACACCAAGCGTGCAATTGTGAGCCTCAAAGAAGGCACTATCGACATCTTCGGCGGTCCGCTTTCATAGCGGAGACCACTTTAACGAGGAAATAAATTATGGGAATCCGTAAATACAAGCCGACTACCCCGGGCCGTCGTGGCTCGAGCGTAGCGGACTTCACTGAAATCACGCGGTCGACGCCGGAAAAGTCGTTGGTACGTCCCCTCCCGAAAAAGGGTGGCCGTAACAACTCCGGTAAGATCACGACCCGTCACAAGGGTGGTGGACACAAGCGCCAGTACCGTCTGATCGACTTCCGTCGCCACGACAAGGACGGCGTCAACGCCCGCGTTGCCGAAATCGAGTACGACCCGAACCGCACGGCTCGGATCGCCCTCCTGCACTACGTTGATGGCACCAAGCGTTACATCATCGCCCCGAACAAGCTGTCCCAGGGCGACTTCGTAGAGGCCGGCGCCGACGCTGACATCAAGCCCGGCAACAACCTTCCGCTGCGCAACATCCCGGTCGGTACCGTAATCCACGCAGTCGAACTGCGTCCGGGTGGCGGCGCCAAGATGGGCCGCTCCGCCGGCGCGTCGATCCAGCTTGTTGCAAAGGAAGGCCGCTTCGCCCAGCTGCGTCTGCCTTCCGGCGAAATCCGCAACGTTGACGTGCGCTGCCGCGCAACCGTCGGCGAGGTCGGCAACGCCGAGCAGTCGAACATCAACTGGGGCAAGGCCGGCCGTATGCGGTGGAAGGGCGTTCGCCCGACCGTCCGTGGTGTCGCCATGAACCCGGTTGACCACCCCCACGGTGGTGGCGAGGGTAAGACGTCCGGTGGACGTCACCCCGTCAACCCGAACGGTAAGCGCGAAGGCCGCACCCGCCGTCCCAACAAAGAGAGCGACAAGCTTATTGTTCGTCGCCGTCGTACTGGCAAGAACAAGCGATAGGAGCCTGGACACATGCCACGCAGCCTGAAAAAAGGTCCTTTCGTTGACCAGCACCTCTTTGTAAAGGTAGCCAGGGAAAACGAAAAGGGCACCAAGAACGTCATCAAGACCTGGTCCCGCCGTTCGATGATCGTCCCCGACATGCTCGGCCACACGATCGCCGTACACGACGGACGCAAGCACATCCCCGTGTTTGTCACTGAGTCGATGGTCGGGCACAAGCTCGGCGAATTCGCTCCCACGCGGACATTCCGCGGCCATGTCAAGGACGACCGTAAGGGCAAGCGCCGCTAGGCGCCTGCACTTACGTCAAAGACGAGAGAAGGAAAGCAATGGAAGCCAAGGCAATTGCGCGTCACATCCGCGTAACGCCTATGAAGGCCCGGCGCGTCGTCAACCTTGTTCGTGGTAAGCAAGCGAATGAGGCTCTGGCAATTCTGAAGTTTGCCCCCCAGGCAGCTTCGGAGCCGGTATTCAAGGTAGTTCAGTCGGCAATCTCCAACGCCCGGGTCCTCGCGGACCGCGACGGCGTGGCGTTTGACGAAGGTGACCTCATCATCAGCGAAGCGTTTGTTGATGAAGGCCCGACCATGAAGCGGTTCCAGCCGCGAGCCCAGGGTCGTGCATTTCAGATCAAGAAGCGCACGAGCCACATCACCGTGGTAGTCGCTACCCCGGAGAAAGAGGAGGCTCGCTAAGTGGGACAGAAAGTTAACCCGCACGGGTTCCGACTCGGCATCACCACCGATCACGTATCGCACTGGTTCGCCGACAGCACCAAGGCCGGCCAGCGGTACAAGGACTTCGTTCGCGAAGACATCCGTATCCGCCAGCTCATGTCCACGGGCATGGAGCGCGCCGGTATCGCCAAGGTCGAAATCGAGCGCACCCGCGACCGTGTCCGTGTGGATATCCACACGGCACGTCCGGGCATCGTCATCGGCCGCCGCGGCGCTGAAGCAGACCGCATCCGCGGCGAGCTTGAGAAGCTCACGGGCAAGCAGGTTCAGCTGAACATCCTCGAGGTCAAGAACCCCGAGATGGAAGCCCAGCTTGTTGCCCAGGGCGTTGCTGAGCAGCTGACTTCCCGCGTGGCTTTCCGCCGTGCGATGAAGAAGGCCATGCAGTCCGCACAGCGCGCCGGTGCCAAGGGCATCCGGATCGCTTGCTCGGGTCGACTGGGCGGCGCAGAAATGTCCCGCTCGGAGTTCTACCGCGAAGGCCGTGTGCCCCTGCACACCCTGCGTGCGAACATCGACTACGGCTTCTACGAGGCCAAGACCACCTTCGGCCGCATCGGCGTGAAGGTCTGGATCTACAAGGGCGACGTCACTGCCAAGGAACTGGCTCAGCAGGCAGCTGCTGCTCCGTCCCGTGGCCGTGCCGGCGACCGCCCGGGCCGCCCGGGTGGCGCCGACCGTGGTGACCGCCGCCGTCGTCCCGACCGCCCCGCAGCCGAGGCAGCACCTGCCGCCGAAGCTCCGGCTGTCGAAGCAGCAGCTGCACCGGCAGTAGAAGGAGGACAGGCTTAAATGCTTATCCCACGTCGAGTAAAGCACCGTAAGCAGCACCACCCGGGTCGTTCCGGCGCTGCTACGGGCGGCACCCAGGTCTCCTTCGGTGAGTGGGGCATCCAGGCTCTGAGCCCTGCCTACGTCACGAACCGTCAGATCGAATCTGCCCGTATCGCGATGACCCGCCACATCAAGCGTGGCGGAAAGGTCTGGATCAACATTTACCCGGACCGTCCGCTGACGAAGAAGCCGGCCGAAACC
Organism: Arthrobacter sp. 49Tsu3.1M3; assembly: GCF_900168135.1. Lineage (NCBI taxonomy): Bacteria > Bacillati > Actinomycetota > Actinomycetes > Micrococcales > Micrococcaceae > Arthrobacter > Arthrobacter sp. 49Tsu3.1M3. The sequence continues at coordinate 219,999 of NZ_FUZD01000002.1, forward strand.
CGCATGGGTTCCGGTAAGGGTTCTCCGGAATGGTGGGTCTCAAACGTCAAGCCGGGCCGGGTTCTCTTCGAACTCTCCGGTGTCAGTGAAGAGGTAGCTCGCGAGGCCCTGCGCCTGGCAATCCACAAGCTGCCGTTGAAGGCACGCATTGTGCGTCGCGAAGGTGGTGAGTAGAAATGGCAGTAGGATCCAAGGAACTTGCATCCGCACAGCTGGACGGTTTCGACAACGAGCGTCTCGTTGAAGAACTCCGCAAGGCCAAGGAAGAGCTGTTCAACCTGCGTTTCCAGTCCGCCACCGGTCAGCTGGAGAACCACGGTCGTCTGCGCGCGGTAAAGAAGGACATCGCCCGCATCTACACCGTTCTCCGTGAGCGCGAGCTCGGCATTCGTGCCGAGGTTGCCGCACCGGTTGTGGAAGCCAAGGAAGAGAAGAAGTCCAAGAAGGCTGCAACCAAGAAGGCCGAGAAGGCTGAAACGGTTGAATCCGAGGAGGATGCCAAGTGAGTGAAAAGGACGAGAACGTGACGGAAACTGTTTCCGACGCAGCCAAGGCTGACGAGCGCGGTTACCGTAAGACGAAGCGCGGCTACGTCGTCTCGGACAAGATGGAAAAGACCATCACTGTCCAGGTCGAAGACCGCGTGAAGCACGCCCTCTACGGCAAGGTCATCCGCCGCAACGCCAAGATCAAGGCTCACGACGAAGAGAACAGCGCCGGCATCGGCGACCTCGTGCTCCTCGCCGAGACCCGCCCGCTGTCCGCTACCAAGCGGTGGCGTCTGGTCGAGATCCTCGAGAAGGCCAAGTAACACCTGCACCTGTGCCTGGTGATACAGCAGAAGCCCTCGTTCCCCTTTGGGGGAGCGGGGGCTTCTGCGTTGCCCGCAGCCGCCGCAGCCGGCAGCCTGCGCCCGGCGGCAGCCGTTTACCGTGCGCGTCACGCGGAGCAGCCTTTGGGGGCTTACGCCGCCGGGCCGGGTTCCCGGGCGTGCCCGGCGGCAGGCCGTCCCAAAGCCTGTCCGGCGTGGCGGCGTCGCGGCTGCGGGGGAGGGATGTGCAGGCGCCATGGCTGTGATATGGGGATACGCCCAAAACGTGCTAAGATTTTGAGTTTGTATGGCGCCTTTTGCGCGCCGTCATCAACCTCGTAAACAATCGTGCCACGGCATAGTGCCCCCTTGCGCCCCGATCCGTCGGGAACCGCCTGGGAAGCAAATGTTTTTGGCACGGGCGTTTAGGCCTGGTCTGGCAAAATCCAGGCAGGTCAAGAGACACCCCGATCAACCGTTCCGCAAGGCTCATTCCGTAGGAAGATTTTCGGTCTGAGAACCAGCGCGACGCAAGGAGTAAATAGTGATTCAGCAGGAGTCGCGACTCAAGGTCGCCGACAACACGGGTGCTAAGGAAATCCTTACCATTCGCGTTCTCGGTGGATCTGGCCGTCGCTACGCAGGCATTGGCGACGTAATCGTCGCTACCGTCAAGGACGCAATTCCGGGCGGCAACGTAAAGAAGGGCGACGTCGTCAAGGCTGTCATCGTCCGTACCAAGAAGGAACGCCGCCGTGCGGATGGTTCCTACATCAAGTTTGACGAGAACGCAGCCGTCATCCTGAAGAACGACGGTGACCCCCGCGGTACCCGTATCTTCGGACCGGTTGGTCGTGAACTTCGCGACAAGAAGTTCATGAAGATCGTTTCTCTGGCTCCGGAGGTGCTCTAGTCCATGGCTAAGATCAAAAAGGGTGACCTCGTTCAGGTCATCACTGGCGCCAAGGCTGAGCGCGGCGGCGACAAGGGTAAGCAGGGCAAGGTTCTGCGCGTATACCCGGAGACCAACCGCGTGTTGGTTGAAGGCATTAACCGCGTAACCAAGCACACCAAGGTCGGTCAGTCGCAGCGCGGCACCAAGACCGGTGGCATCGAGGTCGTCGAGGCTTCGATCCACATCTCCAACGTGGCTCTGGTTGACCCGTCCACCAAGAAGCCCACCCGCGTCGGTTTCCGCACCGAGACCGTTGAGCGCGATGGCGTGAAGCGTGAAGTGCGCGTCCGCGTGGCCAAGAGCTCAGGGAAGGACATCTAATGACTGAGACTCTCGAGACTCCGGCAAGCAAGATCGTTCCTCGTCTGAAGACCAAGTACGCCGATTCCATCAAGAACACGCTGACTGAGGAATTCAAGTACCAGAACGTCAACCAGGTTCCCCGCCTGGTGAAGGTCGTTGTGAACATGGGTGTTGGAGATGCCGCCAAGGACTCCAAGCTGATCGACGGCGCTGTCCGCGATCTGACCCTGATCACCGGCCAGAAGCCGCAGGTAACCAAGGCCCGCAAGTCGATCGCACAGTTCAAGCTGCGCGAAGGCATGCCGATCGGTGCACACGCAACCCTGCGTGGGGACCGCATGTGGGAATTCCTGGACCGTCTGGTCACGCTGGCCCTGCCGCGTATCCGCGACTTCCGTGGCCTCAGCGGCAAGCAGTTCGATGGCAACGGCAACTACACCTTCGGTCTGACCGAGCAGGTTATGTTCCACGAGATCGACCAGGATTCCATTGACCGCGTTCGCGGTATGGACATCACCGTCGTGACCACTGCCAAGACCGACGACGAAGGCCGCGCGCTGCTGAAGGCGCTTGGCTTCCCGTTCAAGACCGAAGACTAATCTAGCTACGTAAAAGGTCCGCCCGCGCTCCCTTCCGAACTCTGTTCGGGACAACCTGCACGGCGGAAACCGTTATGAGGAAGGGCAAGAGCCCACATGACAATGACAGATCCCGTCGCAGACATGCTTACGCGTCTGCGCAACGCTAACTCGGCATACCACGATTCCGTGACCATGCCGTACAGCAAGCTCAAGGCACGCGTTGCCGACATCCTGAAGGCTGAAGGTTACATCGCCTCCTGGAAAGAAGAAGACGCTGAGGTTGGCAAGAAGCTGACCCTCGAGCTCAAGTTCGGTCCGAACCGCGAGCGTTCAATCGCTGGCGTTCGTCGTATTTCCAAGCCGGGACTGCGCGTTTACGCAAAGTCCACCAACCTGCCGCACGTGCTCGGTGGCCTGGGTGTCGCAATCCTGTCCACCTCTTCCGGCCTCTTGACTGACAAGCAGGCCGGCAAGAAGGGCGTGGGCGGCGAAGTCCTCGCTTACGTCTGGTAACGGGAAAGGAAGAGAATAATGTCACGTATTGGACGTCTCCCCATCACCGTTCCTGCCGGCGTTGAGGTCAAGGTTGACGGCTCTGTCGTCAGCGTCAAGGGTTCCAAAGGCGAGCTGAGCCACACTGTGGCCAGCCCGATCGAGGTTTCCCTGGAAGATGGCACCCTGACTGTCGCCCGCCCGAACGACGAGCGCGCCTCACGTTCGCTGCACGGCCTGACCCGCACCCTGATCGCCAACATGATCCAGGGTGTCACCGCAGGCTACGAGAAGAAGCTTGAGATTGTCGGTACCGGTTACCGCGTCCAGGCCAAGGGTTCTGACCTTGAGTTCGCTCTGGGCTACAGCCACCCGGTTAACGTCTCGGCACCGAACGGCATCACCTTTGCAGTTGAGACCCCGACCAAGCTCTCTGTTTCAGGTATCTCCAAGCAGCAGGTCGGCGAGGTTGCTGCCAACATTCGCAAGCTGCGGAAGCCGGACCCCTACAAGGGCAAGGGCATCCGTTACGCAGGCGAAGTCATCCGCCGCAAGGTCGGAAAGGCTGGTAAGTAACCATGGCGATCGCAATTAACAAGAAGCGTACGAACAAGAGCAAGTCTGCCCAGCGCAGCCGCCGCCAGCTTCGTATCCGCAAGCGCATCTCCGGTACGGCTGTACGCCCGCGTCTGGTCGTCAACCGCTCCGCACGTCACGTATTCGTCCAGGTTGTCGATGACACCAAGGGCCTGACCGTGGCAAGCGCCTCCACACTGGAAGCCGACCTTCGTGCATTCGACGGTGACAAGACCGCCAAGGCCAAGCGCGTTGGCGAACTGGTCGCCGAGCGTGCCAAGGCTGCCGGTATCGAAGCAGTTGTCTTCGACCGCGGTGGTAACAAGTACCACGGCCGGATCGCCGCCGTCGCTGACGGCGCACGTGAAGGTGGGCTGGCACTGTGACCGAAAATAACGAAAAGGACATTCAGGTGACTGAAGCTGTAGCTGCTCCGGCAACTGAGACCGCTGCGCCTGCTACCACTGACGACCGCCGTGGTGGCGCTCGTCGTGGCGAGCGTGGCGACCGCGGCCAGGGCCGTGGCGACCGTGGCGGCCGTGGTGGCCGTGACGGCGGCCGCGAGGCCGAGAAGAGCCAGTTCGTAGAGCGCGTCGTAACCATCAACCGCGTTTCCAAGGTCGTCAAGGGTGGTCGTCGCTTCAGCTTCACCGCCCTCGTCGTCGTCGGTGACGGCAACGGCATGGTTGGCGTCGGCTACGGCAAGGCAAAGGAAGTTCCTGCCGCTATCGCGAAGGGCGTTGAAGAGGCCAAGAAGTCCTTCTTCCGCGTTCCCCGCATCGGCAGCACCATCCCGCACCGCGTTCAGGGTGAGGCCGCCGCAGGCGTCGTCATGCTGCGCCCGGCTTCCGCCGGTACCGGTGTTATCGCCGGTGGCCCGGTCCGTGCAGTACTGGAGTGCGTGGGCATCCACGACATCCTCTCCAAGTCGCTCGGTTCTTCCAACGCCATCAACATCGTTCACGCGACCGTTGACGCGCTGAAGCGCCTCGAAGAGCCGGCAGCAGTGGCAGCACGCCGCGGCCTCCCGCTCGACGAGATCGCCCCGCCGGCAATGGTCAAGGCGCTCCTGAACCAGAAGGCAGGTGTCTGAGTCATGGCTAAGAACGTGCTTGTCTCCGACGCAAAGTTGGAGATCACTCAGATCAAGTCCGCCATTGGCGGCAAGCAGAACCAGCGCGACACCCTGCGGTCCCTCGGCCTGAAGCGGATTGGACACACCGTTGTCCGCACCGCCGACGCCGTAACCGTCGGGATGCTCAACACGGTTCCGCACCTGGTAAAGGTAGAGGAGGCGAAGTAAATGGCAGAGAAGAACACCGCCGAAAAGGCACAGGGCGCCGCTGAGAAGCAGAACGCACTGAAGGTTCACCACCTGCGTCCCGCCCCGGGTGCCAAGACCGCCAAGACCCGTGTTGGTCGTGGTGAAGGTTCCAAGGGTAAGACCGCTGGTCGCGGTACCAAGGGTACGAAGGCCCGCTACCAGATCAAGGCTGGCTTTGCCGGCGGCCAGCTGCCGCTGCACATGCGCCTGCCGAAGCTGCGCGGCTTCAAGAACCCGTTCCGGGTTGAGTACCAGGTTGTAAACCTGGACAAGCTCAACGAGCTGTTCCCGGAAGGTGGCGCTGTCACCGTGGAGAACCTGGTCGAAAAGGGTGCCGTTCGCAAGAACCAGCCCGTCAAGGTGCTGGGCACCGGCGACATCACCGTCAAGGTTGACGTCACCGTCCACGCATTCTCGGCCAGCGCTGCTGACAAGATTGCTGCAGCAGGCGGAAGCACCACCGCCCTCTAACGAGGCGGCGGGGCAGTTGCCCGTTGTTGAAACTCCCGGTACCAGGGGCTCAGGCCCCCGGTGCCGGGAGTTTTTTTCATTTTCCGGGCCCCGCCGATTGTTCGCGGGGCGCATCCACCCGTTAGACTCGGTTGTTGGGTTTATTTGACCTGTCTCACACGACTTTACTTATTACTCAGGAGGACGCTTGCTTAGCGCATTTGGCCGGGCCTTTCGCACGCCTGATCTGCGACGCAAGTTGTTGTTCACGCTGGGAATCATCACAATCTTCCGCTTGGGTGCCTTCATCCCCTCGCCTGGTGTGAGCTACCAGAATGTCCAGCAATGCTTGCAGAACGGTCAGACCTCGGGCGGGATCTACCAGCTCGTCAACCTGTTCAGCGGCGGTGCATTGCTGCAGGTGTCCATCTTTGCCCTCGGCATCATGCCGTACATCACCGCCAGCATCATCGTCCAGCTGCTCCGGGTGGTCATTCCCCGCTTCCAGCAGCTGTACGAGGAAGGCGCGTCAGGGCAGTCGAAACTGACCCAGTACACCCGCTACCTCACGATCGCACTCGGCCTGCTCAATGCCACGACACTGGTGTCGCTGGCACGCTCCGGCCAGCTTCTGCCTAACTGCCAGCTGCCCATCATCCCGGACAGCTCGATCGTCACCACGGTCCTGATCATCATCACGCTCACGGCCGGCACCGGCCTGATCATGTGGATGGGCGAGCTCGTGACGGAAAAGGGCGTCGGCAACGGCATGTCCCTGCTGATCTTCACGTCCATCGCCGCAGGCTTCCCCGGCTCGCTCGGTGCGATCTGGAAGGCCCAGGGCCCCGGCACGTTCTTCCTGGTCCTGATCATCGGCCTGCTCACCGTGGCTCTCGTGGTCTTCGTGGAGCAGTCCCAGCGCCGGATCCCGGTGCAGTACGCCAAGCGGATGATCGGCCGCCGCACGGTCGGCGGAACCAGCACCTACATCCCCATCAAGGTGAACATGGCCGGCGTCGTGCCCGTCATCTTCGCCTCGTCCATGCTCTACCTGCCGGGGCTGATCTCACAGTTCAACCAGCCCAAGGCCGGCGAGCCGGTACAGCCCTGGGTTGAGTGGATCAACAACAACCTCACCAAGGGCGACCACCCGATCTATATGGCACTGTATTTCGCCATGATTGTGTTTTTCACCTACTTCTATGTTGCGATTACTTTCAACCCTGAAGAGGTCTCGGACAACATGAAGAAGTACGGTGGCTTCATTCCGGGCATCCGCGCCGGCAAGCCGACCGCGGACTATCTTCAGTACGTCCTATCCCGGATCACCCTGCCCGGCGCCTTCTACCTTGGCTTCGTGGCACTGATCCCGCTGGTTGCACTGGTCCTGATTAACGCGAACCAGAACTTCCCGTTCGGCGGCACCTCGATCCTGATCATGGTGGGCGTCGGTCTGGAGACCGTGAAGCAGATTGATGCGCAACTACAGCAACGTCACTACGAAGGGCTTTTGCGATGACGAGAATGTTGATTATCGGACCTCCCGGGTCCGGCAAGGGAACGCAGGCGGAACGCATTTCCGAACGCCTGGGCGTCGTTGCGATCTCCACCGGAGACATCTTCCGCGCCAACGTCAAGGGTGAGACTCCGCTCGGCGTCGAAGCCAAGAAGTACATGGACGCCGGCGACTTCGTCCCGGACAGCGTCACCAACAAGATGGTGCGCGACCGCCTCAATGAGGACGACGTCGAGGCAGGCTTCCTGCTCGACGGGTACCCGCGCACCACCGCGCAGGTGGACTACCTCGAGGACATCCTCGCCGGCGCTGACCAGAAGCTCGACGTCGTGCTTCAGCTCACCGCTGACGACGAGGAGCTGGTTACCCGCCTCCTGGGCCGTGCCAAGGAAACTGGACGCAGCGACGACAACGAAGGCGTTATCCGTCACCGGCTTGACCTGTACCACGAGCAGACTGAACCTGTGGTGGCCAAGTATGCCGAACGTGGCATCCTGACCCAGGTGGACGGCATCGGCGCCATTGACGAAGTCACCGAGCGCGTCATGGAAGCGATCAAGTCGGCCCAGGCCGCCTGATCCCCACCCGCTGATCCACGCTGTTCACTGCAGCAGATGCAGTCCAGAAGGGCGCGTTCCGAACCATCAGGTACGGGACGCGCCCTTCGGTGTTGGATGGCCCCGCAGCCAGCCCGTTCCGAACCGTTGAACCGGTACGGGAGAATAGAGCTTGAAGACTTGGGTTGATGACCCATGGTGGAGGCCCGGGATCCAGCGCGCCCGGACCGTGAGAGAGAAAAATTTGAGGTAGCGATGGCATTCGGCCAGGCACGCATTGAATACAAGACCAACGCCCAGATGCGCACGATGCACGAGGCCGGACTGGTCCTGAGCCGGGCACTGGATGCAGCGGTGGCCGCCGCGGCCCCCGGCGTCACCACGGCCCGGCTGGACGAGGTCTTCGCTGCCGTGCTCCAGGACGCCGGCGCCAAGTCCAACTTCCTCGGCTACCACGGGTTCCCGGCCACGATCTGCACCTCGGTGAACGAAGAGGTGGTGCACGGCATCCCGGGCAGCCGGGTCCTGGCGGACGGCGATATCATCTCGATCGACGGCGGCGCAATCGTGGACGGCTGGCACTCCGATTCGGCGCGGACCGTGGTTGTCGGCACCGCCGATCCCGAAGACGTTCGCCTCTCCGAGGTCACCGAGGAAGCCATGTGGCGTGGCATCGCAGCCCTGGCCACCGGAAAATTCGTGGGCGATATCGGCAACGCGGTGGACGACTACGTCTCCTCCGTGCCGGGCAAGCCGCTGGGCATCCTGGAGGACTATGTAGGGCACGGAATCGGCTCCGAGATGCACATGGCGCCGGACGTGCTGAACTACCGCACCGGCCACCGCGGGCCGAAGATCCGCCCGGGGCTGTGCCTCGCAATCGAGCCCATGCTGGTCCGGGGCAGCATCGAGACCGCCATCCTCGACGACGACTGGACCGTCGTCACCACGGATGGCAAGCGCTCCTGCCAGTGGGAGCACTCGGTGGCCGTGCACGAGAAGGGGATCTGGGTCCTCTCGGCACCTGACGGGGGAGCGGCGAAACTGGCGCCGCTCGGCGTCGTGCCCGTCCCGATTCCCTAGGCCCGAATCACACGGCGACCCGCGAGATTTCTGGCGGCGCGCAAAATCCCTGCCGTTACCGGAATACCGGTGGCGGCAGGGATTTTGCGTGTCGCAGGTCGGCCAGGGCGCACACTGGAGCCATGGGAGCAACGGGAGCCATCACCGACGTCGCCGGGATCCGGGTGGGGCATGTCCAGAAGTCCGGCGGCGGCTGGCTGAGCGGGGTGACGGTGGTTCTCCCGCCGCGGGGCACCGTCGGCTCGGTCGACGTCCGGGGCGGCGGGCCCGCGACGCATGAGACGGACTCACTGGATCCCACCACGCTGTCCCAGACAGTGGACGCCGTGGTCCTGACCGGGGGCAGCGCCTTTGGTCTCGCAGCCGCGGGCGGGGCCATGCGCTGGTGCGAGGAGAACGGCCGCGGCTTCCCGGTCCCCGGCGGGCTTGTTCCGATCGTGCCGGCGGCCGCGATCTTCGACCTGGGCCGCGGAGGCGATTTCTCCGCCCGCCCCGGAGAAGCGATGGGCTACGCGGCGACGGTCGCCGCCGCCGGGCAGCCGGAAGGGCACGACGTCGAACGCGGCAACGTCGGCGCCGGCACCGGAGCGGCAATCGGCAGGGGCACGTACAAAGGGGGAGTGGGAACAGCCTCCATCACTTTAGACAATGGGGTCGTTGTAGCGGCCTTGGCGGTAGTCAATGCGCTGGGACTTCCATTCGGCACACCGAGCCAGTGGACGGAAGCCGGCATCGGCGGCACGGATCCGGATGCGAAGGAGCCCCCGCCGCTCAACACCACGCTCGTCGTCGTTGCCACTGACGCTGTCCTGGACAAGGCGGACTGCAAACGGACGGCCTCCGCCGCCCATGCCGGACTGGCCCGGGCTTTGAATCCAAGCCACACCCTCGCCGACGGCGATACCGTGTTCGCGCTGGCGACGGGCGCCGTCGCGCTTGACCGCAGCACCCCGGCGGCCCGGCAGATCAGCCTCATTACCCTGCAGAGCGCGGCCGCCGACGTCGTCCGGCTGGCCATCCTCGACGGGATCTCGCGGGCAGAGGCAGTGACGACGGCGGCCGGGACGCTAGGTGCGTACGGACGCTGAGTGCGCTACGATGGGCGGATTTAACTACGGATTTAACAATCGGGCCGCGATGGCGTAGTGTTGTCTGTTGGTTGTCTGCCCCGTTGTGCCCTTTTGGGGTCGGGTGGCACCAACCAATCAATCAAAAACGTCCGCGGTCATGACCGGTGCAAACCGGGAGGCTGCGGCAACAACAGTTAGCGGAGGGTATGGCCAAGAAGGACGGGGTCATTGAGATCGAGGGCGTTGTGACCGAGGCGCTGCCCAATGCGATGTTTCGCGTTGAGCTCACCAACAAGCACATCGTTCTGGCACACATCTCTGGAAAGATGCGCCAGCACTACATCAGGATCCTCCCCGAGGACCGCGTAGTGGTGGAGCTGAGCCCTTACGACCTGACACGTGGTCGTATCGTCTACCGCTACAAGTAAACACTGGGCGGCCAGGGCGAAAGCCGAGGGCCGGTCCAGTTGACCAACTGCAACACGCAAAGGAACGCCATGAAGGTCAAGCCGAGCGTCAAGCAGATCTGCGAAAAGTGCAAAGTGATCCGCCGTAATGGCCGGGTCATGGTGATCTGCGAGAACCCGCGCCACAAGCAGCGCCAGGGCTAATTTCCTTCACAGGAAATCCTGGGTTGCTAACCCACGCAAGTAAATAAAGGCAGCACAAGCTGAACTGGGACGTATTGAGCCCGGACAGCTAACCCCCGGTCGGAGGCTGGGGCCGCACTGTAAGTGCGGGTGTACTGCCTACGACCTCCGGTTTATACAAGGAGTACTGCCAATATGGCTCGTCTCGCTGGCGTAGACATTCCCCGCGAAAAGCGGTTGGAAATTGCGCTTACTTACATCTACGGCGTGGGCAAGACCCGTGCACACGAAACCCTGGCTGCTACCGGCATCAGTGCAGACGTTCGGGTCAAGGACCTGACCGACGCACAGCTGGTTGAGCTGCGTGACTACATTGAAGGCAACTACAAGGTTGAGGGTGACCTTCGCCGCGAAGTGGCCGCTGATATCCGCCGCAAGGTTGAAATCGGCAGCTACGAAGGTATTCGCCACCGCAAGGGCCTGCCAGTGCGTGGACAGCGTACGAAGACGAACGCGCGTACCCGCAAGGGTCCGAAGCGCACCGTCGCAGGCAAGAAGAAGGCCCGCTAAACCCCAGTTGCCCCCTGGGATCGCTGACGCGATTTCTGGGAACCCGGCAAGTGTGGGCCAAGCGTAGGCTTTCCCCCAATAACTTTCTGTAGGAGAAAAAATGCCCCCGAAGACTCGTGGCGCGGTTCGCAAGCCGCGTAAGAAGGACAAGAAGAATATCGCGCTGGGCCAGGCGCACATCAAGAGCACCTTTAACAACACCATCGTGTCCATCACGGACCCGAACGGTGCTGTCATCTCCTGGGCTTCGTCCGGTGAGGTTGGCTTCAAGGGCTCGCGTAAGTCCACCCCGTTCGCTGCCCAGATGGCCGCCGAAGCCGCCGCAAAGCGTGCACAGGAGCACGGCATGCGCAAGGTTGACGTGTTCGTCAAGGGACCGGGTTCCGGACGCGAAACCGCCATCCGCTCGCTGCAGGCCGCTGGCCTCGAGGTTGGCTCCATCCAGGACGTCACCCCCAGCGCCCACAACGGCTGCCGTCCGCCGAAGCGCCGCCGCGTCTAAGGCTTTCCAGCGCCCAGGAGCTTGCCCGGACCCTCACCGGTCCGGGCAGGCCCGGCCGCGTTAAGTCTTCAGACCGATCTTTCCACCACCTGTGTTGCGTCATATAGCGGATGCTCGCCGAAAGGAAACCTAAGTGCTCATTGCACAGCGCCCCACCCTCTCCGAAGAGGTCGTCTCCGAAAACCGCTCACGGTTCATCATCGAACCGCTGGAGCCGGGCTTTGGTTACACCCTCGGAAACTCCCTCCGCCGTACCCTGCTCTCCTCCATCCCCGGTGCCTCTGTAACGAGCATCCGGATCGATGGCGTGCTGCACGAGTTCACCACGGTTCCGGGTGTCAAGGAAGATGTCACCGAGATCATCCTGAACATCAAGAACCTGTCGGTTTCCTCCGAGCACGACGAGCCGGTTGTTGCTTACCTGCGCAAGCAGGGACCGGGAGTCGTCACCGCCGCGGACATCGCTCCGCCGGCCGGCGTCGAATTCCACAACCCGGATCTGCACATTGCCACGCTGAACTCGAAGGGCAAGTTCGAACTCGAACTGACCATCGAGCGCGGTCGCGGCTACGTTTCGGCAGCTCAGAACAAGTCCGGCGACTCCGAGATCGGCCGCATCCCGGTCGACTCGATCTACTCGCCGGTCCTGAAGGTTACTTTCCGCGTGGAAGCTACCCGTGTTGAGCAGCGCACTGACTTCGACAAGCTCATTGTTGACGTCGAGACCAAGCAGGCGATCGCCCCGCGCGACGCCGTCGCTTCGGCAGGTACCACCCTGGTGGAACTGTTCGGTCTGGCCCGCGAGCTGAACACCGCAGCTGAAGGTATCGAGATCGGTCCGTCGCCGACGGACGCTGCCCTGGCAGCCGACATGGCACTGCCGATCGAGGATCTGGACCTGACGGTCCGTTCCTACAACTGCCTCAAGCGTGAGGGCATCCACACCGTGGGTGAACTCGTTGCCCGCTCCGAGGCTGACCTCATGGACATCCGCAACTTCGGCGCGAAGTCCATCGATGAGGTCAAGGCCAAGCTGGTCGAACTGGGTCTGTCCCTCAAGGACTCCCCTCCCGGTTTCGATCTCGCAGCACGTGCCGCAGCCATCGAAGAGGACGACGCCGCGTTCAGCGACGACGAGCTCTAACCAACAGATCTTGGCCGGCTGGCTGGATGCACCCTGGTGTGCGCAGCCCAACGGCTTCCAATGAGGAGAAACTATAATGCCTACCCCCGCTAAGGGTCCGCGCCTCGGAGGCGGAGCGGCTCACGAGCGTCTTATGCTCGCGAACCTGTCCGCCGCACTTTTCGAGCACAAGCGGATCACCACCACGGTGACCAAGGCCAAGCGCCTGAAGCCGTACGCCGAGCGCCTGGTGACTTTCGCCAAACGTGGCGACCTCGCTTCCCGCCGTCGTGTACTCGGCCTGATCAGCAACAAGGGCGTCGTCCACGAGCTGTTCACCGACATTGCACAGGCAGTGGAGAACCGCGATGGCGGCTACACCCGCATCACCAAGATCGGCAACCGCAAGGGCGACAACGCTCCCATGGCTGTCATCGAACTGGTTCTCGAGCCGGTTTCCGCGAAGCAGGCCGTTGTAGCCGAGGCTACCTCCGCCGCTCAGCGGGACGCTGCTAAGAAGGATGCTGAAAAGGCCGAAGCAGCTCCGGTTGCCGAGACCGAAGAGGCTGCTGAGACCGAAGAGGCTCCGGCCGCTGAGACCGAAGCTGCTACCGAAGAGGCTCCGGCCGCTGAGGAAGCAGCCGCTGAGTCCGAGAAGGACGCGAAGTAATTCGCTAAATCTTTCTTATAGACTTAAGTCTATGAACGAGCTCAAACCCGCTGCCCCCGTCTTGGGGGGCGGCGGGTTTTTGCGTATCCGGCTGGATGTGGCGTACGACGGCGGCCCGTTCAGCGGGTGGGCCGTTCAGCCGGGACTGCGCACCGTCCAGGGTGTCCTGGAGGAGGCCCTCGCGCTACTGATCCGCCGCCCCGTCCGGGTCACCGTCGCGGGGCGCACCGATGCCGGGGTGCACGCCCGCGGCCAGGTGGTCCACTTGGACCTCAGCGAGGCGGAATGGCTGGGCCTGAACCGGGGCGCCGAACTGGACCCCGCCGTCGCCCTGCTCCGCCGCATCCGCGGTGCCTTGAGCCGTGGCCTGGGCGACCTCAGCGGCGCCATCGAGGTACACCGGGTGAGCGTGGCACCCGCGGGCTTCGATGCCCGGTTCTCCGCCCTCTGGCGCCGTTATTCCTACCGGATCGCGGACGGCCCCGCGCTATGGGACCCACTGGGACGCTCCTCGACCCTGTGGCACAAGGTTCCGCTGGACGTCGGGCTCCTCAACGAGGGCGCCGCGCCGCTGTTGGGCCTGCAGGACTTCCGCTCGTACTGCAAGCCCCGCGAGGGCGCCACGACCATCCGTGAACTGCAGCGCTTCGAATTCGCGCGCGGCACGGACGGGGTTATTGTCGCCTCCGTTCAGGCCGACGCGTTCTGCCACAACATGGTCCGCTCCCTGGTGGGCTCGGCGTTGTACGTGGGGGAGGGCGAAGAGGCCCCGGAATGGCTCTACGAGCGGCTCCTCGCCCGGCAGCGCGACGCCCGCTCCGTGCTCGCAGCCCCGCACCCGCTGGTGCTCGAGGAAGTGGCCTACCCGACTGAGAGCGGCATGCTGGCCCGCGCCGAACTGACGCGGGCACTGCGGGCCTAAACTCCGCCACCGATTTTCCCCACCTTTGCCGGAGCGAGACCGCTCTACGCCGGCGGGTCGGCGCAACACGCCGGCGTCGGCCGCCATAGGCGGGGAAACCTTGACGCCTCCAGCCATGTGGGCACCAATAGGCGGCCGGGCACCGCGAGCCTCAATTAGGCGGGGAGCTCGAGGGTGAAGGTGCTGCCGTGGCCGGGACTGGTGCGGCACGAGATGGATCCGCCGTGCCCTTCCACGATGGCCTTGGTGATGGACAGCCCCAGGCCGGCGCCCGGAATGGATCCGTCCCGGACGGCCGGGCTGCGGAAGAAACGGGTGAAGACCCGCCCGGCGTCGGCGGCGGTCATGCCCATCCCGGTGTCCTCGACGTGAAGGCGCACCCGGCCGTCGCCGGAGCTGGCGGAGACCCGCACCGATCCGCCGTCGGGCGAGTACTTGATCGCGTTGGAAACGAGGTTGTCCAGGGCCTGGCTGATCCGGAGCGGGTCGACGTGCGCCCAAAGCGGACCCTGGACGTCCGTGGCGAGGCAGACGCGGGACGCCTGGGCGTGGGCCTGTGCCGAGCCCAGGCTCGCCTCCACGAGGCCGGCGAGGTCGGTGCGGCGGGGATGGACATGGACCGCGGCGCTGGCGGACATGAGAAGGTCCGAGACCAGGGCCAGCAGCCGCTCCGCGTTCCGCTGCGCCACTTCGACGCGGCGGACCACCGGACTGTCGAGGCCCTCAGTGTCGGCGAGCACCAGGTCCAGGTTGCCGATGATGGACGTCAATGGCGTGCGGAATTCGTGGGAGACGGTGGAGACGACTTCGTCCTTCGCTGCCAGGGCGTCCACCAGGCCGGTGACCTCGTTGAAGACCACCACGGCGCCGCGGAAGTCGCCGGCATCGTTCTTCAGGGGCCGGGCCCCGGTAGAGACCACGCGGCTGGCCGCCGCTTCACCGAAGCAGACAAGGTAGTCGGCAAAGGACTCGCCCGCCAGCGCCCGCCGGATGGGACGGCGCTCCAGCGGCAGGGGGGTGCTTCGGTCCTGCCCGGTCAGCACGAGCCGGCCCTCTTCCTCCGGCAGCACTTCCCTCGCCGGGTCGGCCGTAGAACGGGGCGCCGCGGCCGCGGAATCCTCCAGTTCGGCCAGCCAGGTGTTTGTTAGCAGCCGGCGGCCGCTGGCGTCCACTGCCACGATCCCGACGTCGACGGTGTCAAGAATCGTGTTCAGGAGCCGTTCGCGCTCCCGGCTGTCCGCGAGCAGGATCTCCAGCTCGGCTTCCTTGGACTTGATCCGCCGCTGTTCGCGCCGCAGGCGCGCCCGCGCGAAACGCATGGCCAGGGAGACCGCGAGCATCATCAGGGGCACCAGCAGGGCTTCGGCCGTGCGGGCCGCAAGCGGTGCCGATCGGTCCGCCAGGAGCCAGGGCAGGGCGGCCAGGAGGGGCACCGAAAAGCTCAGCGAAAGGCTCGCGGGGGCGGAGAGCCTGGACGCCGAAATCCACACCACAGGCAGGACGGAGAGCACACCGGGGTCCGGCAGCCCGGCGGTGGTGCCGTCCCGGAGCAGCCCAATCGCAACCAGGTCCAGGACCGGGATGACAAGCGGCGCCAACGGCCCAAAACGCTGCCAGGGGACCAGGGCGCAGGCCACAAGGAGGACGGCCTGCAGGGCAAAGGCGTACCGGCACAGGAGGCTGTCCGGAAGGCCGGGCCAGGCGGCCGGGGCAGCCATGACGATTCCGGCCAACATCACGGCCAGCGGCAACTGGCACACGAGGACCCGCCCGCGCGGCCCCAGAGCCTTGCCGTGTCGATCCACACTGCGGATCAGCCGCTGTCTAAGCAAAGACGCCGTGCCCCCTTCCCGTTGCTCCAGTTTTACACCTTGTGTCACGCAAATTTGACATAAATCGAAGTTTTGCCATTTCTGTTACCGGGCCGCCGCGAATTTGCCCCGTAGGGTGGGTATTCTGACATTGCCGGTGGGGGCCGGCGAGATCATTGCTGCCGCCGCATCCGCGCACGGCAGCGTAGCGTGACACATGAGGGGGGCCATGACCGACCTGGGAGTCGCCGTCGTTGTAGAAGACGACGAAGATGTTCGGAACCTTGTCGAAGCCGTATTGAGCCAGGCAGGGTTCGAAGTGCACTCGGCGGCCGGCGGACGTGAAGGGGTCGACGTCGTCAGGGCGCGGGAGGCAAGCGTGGTCACCCTGGATGTCGGGCTTCCCGACATCGACGGGTTCGAGGTGCTGCGCCGGATCCGGCAGTTCAGTGATGCGTACGTGGTCATGCTGACGGCGCGAACCGACGAACTGGACACGCTGACGGCGTTTCATACCGGGGCTGATGATTTCCTGGCGAAGCCTTTCCGGCCCCGGGAGCTGCGCGCCCGTGTAGGCGCCATGATGCGCCGGCCCCGGCAGGACCTCGGCGCCGTGGAAGGATCCGCGACGGATCCCGGGGCGGCCGCCGCCCCGGCAGCGTCCCAGAGTCCGGTGCTGCACCACAACGGCCTGGACCTGAACCCCGAGACCCGTTCCGTGAGTGTCGACGGCGTCGCGGTCAGCCTGACCCGCAGCGAGTTCGATCTCCTGCAGGCGCTCCTGAAGGGCGCCGGCGCCGTGCGGTCCAAGACCGAGCTGGTGCGCGTGGTCCGGGGCGATTACTACCGGGCTGACGCCTACATCAGCGAATCCGACGAACGCGCCGTCGAGGTGCATATCGGCAACCTGCGGAGGAAACTCGGCGAGGACCCCGTGCAGCCGCGCTGGCTGCAGACCGTCCGCGGCGTGGGCTACCGGCTGTCGCCGGCGCGGTAGCCCCCCGAAGGGCTTCCGGCGCCGGGCACCCGGGATACCCGTAGGCGGCAGCGGTCCCGCCGGCCCTAGCTGTCCCACAGGACGTAGCTGAACTGGAGCTCGTCGACGGTTTCCCCGCCGCGCGCGGCAACGTCGCGCAGGAGCGACAGGGCGCGGCCAATATCTCCGGCCCTGAGGGCGTTCTCAAGTTCGCCAGCGAGCTGGGCCAGGCGCAGGCCTCCGACCATGGCCGAGGACGTCTTCAGGCTCAGCACAGCGTCCATCGAGCCCGCGAGATCCCCGCGTTCGAGGGCCGAGGCCAGCGAGCGGTAGCGCTGGTCCCACATCCGGGTGTAGTCCCTGGCAAATCCTTTCGCCACGGCCGGGTTATCGAGCTGGGCACCCAGGTCCTGAAGCGCAGCCGGGTCCACGAGCGGGGCCGCCGGGAGGTCCTCGGGGAGGACCTCCGGGAGCACCTCCGGGAAGGTCACAGCCGCACTGGATGCCGTGAGGGCAGGTGCCGGCAGTCCCGGCGAGGTTGTGGGAGCGAGGGCAATGCCCGCATCTCCGTCGTCGGGGCAAGCGCTTGGAAGGGACATGTGACCACGCTACTTGCTGATGTGGCCGATGCCTTGCAGCCCGGTCTATCCTGCGGAAACCCTGAGGCTTTCCCGAGGGAACCAATCACGGGCACTATTGCCGCTTCCCGGTACTTCCCTCCAGGAGAAGTCGCGGTACGGCAATAAGGATCGTCCACGGAACGAACGAGACGAGGACCGGCGACGCCAGCACCATCGCCGGGGCGACGAGAAAGGGCCATTGCTTTCGGGCACCGATGACGACCAGCGCCACGGCGATGAGGCACCGCACTACGAAGCTGATCCCGCTGTCGGGCGTTCCACTACTATTCGCGAGCAGGAACTGTATCCAATCACTCCACGCTGTTGGATCGACTGCATAAGACACGACGACGATCAACAGCGTTGCGCCACTGCCTTGAATCAGCCTCTTCCAATCGCCACGCGCGGCGAACCAGAGCAGTCCGACGCCGGTGGTGACCTTCGTGAGGACAGCGAAGGACCAAGCGGCAGGCCTCCGCATGCCGACTACTGTGGCCGCAGCCAGCAAGATGTAGATGTTCCCGACGACGAGTTCAGGGAGGCACAACAAACACACCGGAATTGCCCACCGCGCCCGGAGGGGTCTCACCAGCCAGATCATTGCTGCTGCCTCGACCGCAAACCACGCCGCACAAAACAGGGGCCAAGGAAGCAACGCCAACGGCCTGATGACCGCCGCAAAAGCGGGCGAATACAAATAAGCATCCCGCTGTCCGGGACTTGCGCCGTAGGAAAGCTCGCCCTGCGCCGCGAGCCAATAGGCATGCGAGTCTTGACCCATTACATTGCCAGTGACGAAGTGCCGGACCGCCAGGAACAAAGCCTCAAGGCCCAAAGCCCATAGGACAATGGGTACCGATCGGGTCAGCAGTGGAAACTTCCTTGCGAAGACGCTCCCCTGATCCATTTCGGAGCGAGAAGGGGGCGTGTCCTCACTTGTTTTGCCGTTCATGGTCCCGATGTTGCCATAAACCCCGCTTGGATCCTGGAACCGGCCGGCTGGGCGAACCCACCGTGGTTGATCCCTCGCGGTCTGACTCACTCAGTTGACCATCCGTTGGTACCCGCGATGGCCCATGGCCGGGGCGGGGCGCCGGCCGCTACTGTCCGCTGAACGTGTCGATGGCGTTGATGACGGCAGGGCCCAGGATGGCGATGAAAAGCACGGGGAAGATGAAGAACAGCAGGGGAAACAGGATGGTGACGGGCAGCTTCATGGCCTTCTCCTCGGCCCGTTGCCGGCGCTTGACCCGCATGACCTTCGCCTGCACCCGCAGTACCCGACTGATGGCAATGCCGTAGGTGTCGGCCTGGACCACGGCCTGGACGAAGCTGCGCAGCTCGGGCACGTTGGTCCGTTCCGCCAGTGCCACGTAGGACTCGCGCCGGCTGCGGCCTACCTGCATGTCCTGCAGGGTTCGGATCAGTTCCTCCGCCAGCGGGCCCTTGCCGTTCTCGCCGGCACGGGCCATGGCGCCTTCGAAGCCCAGGCCCGCTTCCACAGAGATCAGCATCTGGTCCAGCGTGTTGGCCAGTTCCAGCTGCATGGTCTTCTGGCGTTCCTGTCCTTTGCTGTAAAGCAGGAGATCGGGGATGAAATAGCCGAGCAGGAACACAAAGATGCCCACCAGCTTGAGGATCGGCGTCGGGCTGTTGACGCTGATCCAGAAACCCAGCAGGGCGCCCAGCAGCCCAAGGAGCGGCTTGGCCGCGAGCACGCGGCCCAGCGGCAGCGACGCGGGGCGACCGGCGAGGGCCAACAGCCGGTCCAGTTTGCGGACGTACGCCGCGGGAGTCAGACGGTGGCCGGCCCGTTCCAGCAGGCTGCTGCGCTCCCGATGGGTGAGCTCGGCAGGGTCCTTGCCCAGCGCGAGCATCTCCCGCATGGCGCGCTGTGACCTCCGGTCCACGGAGAGCAGCGACCACGCCAGATAGCCGAGCGGCAACGCCACCAGCAGCGTGGCTAGAAGTACAGCAGGTGCCATGGCCACCTCAGAACTTCAGGTCGATGATTTTGCGCATCCACAGCCCGCCAATGGTCATGAGGATGACGGAGGCGGCGATCATGCCCCAGCCCAGCGGGTGCGTGAACATGGCGTTCATGTAACCGGGATTGACCAGCATCAGCATCACCACGATCCCGATCGGCATGGCCATGAGGATGTACGCGGAGAACTTGCCCTCTGCGGCGAGGGATTTGATGTGTCCTTTGATCTCGCTGCGCTCGCGGATGGTCTCGTTGACCTGGTCCAGGACTTCGGCCAGGTTCCCGCCCACTTCGCGGTTGATTTGGATGGCCTGGGCGATCCAAACGAAGTCCTCGTTCCTCATCCGGTCCGCGGTGTCGCTCAGGGAGTCCAGGAGGTCCCGGCCCAGGCTGGTCTCCGTGACGACGCGGCGCATCTCTTCCGACGTCGGGCTTTGCGATTCGGACGCGGCGGCGTCAATGGCGCGCATGATGCTGTGCCCGGCCCGGAGGCCGCCGGAGAGCAGCTGCAGGGTATCGCCGAGCTGCTGGTCGAACTTGGTGCGTCGCTTGCCGGCCAGGATGCCGAGCACGAGGCGCCCCACGACCGGCGCCAGCAGCACCAGCAGGACCGCCAGCAACAGGCCCGCGACGACGAACCCGGCGAGGCCCCCCGCAACCGCTCCGGCCAGGAGCAGGACGTAGAAGTCGGCCTGGCTCAGGCGCAGGCCGGCCTGTTCCAGCGACTCGCGGTTGAAGAGCCGGACTTTGCGGCCAGAGAAGAATCCGTCGACCAGGTGGACGGCCGAGCCGGCGAACCGCGTCAGCTGCGAGTCGGCCTGGCCCTGGACGGGCCTGCGCCGGTCCAGGGGGACACTGGCCCCGCCGGGGGCGAGCAGCACGAATCCCAGGACCACCACTGCGCTGAAGAGCAGGCCGACGCCGATGGGCAGCAGAGTCATGGACAGATCACGCCCTTCCGGCCGGGGTCAGCGGCGCGGCAAACACAGCGGGGGAGACATGGATGCCCAGGTCCTCGAAACGGTCGATGAAACGCGGGCGGATGCCGGTGGGGACGGGCCTGCCGAGGAACCGGCCGTGGGCGTCGACGCCGGCGGCGTAGTCGAACACGAAGGCGTCCTGGAGCGTCACGATGTCGCCCTCCATGCCTTGGACCTCCGTGACGTGGGTGATCCGCCGGGTGCCGTCCCGCAGCCGGGAGATCTGGATAATCAGGTTGACGGCCGAGGCGATCTGTTCCCGGATGGCGCGCAGCGGCAGGTCCATGCCGGCCATGAGCACCAGCGTCTCCAGACGGGCCACAGCATCCCGGGGCGAGTTGGAGTGCACGGTCGAGAGCGACCCGTCGTGGCCGGTGTTCATGGCCTGCAGCATGTCCAGTGATTCGCCGCCGCGGACCTCTCCCACCACGATCCGGTCCGGGCGCATGCGCAGGGAGTTCCGCAGCAGTTCGCGGATGGTCACCTCGCCCTTGCCCTCGGTGTTCGACGGCCGGCTTTCCAGCCGCACCACGTGTTCCTGCTGGATCTGGAGTTCGACGGCGTCCTCGATCGTCACGATCCGCTCGTCGTGGGGCAGGAACGAGGAAAGGACGTTCAGCAGTGTCGTTTTGCCGGTGCCGGTGCCGCCCGAGACGATGATGTTGAGCTTGGCCTTCACGCAGGCGTTCAGCAGTTCCGCCATTTCCGGCGTCAGCGTGCCGAACTCGATGAGGTTCCGGACAGTCAGCGGCACCTTGCTGAACTTTCGGATGGTCAGCGACGAACCGCCGACGGCGAGCGGCGGGATAACGGCGTTGACGCGGGACCCGTCCTCGAGCCGCGCATCCACGAGGGGCGAGGACTCGTCGATGCGCCGGCCCACTTTGGAAACGATGCGCTCGATCACCTTGCGGAGGTGGTCCTCGGAGCTGAACCGCGACTCTGTCAGCGTCAGTTTGCCGTTGCGTTCCACGTAGATCTGGTCCATTCGGTTGACCATGATTTCCGTGACGGCGGGATCGTCCAGGAGGCGCTGCAACGGGCCGTAGCCCAGGACGTCGTCGGCCACGTCGCGGACCAGCCGGGAGCGCTCTTCGGCGGACAGGGGGACCTGCTCGGCGTCGATGATGCGCGTCAGCTCCTCCCGCGCGGAGGTGCGGAGGTCCTCTTCCGTGGTTGCCGAATCGTTGAAGCGGGTTCCCATGCGCTCGAACAACGCAGTGGCGGCCCGCTGTTTGAGGGCTGCGAAAGCGTCGACGGGCTGTTGGCCCCGGGCACGGGAATCCTGGTGCTCCGGGAAGCCCGGCACTGGTGGGCGGGTGCTCTTCTGGAGCACGACGGCGGCCGGCGGTGCCGCCGTCGTCCCGCTTACTCCGGTGGGGGACACGGCCACCGGAGATGCGGCCTGCGGGGATTCGGCCCGTGGCGCGGACGCGGTCGTTCCCTCAGCGGAGCGGAGCCGTTCCGACAGCTTCATCTAGACCACCACCCGGCGGTGCAGTTTCTTCGGGGCGGTGGCGCGCCAAGCCGGGTCGAACCGGTTGACGAGCTGTTGCAGTCCCTTGATGGCAGGATCTTTGCGTCCGTCTTGAAGGACCGGGATGCCGCGGTTAGTGGAGAACGCCACTGCCTTGGACCGGGGGATGCTGACGTCCACGGGCGCGCCGATGGTCGCCTCGACGTCCTGGACGCTCAATCCGGACTTCGAGTCCGCCATGTTCAGGACCACATGGCGGGTCTCGGGCAGCAGGTCCAGGCGCCGGAGGATATCCAGGCCGGAGCGCAGCCCGCGGATACTGGGCACGTCCATGGCAGTCACCCAGACGGCGTCGGTGCACTGCTCGAGCGCGGCCAGCCCGACCTCCGGGAGCCCGGGAGCGGTGTCGACGACGACGTATTGGAACTGTTCGGCCAGTTGTTCGAGCAGGCGCGTGACCTGCTGGGGTGTGATGTCGTCGGCCTCCTCGGGCGTCCGGGGGGCGCAGAGGGCGTAGATGCTCCCGGGGTGGACGGTGAGGAAGGCTTTGAGGACGAGGGAATCCTGGCTGGCCGCGGATGAGACGGCGTCGGTAACGGTGTGTTCCGGGTGCAGGTACAGGCCCGAGGCCACGTCCCCGAACTGCAGGTCCAGGTCCACGATCACCACGCCCATCGGCGCCACTTTGCCCAGCCCGATGGCGATGTTGGTGGCAACCGTGGTTTTGCCGACCCCGCCCTTGGGGGAGAAGACGCCGATCACCAACCCCCTCGCGCTGTCCGGCTGGCTGGCCGCCGTGGTCCGGTTGCGGGTGGCGAACGACTGGCAGGCCCGCTCCAGCAGCACCCGGATCTGGGCCGGGTCCGCCGCCGGGCTGAGGATGTCGCGGATACCTGCCCGCATGGCCAGCAGCACGAAGTTCGGATCGGGCTCGCCGACCAGGATGACGCTGAGCTCGGGAAGCTGGACGTCGAACACCGTCGCCAGGCGCAGGGCGTCCTCCACCGGCACGTCGGGTCCCAGAATCAGGACCTCGGGCCGTTCCTGGTTGAGGCTGGCGAAGAGTTCCGCCGGGTTCGCGGGATTGACGAACGCGAAGGTCTGCAGGCCGCCCGGAAGGCCGCCGGCCAGCGCCTGGCGGACGCGGGCATCGAAGTCCGTGTTCGGCGAAATCAGGACAAAGCGGCTCATTTGTACACCTCCGGTTTCGTTACGATTCCTGGCCGGCCGCTGTC
Source organism: Arthrobacter sp. 49Tsu3.1M3 (assembly GCF_900168135.1). NCBI lineage: Bacteria > Bacillati > Actinomycetota > Actinomycetes > Micrococcales > Micrococcaceae > Arthrobacter > Arthrobacter sp. 49Tsu3.1M3. The sequence goes on from NZ_FUZD01000002.1 coordinate 243,180, forward strand.
CTTGGCGTTGAGCGGTTCCTTGCTAAGCCAGATGCTGGCGGTGTCAGTGAACTCCGAGGCGTACACGATCTTGCCGGCGTCGACGTCGTTGACGGCGACAGTCAGCAGTAGCGAACCGGTGGGGAGCGAGGTGTCTTCGGCCGGTGCGGTGGCGCCATCTGTTGGGGGCTGGGCGGGAGCAGTGGCGAGGGGTGCACGCTGCACGGCGGTCACCAGGACCTTGTGGATGGTCAACTGGGTGGTTTCCTTCTCCGGCTTGGCTTCGAGGCCACCGCTCTTGAAGGAAATGAAGACGCCGACGTGATCCCCCGGTGCCAGCCGGCCGCCCACCACACGCTGCGGCTCGAGCTGGAAGGAGACTTCCTGCAGACCCTCCGGGATCTGCACGGATCCGCTCGCTTTGAGTGCCTCCGGCTCAATCAGCCGCTCGGCAACGAGCTGTTCGCCAGGGAGGAGGTCGACGGCGGTGACTTTGCCGGCGAGCCCGTCCAGGTTCGTGAGAGCCGACTTCGACACAGCCTTTCCGGGAAGCTCCTGGCTGGTCACAAAAGCTTTCAAGGCCGCGACCGACGTCCCGGCCGGCACTGCTTTCGACACCACGAGAACGGTGACGGGCTGTAGGCCCTGCACCGCCCTGCTGTCGGCGCCCTGCGCGTAGCTGACTACCAGGATGGCTCCGACGACGGCCAGCACCAGGGCCGCGATTCCTGCCAATAAGCGTGACTTCAAAAACTGCTCCTGAACTGGTTAGTGGGCAATGTGGCGACGTTGGGTGCTACTGCGTGAGCCTGACGACGTCTGCGCCGAAGTCCTCCTCCGGCGTGCCGAGGGTGTAGCCATCGGCCAGCGAGACGTATTGGACGAAACTGCCGATAATGCCACGGCAGTTGCCATCGCATTTCAGGGACGAAGCGATGGCGGGCGGCTTGTTCTGGAAGGACTCAGGCAGACCATTGTTACCGCTGAAGTTCCAGCCTTTGACCTTGAAGGCGGCGAAGGAGATGAGCTTGTATTTGGCATTCGTGCCGGTTCCGGTCACCCGGTTGAAGACGGGGAGCAGGACAATCACGTCCTTGCCGCCGTTGATGTCCGCCGCCCACTGCGTCAGCAGGCTGTCGCAGTCCTTTGGGTAGCTGTTGCCGGATGAGTTCGGTGCGTCGCCTGCGTTGATATCGATGAAGCCGCCGCACACGCCCGGGTTGCTGGTGAGCCAGCCGAAGCCGCCGGGTACTGGGGCGCCTGACGGTCCATACATGCAGTCGGGATTGGCGTCGTCGCCGTGGCTCTGCAGCCTCTGCAGGCTCCCATCGACCTGGTTTTTGATCTGGCAGATGGAGAAGGTCAGCGGGAAAGCCGTCGGGCCCGCCACCGGTTGGCCCCACTGTACGGTTGCCCCGGCGGTAACCGCGGCGTCGTTGAAGCCCAACACCCGTGCAAGGAAAAGGGAAACGCGGTTGGGCGCCTGCCCTGCTTCCTGGGCCCCGGCTGTCACCTTTACTGTGCCGGCGGTCTTGTCCAGCACAAGGGACGCGATGTTGCTGGCGCCGTCGCGGGCGTTGCCGTTGGCGAGACTGCGGGCGAGGGCGGAGGCGGTGGCACAGTCGGCATCGTTGATGTTCCGGGCACATTTCTGCGCGATGGCGAGGGCTGCGGCGTCGGCTCCGTTGCGAAGCTGGGTCCGCTCGGCGTAGAGCATGCCGACGTCCACCGCCAGCGCTGTGAACCCCAGCAGGGTCACCATGAGGATGGCGACCAAGACGCTGATGGCCCCGCGCTCGCCGTCGGTGGTGGTCATTCCTAACCTCCGCACAGCATGACTCCTTTGCCTTCCATCGTGAACGGGCCTGCGATGCCGGTCATGGTGGTGAGGGAGTACGTGATCTTGAGGGTCACTTGGGTTCCGGTGGTGCAGGTGGCGGGGCTGATGGTGATGTTGGTGTCGGCCAGGGCCGGTTTCAAAGCGGCGGCTGAATTCTTGGCCGCCGTTCGGGCCGCAGACGGGCTGTTGCCGATGGCCATGACCCGGACGCCTTCGCGGGCTGCCGCCGAGAGGGTGATCTGCGCGTTGTACGCCCGGCCGAATTCCGTGATGCCAAGCAGCAGCATGACCAAAATGGGCGCGAGAAGAGCGAATTCCACCGCGACGGCGCCCCGCTCCGATGATTTGGACATGGGCGACCGCCTTCCCGCACGTCGAGTTCTGGAGAGACACACGTGGCGGTGGCCCCAGGCCACCGCCACGTGTTCGTTGGCCGATGCGAATCTATCGCGCTAGGGAGCTTTCGGCGTGCACTTGGCGTCGGTGCCGGCGGCCCCGCCGACGCCGGGTACGGCCGCAGCGTAGCTGCCGCCGCTGACGGAGCACTGGACCTGGGTGAAGGTGTCCTTCAAAGTGCCACCGAGGAGCGTCACGGCGACGATGATGACGACGGCGATGAGGGAGACCATGATGCCGTATTCGACGGCGGTGGCGCCGCGCTGATCTCGGCGAAGGCGGGCTGCGAAGCTGGAGAGAATGGAACGCATTGGAGACTCCTGAGCGAGTTGGGCGGCTGGCCCTGCACCAGCACTGAGAGGAACTTAGCAACCACCGACACGCCGACGATTCGCCTTTGACGCATCCTGTGCTAAGGCTTCCCAAACTGCACGTTTCCTGTACATTCCCTGCGCTCTTACTGCGCTGGGAGCCGGGTCTCTGTCCGCACACGCAGGAGGACCCCCTCGGCTCTGGGTCCAAGGGGGTCCGGTCTGTGGATGGCCGCCGAAGGGCAGCCGCGCCGGCGCCGGCCTAACGCTTGGCGAACATGTCCATGATGCTCATCATGGTCGGGCCGAGCACCACGATGAACAGGGCGGGAAGGATCGAGAAGATGAGCGGAAACAACATCTTGACTGGCATCTTCATGGCGTGCTCCTCGGCCTGTTGGCGCCTCTTCACGCGCATCACCTGCGCCTGGGACTGGAGGACCTTGGCGATGGCAATTCCGTAGGTGTCGGCTTGGACGACGGCCCTGACGAACGAGCGGAGATCCGGGACATCGACCCGCTGGGCCAGAGCCACATAGGCCTCCTTGCGGGACCTACCCACCTGGATGTCCTGGAGTGTCCGGACGAGCTCGTCAGCCAGGGGCCCCTTGCCGGTCTCGCCGGCGCGGGCCATGGCGGTCTCGAAACCGAGTCCGGCCTGGACCGAGATAAGCATCTGGTCCAGGGCGTTGGGCAGTTCCAGCTTGATAGCTGTCCGGCGCTTTTCGGCGTAGTTCCGCAGGAGGATGTCCGGGACGAAATAGCACAGCGCCGTTACCCCGAGTGCAAGGCCGAGCTTCAGGGGCTTCGGATCAGCAATGTAGAGCAGGACGCCCAGGACGGCTCCTGCCAGGGCCAGCAGGGGCTTGACCATGACGACCCGTCCCAGGGGCCACGCCTTCGGCCGGCCCGCACCTGAGAGCTGCTTGTCCAGCCACGCTGCATAGCCCTGCGGCATGGCCTTCTTCGCAAGGGACGCCAGCTGTTCATTGGCGTCGAAGCTGGCTGCGCCGGAACGGGGGCGGTGACCCAAATTGGATTGGATGTTTCGCAGGCCGGCACGGTCGCCGGTCAGGGCCAGCCAGGTCATGATGGACACGGGGGCGACAACGGCCAGGATGGCGGCGTAGGCGATAGCTTGCACGGTTCTCTCCCTGCTTCCCTAGAACTTCGGTTTGATGAGCCGGCTCAGCCAGAAACTGCCGACCGAGAGGAGGACAACCACGGCGGCGATCATAAGGTAGCCGGGCAGTGTGCTCGTGAAGACCTTCGAGTACAGGGGATTGAACAGGGTCAGTCCGATGAACATCACCACCGGCAGGGCGATCAGCACGAGGGCCGATATCCTGCCTTCCGCGCTGAGGGCCCGCACTTGGCCGCGGATCTGATTCCGGTCACGGATTGTTTCCCCGACATGGTCCAAGACTTCGGCCAAATCGCCGCCAACCTCGCGGTGGATCTCTACGGACCGGGCGATCCACCCGAAGTCCTCGTTGTCGGTCCTACGCGCCACCTCGTCAAGGGACTCACCGAGATCCCGTCCGATCCTGGTCTCGTTCACCACCCGGTTCAGTTCCTCGGTCATGGGGGCGTCACTTTCCTGGGCGGCGGCGTCGATGGCGCGCAGCAGACTGTGCCCGGCGCGCAGGCCGCCCGAGAACATCTGCAACGTGTCCGGCACTTGGTCGTCGAATTTCTTCCGCCGCCGTGAGACCAGGACGTTCAAGAACATGACGAGTCCCACGGGGGTGAGGACCAGCATCAGGACAGCGGGAGCCGGGCCGCCGAGCAAGAAGCCCAGGACCACCGCCACGAACGTCACGGCGCCAGCGATCAGCATGTAGTCGCCAGGCTCTTTTTTCAGGCCGGCCGCGTCAAGCTTGTCCCGGTTGAGGATCCCGGTGCGGCCGCGCCGAACGCCCTTATTCAAAGCCTTCACGGCTTGGTCCGTCAGGCGGGTGAAGGTGGAGGCAGGGGGCGCCGCGTCCGGCCGGCGCCGGGAAAGTGCGACGGCGGACCTGGACTTGAACACCACGGCGAACAGGATCGCCAGCGCACCGTACACCAGGAGTAGGCCGGCCACGAAGGCAAGGGGGGACAGTTCCGGAACCATGGCTACCGCCCCCTTGCAGGCTGAACGCCGAAGACAGCCGGTGAGACCGAAATCCCAAGCTCTGCGAACCGGTCCGTGAAGCGCGGCCGAACGCCGGTCGGTACGGGTTTGCCGAGGAACCTCCCACTGCTGTCCACCCCTGCCGCGTAGTCGAAAACGAACGCGTCCTGCAGGGTAACGATGTCGCCCTCCATGCCCTGGACTTCGGTGATGTGGGTGACGCGGCGCGAACCGTCGCGGAGCCGGGAAATATGGACAATGAGGTTCACTGCCGAGGCCACTTGCTCGCGCACGGCACGCAGCGGCAGGTCCATGCCAGCCATGAGGACCAGGGTTTCAAGCCTGGCGATGGCATCCCGAGGAGAGTTGGCGTGAACAGTAGAGATGGACCCGTCGTGGCCGGTGTTCATGGCCTGCAGCATGTCCAGGCACTCCCCGCCGCGGACCTCGCCGACGACGATTCGGTCCGGCCGCATGCGCAAGGAGTTCCGGACGAGGTCCCGAATGGAGATTTCACCTTTCCCCTCGATGTTCTGCGGCCGGCTTTCCAGCCGGACCACGTGGTCCTGCTGCAACTGCAGTTCCACCGCGTCCTCGATCGTGACAATCCGGTCCGACGCCGGAATGAACGAAGAAAGCACGTTCAGCAGAGTCGTCTTGCCCGTTCCGGTGCCGCCGGACACGATGATGTTCATCCTCGCCAGCACACAGGCCTGGAGCAGTTCGGCCATTTCCGGCGACAGGCTGCCCATGGAGATCAGGTTGTCGACCGTGAGCGGATCCCGCCCGAACTTCCGGATGGTCAATGCGGGTCCGTTGACCGCCAGAGGCGGAATGATCGCATTGACACGGGAGCCGTCGGATAGCCTCGCGTCAACCAAGGGCGACGACTCATCAATACGCCGTCCAACGTGGGAGACGATCCTCTCAATGACCCGGCGGAGAGCCTCATCCGAGGTGAACCTGGTGTCGGTAAGGAAGAGCTGACCCTGGCGTTCCACATAGATCTGGTCAAAACGGTTCACCATGACTTCCGTGACGGCGGGGTCATCCAGGAACCGCTGGATGGGCCCATGGCCGAGGACGTCGTCGGAGATTTCGCGGATCAGCCGCTGGCGTTCCTGGCCAGTGAGGGGAATCTGCTCCGCATCGACGACGGCCTTCAGTTCGTCCTTGACGGACTGGCGGAGTTCTTCCTCCCCGATCGAGGAGTCCGTGATCCGCGAGCCGAGCCGCTCGAAAAGCGCCTGGCTGGCCCGTTCCTTCAGAGCGTTGAGGGCTTCGCTGGCAACGGATGCAGTCTGCGTCAGCTCAACTGCGTCGGAGCGCGTTTCCGCGGCCGCCTTCGCCTCGTGGATCCGGCCCAGAGTCGAGGGGGCCTGGAAGATGTCAACGGGCGCCTCTGGCATATCTGTCGACTTTGCGGCCGGGGCATCCCCGCGCAATTGCAGGAATCGGTCTGTGAGGCTCACTGGAATACCGCCCTTCTGTGCAGTTGCTTGTGAGGTCTTGCTTCCCACTCGGGTTTGAACCGCTCCACCAACTGGCGAAGGCCCTTGGATGCGGGATCCCTGCTGCCGTCCTGAAGGACTGGAACTCCCTTGTTGGTGGAGAATGGCATGTTCTTGGAACGCGGCAGTACTACGTCCACAGGGGCTCCGACCGTCGCTTCGACGTCTTTGAGAGTCAAGCCGGCCCTCCGGTCGGCCATGTTCAATACAATGTGCCGCTGTTCTGGGACCAGATTGAGTTCCTCCAGGATCTGGAAGCCCGTCCGCATGCCCCTGATACTGGGCACATCCATGCCGCAGATCCAGACCGCGTCCGTAGCCAGCTCGAGGGTGGCCAGGACATGCTCTCCCAGCCCGGGTGCCGTGTCCACCACGATGTAGCGGAATTCCTGCCGGAGCTGTTCCAACAGGTGCGACACGTGCGTGGCCGTGATCCGGTCCATTTCGATCGGAGAGCGGGGTGCACACAGTGCGTAGATGCCGGCTGGATGAACCGTCAGGTAGGTCTTCAGCACCATGGAATCCTGGCTCGCAGCACCCAGCACGGCGTCGGTGATGGTGAACTCCGGCTCGAGCATCAAGCCGCTGGCCACGTCGCCGAACTGGAGGTCGAGATCCACGATCACTACGCCCATCGGGGAGATTTTGCCCAGCCCGACGGCGAGGTTGGTCGCCACGGTGGTCTTGCCAACGCCGCCTTTGGGCGACATCACGGCGATGACCTTGCCGCCTGCGCCGTGGTCGGCGTGTTCGGAGGTCTGAGGTGCGAGGCCACGCCGCCGGCCGGCCGCTGCGAGGCTTGCCCGCTCCAGCATGACTCGAATGGCGTCGGAAGCGGCGCCGGGATCTAGGAAGTCCCTGACGCCGGCCCGCATGGCCTGCAACACAGTCTCCGGAGTGGCGACGGCCGCAAGCACCACGCTGATCTCCGGGTACTGGAGGTCAACAACCGAGGCTAGCTTCAGGGAATCCTCCACCGGCAGCCCGGGCCCGAGGATGAGGACCTCCGGCGGTTCGCCCTGCAGCTGTCGCAGGATGTCCGCGGGCCCTTCCGGCAAGTAGTCCGCCTGGAAGACGTGCAGCGTGCCGTGCAGCCCGGTGACTGCCAGACGAACCAAGCGTTCGAAATCGCTGTTCGGGGTGATCAGAATGAAGCGGCTCATCGGAACAGCCCTGCCTTATCAACCACGCCGGTGCTCGTCTCGAGCGCATCGCCGGGCTCCTTGGACAGGTAGATTTTGCCGAACTCTGCAGCAAATACGATGCGTTCGGCGTCGGCGGAGTTCCGCGCCAGCGTCACCAGGTACGTGTCGTCCGTCTGTTCCTTGCTGCTGGATGTCGAGGACGCCTGTGTGGCCCCGGTTGAGGAGTCGGAGCCGCCCGTCTGGGTTGCCGTGCCGTTGCTGAACTGTGCTCCCGTCACCAGGACTTTGTGGAAGCTCAGCTGCGTCCTGCTTGCCTTGCCGCCGCCTTGGGCGCCGGCGTCTTCGATTGAGATGAAGACGCCCACCGTATCGCCGGCCTTCAAGACGCCGCCCGCAACACGCTCGATGGGAAGCTTCAGGGTTAGCTCCTGAAGCCCGGTGGGTACCTGGACCCGGGCTGGTCCCAGGAATGCGTTCTGCTCCACCATCCGGGAGGACAGCAACTGCTCCCCGGGCATGAGTGCTACGGCGGAGACCTTGGAGTTCAAAGACGAGAGATCCGTGACGCCGTTCTCGGCCACGGCGAGTTTCGGAACGGCCTTCTTGACCACCGAGCCGGCAATCGCATCCGCGGAGGCTCCGGCTGGAATGGCTTTCTCGACAATATAGACGTTTTCAGTTTCGGTACTGGCCAGCGCGCGTTTGTCAGCATTTTGAACGTACGTGACCAGCAATACAGTTCCAACAATTGCCACCAGTAACGCGGCGATGCCCCCCAGCAGGCGTGTTTTCATAATATCCCCTTAGAAATTGCCTATTTGACTAATTTTATTTCGTCGGTTCCGAAGTCCGAGCCCGAAGAGTCCCCGAGGGAATCGATGGATTCAAACTTGACGAATTGGCCGATAACGCAGCGGTCATTGCCGGCGTTGCAGGCCAGATCGGCCGTCATTCCGGGATCGTCCTTCGTGTTGCGAAATTCGTACTCGTGCTTATTGCCGAACTTCCAGCCCCAGATCTTGAAGGTGGCGTAGCCGATGATGTGGAAGCTGCCGTTTTGTCCTTGGTTGGTGGCGTCATCGAAGATCGGGAACGTAACTTTGACCGCTCCGCCGGCTTCGATCGTGGTCTTCCAGCCGGTCAGGATCGTGGAGCAGCCGGACGGCGGGTTGTTGCCGGGGTCGGAGCCCATCTGGTTGCTTCCGGTTTGCGTCTCCGCTACGCACGGTGAGTCCTGGTCCAGCCAGCCCCAGCCGCCGGGAATCTGCGTCCCTGACGGGCCGGTGCAGGTGCCGCCTGGTTTGTAAGAGATCTTCTGGACCTGGCCAGTGGCGACTGCGCCGGAGAGGTTGTAGCAGTGATTTGAGATCGCCAGCGGGAATCCGGACCCGGCTCCTGGAGGCGACATTGAAGCCGTGGCGGCGGCGCGGACCGTGACTGGCGGGGCGTTCAGTGCGTTGGCGAACAACTTGGTAAGGAACCCGTTGCTGCCGCTGCGTGTCGACGTGACCACGGTGACCTGCTTTGGAACGGACAGATCCACGGAGTCCACAGTGGTGGCTCCGTCATTGGAATTGGGTCCGCTGAGCTCCTCTGCCCAGAGCTTTGCCTGCGTGACGGTGCACGTGCCAGCCTTGTGGCACTGCTGTGCTGCGGCCATGGCGCCGGCATCTGCGGCGTTTTGGAGCTGCGCCCGTTCGGCGTAGATCTGTCCCGTGTCCACTGCCAATGCCCCGGCCCCGATCAGCACCAGCATCATCGCGGCAACGAGGACGCCGGCGGCCCCGCGCTCCTTGTCTCGCTTCCGAGAGAAGACAGCCTTTAGCCGTGGCATCGCATGGCCCCCGTTCCGGTGAGGGCGATGGAACTGCCGAACATTCCGGTCAGTGAGTTGGCAGTGTAGCCGACGGTGACCTGGGCGTTGCCGGTGCCGCCCGACGGGCAGGAGCCGGTGAAGGTGTACGTGAAGCCGCTCGGGCTTAGCCCGGGTGCTCCTGCCACCGCGGCGGCACGGGCGCGGCCTTGATCGTTGAAGATGGCCATCGTCCTGGCGGCCTCGCGGGCCGCCTGGGTGACGGAAATCTGCAGGTTGTACGAGTACGAAAACTCAATGATCCCGCCCACCAGGACGAGAAGGACGGGCACCACGAGAGCGAACTCGACGACGGCCGCGCCTCGCTCCCTGCCCTTTGCCCGAGACCGGGGCGCTCGCGAACTTCTGCGCTTCATAGGATCCCCCCAGGGATAGATGCAGCTAATGGGGAAAGAAATGTGCCGCGCCCGCGCTGGGCGGACGCGGCACATGGGTGTTGCTGAGACCTGCTTTGTCGGCTGGGACTTAGGGCTGGCCGTTCTTCCAGCCGTTGACGGTGGTGCCGAGATCGTTGAACCAGGTGCTCAGCTGGTTGCCGAAGAACGTGACACCGACGATTACCGCAAAGGCGATGAAGGCTACGAGGAGCGAGTATTCCGTCGCGGTCGCGCCCTTTTCGGAGGTGAGCTTGTCCTTGACGCCGGCAACAAAAGCAAGCATTGAGACCATGAGACCAGTCATTTTATTTGTCCTTTTCCAGAGTGTGAGTATTGAACGAATTTCCGGCAAATCCCCGATTGCTTATTTGCTGGAGCTTCGTTGGGACAACATTTGCACGGCCCCAAACGGCACGGCAATGATGTTCGATACTCGACTTTTGGGAGGGAAAAAATGGGTATCACCTGCCCTCAAACGGGGGTGTACTCAGTTTCTAAGTAGGGGTAGACCCCAACTACTTGGTTTGATAAGCCGTCTTACTTAATCCGCGGTCCAGGTGAAGGCGGAGGCCACCTAGGGGAGCAGCAGGATGATTGCCAGGCCAGCGGCCAGCATCGAGGGGCCGTAGGGTACTTCCTTCGGCTTGTTTCCGCGGTTCTTGAGGACCAGGAGCGCAGAGGCAACGCCCCCTGCGACGAATCCCAAGGCCCCGCCGTAGAACAAGTGGGACCAGCCTAGGTAGCCCAAGTACAAGCCGAGTGGTGCTGCGAGCTTCACATCGCCCATCCCGAGGCCGTTTCGGCTGGTCAGGGCAAGAAAAAGGTACAAAACGAACATTATTGAGGCGCCGGCGACTCCCCGCAGCAGGCTGCCTGCCTCGTTGGAGACCCCTGCGGCGACGCCGAGGAGCACAATTCCGGCCCCGAGCAGGGGTAAAACCATCCTGTTGGGCAGTAAATGGTGCAAGAGGTCGATCCGCGCCAGCTGGACGCCGGCGACCGCAAGTAATACGTAGGCCGGAAGCTCCGGGGAGGCACCGAACCGCCACGCCAATAGAACGGACAGCGCGAAGGTGGCCGCCGCCGTCGTAAGCCTCATGCGTACCGTCAAGGGTCCGCCCAGGCGGGGGAGCGTGCGCCGTATGAGGAACTCGGCCAGCAACGACAGGCATGCGCCCGCGAGACCAACACTGACTATGAAGGCGATGAAGGGAAGTCCGGTGAGCCACCCGGTCGGCTGCGCCAGGAGGGCCGGCTGCCCAAGCAGCAGGGCGATGGAGCCGGCGGCGGCGGGATCGGACACGGTTCCTCCAGGGATGCGACGGGCCGGTGCGGGGCTGTCTGACGAAACAGGGAGCAGACAGGATGCATCCGAACACCCCATTTTGACCCAACAGGCCGCCGTCGGCTATTCTTGGTAGTCGTTGTGCGTGTCCTATCTCGATGGTGCGTGCCCGCTTGAGAATCCGGTTGCAGGATAACTACTCAACGTGCACATTCGAGACCTCAGGATGACTGGTTACATGGAGCCCTCACCTCTGTTCCGGTAGCGCATAGATAGTAGGTGCACCGTAAGAGTGACGCCTAAAACAAGAACGCCAGAACAAGAACGAGGCAAACACCGTGCGTACGTATACCCCGAAGCCCGGCGATATCAACCGCCAGTGGCACGTCATTGACGCCACCGACGTTGTCCTTGGTCGTCTCGCGAGCCAGACCGCAATCCTGCTGCGCGGCAAGCACAAGGCCACCTTCGCGTCCCACATGGACATGGGCGACTTCGTCATCATCATCAACGCTGAAAAGGTTGCCCTCACCGGCGCCAAGCTGGAGCAGAAGCGCGCATACCGCCACTCCGGCTACCCGGGCGGCCTGACCTCCGTCAACTACGCGGAACTGCTTGAGTCCAACCCGGTTCGCGCCGTGGAGAAGGCCATCAAGGGCATGCTCCCGAAGAACTCCCTCGCTGCACAGCAGCTGGGCAAGCTGAAGGTGTACCGCGGTGCAGAGCACCCCCACGCCGCCCAGCAGCCCAAGACTTTCGAAATCACCCAGGTCGCCCAGTAGTCCTGGCCACCAACCAACTTTTTATCAAGGAGAATCGTGGCTCAGAACGAAGAACTGACCACCGAAGCCGTTGAGGCTGAGGAAAACCTGACCAGCTACACCTCGGAGAGCGGTGCTGCGGAAGCAGCTGCGCCGAAGAAGGAACGCCCGGCACTGACCGTTGCCGGCGCTGCAGTTGGCCGTCGTAAGGAAGCCGTTGCACGCGTTCGCGTTGTGCCCGGCTCCGGCAAGTGGACCATCAACGGCCGCGAGCTGGCGAACTACTTCCCGAACAAGCTGCACCAGCAGGACGTCAACGAGCCCTTCAAGATCCTGGATCTTGACGGCGCCTACGACGTCATTGCCCGCATCCACGGTGGCGGCATCTCCGGCCAGGCCGGTGCCCTGCGCCTCGGCATCGCCCGTTCCCTGAACGAGATCGACACCGAGAACAACCGCGCCACCCTGAAGAAGGCCGGTTACCTGCGCCGCGACGCCCGCGTCATCGAGCGCAAGAAGGCCGGTCTCAAGAAGGCCCGCAAGGCACAGCAGTACTCGAAGCGTTAATACTGCTTCCAAGCGCTTCTGGCGCTTGCACGAAAGCCCGTCCCGCCCCTCGGCGGGGCGGGCTTTCGCCGTTTAAGCCGGACTTGCCCCGCCCATCGACTAAACTTGGTCCGATGTCTAGATTATTTGGAACCGATGGAGTCCGGGGCCTGGCGAACGGGTTGCTGACCGCCGAGCTCGCCTTGCAGCTGGCCCAGGCCGCCGCCGTCGTACTTGGCCACGACCGCAACACGACCGGGAAGCGGCCGCGCGCCGTGGTGGCACGGGACCCGCGGGCCAGCGGTGAGTTCCTCGCGGCTGCAGTGGAGGCAGGTCTCTCCAGCTCGGGAATCGACGTCTACGACGCCGGCGTGCTGCCCACCCCGGCCGCCGCCTACCTCGTGGCGGACCTCAACGCTGACTTCGGCGTCATGATCTCCGCCTCCCACAACCCGGCGCCGGACAACGGCATCAAGTTCTTCGCCCGCGGCGGTCAGAAGCTGCCCGACGACGTCGAGGACGCCATCGAAGTGCAGCTCAGTAAGGAGCCTTTCCGGCCCGTCGGTGGTGAGGTGGGACGCATCCAGCGCTTCTCCGACGCCGAGGACCGCTACATCGTGCACCTGCTCGGCACGCTTCCGCACCGCCTGGACGGCCTGAAGGTCGTCCTCGACTGCGCCCATGGCGCGGCCAGCGGCTGTTCCCCGCAGGTGTTCAAGGACGCCGGCGCCAACGTGGTCGTCATTGGCGCCGAACCGGACGGGCTCAACATCAACGAAGGGGTCGGGTCCACGCACCTCGGCCCGCTCAAGCGCGCCGTCCTGGATCACGGGGCGGACCTCGGCATTGCGCACGACGGCGACGCCGACCGCTGCCTCGCCGTGGACCACGAAGGCAACGAGGTGGACGGCGACCAGATCATGGCCATCCTGGCCGTTGCCCTCAAGGACGCCGGAAAGCTTAGGGACGATGTCCTCGTGGCCACCGTCATGAGCAACCTCGGCCTGAAGCTCGCCCTGCGTGACGCCGGGATCAGCCTGCGCGAAACCGGCGTGGGGGACCGCTACGTCCTCGAGGAAATGCGCAACGGCGGCTACAGCCTTGGCGGCGAGCAGTCCGGGCACGTAATTTTTGCCGACTACGCCACTACCGGCGACGGCGTACTGACCGGGCTGCAGATTGCCGCCCAGGTGGCACTCACCGGCCGCCCGCTCAAGGAGCTGTCCACGGTGATGACCAAGCTGCCCCAGGTCCTCATCAACGTCAAGGGCGTGGACCGTACCCGGGTCAAGGGCGATGCGGTGGTGGCGCAGGCGGTATCCGCCGCCGAAACCGAACTCGGCGACACCGGGCGCGTCCTGCTGCGCCCCTCGGGCACCGAGCCGGTGGTGCGCGTGATGGTGGAGGCCGGAGACCACAAAACCGCCCAGGGCGTCGCGGAGCGCCTGGCTCAGGTGGTCCGGACCGAACTGGCTTTGGAGCTCGTCCCCGAGTAGCCCGCCGGCAACGGTCCCGCGCAGGCTTAGCGGTACGCCGGGGCGGCTTCCAGGCCGAAGTATTGTTCCAGTGTGCCGATGCCGCGGGCGCGCATGTCCGCGGCCGCCTCCTTGCCGATGAAGCGCAGATGCCATGGCTCATAGAAGTACCCGGTGATTTCGTGCAGCATCCACGGGTAGCGGACCACGAAGCCGAAGCGGTGGGCGTTCGCCTTGGCCCAGATCGCCGCCGGCCGGTCCTTGAACTGGGGCGTGAAAGCGTCCGCCCCGCTGCCGTCGCCGATGTCGAACGCCCAGCCCGTCTGGTGCTCTGAGTAGCCGGGCCGGGCCGAGGCGGTGTCAGCCTCCGCCTGGCCGCGGGAATTCACGTAGCTGCCGTAGGTGGCCCGCTGTGTCGCGAACGAACGGTACCCGCTGGCGAGAGTGATGATGACGCCGTCGGCGGCCGCGGCCGCGAACATCCTCTCAGCCGCTGCCGCCGTCGTGCTGTTCACCAGCGCCGCCTCGCCCGACGTCGCCAGACGGACGGCCGGCCGGGCCAGATCCGGCGGCACAAAGGTGGCGGGGGAGAGCGGGCGGTGCTTGTTGACGATCACCCACGGGCTCGTGGGGTCCGAAAGGGAATGCTGCGGCCCCGGCGCCGCGGCCGATGGAGGACGGGCAGCGGCCGACGGCGGGACAGGTGTCGCCGTCTGCGTCGCCGCAGGGGTGCTTTCCGGAACGGGTGCCGATGGCGTGCTTGCCGGCGGGGTCGACGCCGCAGCAGCGGCGGTCGGCGTCGAACTGCCCGTGCCCGTGCCCGGCGTCGGCCCCGGGGTGCCGGACGGCGTGAAGGACTGGGCCGGGGTGCAGGCGGACAGCGCCGCGAGGCCGGTGCCCGCCAGCAGGAGGCGGCTGAAGGCCCGGCGGCTCGGCGATTCCGGGCCGGCTTCCTGCCGTCCCGCCGTCCCGTCCGCGTCGTCGTAGCACATGTGTGCTAGACCTTCCTCAGCAGCATCCGGCGGATGGAGTGGTCGGCGTCCTTGGTCAGGACCAGTTGCGCGCGGCCCCGGGTCGGGAGGACGTTTTCCTCGAGGTTGGGCTCGTTGATGCGCTTCCAGATCTCACGGGCGGTCTCTTCGGCCTCGGCATCGGAGAGCGTGGCGTAGCGGTGGAAGTACGATTCCGGCTGGGCGAAGGCCGTGGTCCGCAGTTTGCGGAACCGGTCCACGTACCACTCCTCGATATACGCGGTCTTCGCGTCGACGTAAATGGAGAAATCGAAGAAGTCGCTCAGGGCCAGGCCCTGCCTGCCGTCCTGTCGTGGCCGCGCCGGAGCGAGGACGTTCAGCCCTTCGACAATGAGCACGTCCGGGCGGCGCACCACTACTTCCTTGCCGGGGACGATGTCATAGGTGACGTGGGAATACCAGGGGGCCCGGACCTCCTCGGCGCCGCCCTTGATCTCGCTGACAAAGCGCAGCAGGGCACGGCGGTCGTAGGACTCCGGAAAACCCTTGCGCTCGAGCAGTTGCCGGCGTTTGAGCTCGGCGAGCGGGTAGAGGAATCCGTCCGTGGTGATGAGCTCCACGTTGGGGGTGCCCGGCCAGCGGCGGAGCATTTCCCGCAGGACGCGGGCGATGGTGGACTTGCCCACGGCCACCGAACCGGCCACGCCGATCACGAACGGCGTGCGCTGGGTGGTCTCGCCCAGGAAGGTGGTGGTGGCTGCGTGAAGCTGGCCCGCGGCTTCCACATACAGGTGCAGGAGGCGGGACAGCGGCAGATAGACCTCGCGCACTTCCTTGATGTCGAGGGGGTCCCCGAGGCCGCGAAGGCGGAACACATCCTCTTCATTAAGGGGCTGCTCCATCTGGGCAGCGAGCCGGGACCAGGTCTGCCGGTCCAGCTCCACGAACGGCGAGACACCTTCCCCGTTCGCTTCATTGCGTTGCAAAGTCACCCTAGAGATTCTGCCCTTCACAACGCCGAGAGCGAAATGGACTGGCCGGTGGAAGCCGGGCCGGCCCGCCGCAGCCCCGCGCACGGGCCTTCACGCCCCGCCGTCCCACGTCCTCCCTCCCGGAAACCCGCTAGGCTTATGACCATGTGTGGAATCGTTGGATATGTGGGCCACTCAGATGGCCGGGTAAATGCTGGACACAATGCCTTGGACGTTGTCCTTGAAGGTTTGCGGCGCCTGGAGTACCGCGGCTACGACTCCGCGGGTATCGCTGTAGTGGCCGACGGCACGATTTCTTCCCGGAAGAAGTCCGGCAAACTGAGCAACCTCATTGCGGAGCTGGACGCCCGCCCGCTGCCGGAATCCCTCACGGGAATCGGCCACACACGCTGGGCGACGCACGGCGGCCCGACGGACCAGAACGCGCACCCGCACCTGTCCGACGGCGGCAAGCTGGCCCTGATCCACAACGGCATCATCGAGAACTTCGCCGAGCTCAAGCTCGAGCTCCAGCGCAAGGGCGTCACCTTCGAGTCCGAGACTGACACGGAAGTCGCGGCTGCCCTGCTCGGCGACATCTACCGGAACCAGCTCGGCGGTGATGCAAGCAACGGCGGCCTCACCCGGGCGATGCAGCTTGCGTGCCAGCGGCTCGAAGGCGCTTTCACGCTCCTCGCCGTCCACGCCGACCAGCCCGACGTGGTGGTCGCTGCCCGCCGGAACTCCCCGCTCGTCGTCGGCCTCGGCGAAGGCGAGAACTTCCTTGGCTCCGACGTCTCAGGCTTCATCGACTACACCCGGCGTGCCGTGGAACTCGGCCAGGACCAGATCGTCACGATCACCGCTGACTCCGTAGAGATCACGGACTTCTACGGCGCCCCCGCCGAGGGCAAGGAATACCACGTCAACTGGGACCCGGCCTCGGCGGAGAAGGGCGGCTTCCCGTCCTTCATGGAAAAGGAAATCCACGACCAGCCGGATGCCGTGCTCCAGACGTTGCTGGGCCGCTCCGACATCCACGGCAAGCTGACCCTCGATGAGCTCCGCGTCGATCCGCAGCTGCTCAAGAACGTCAATAAGATCATCGTCCTCGCGTGCGGCACCTCCGCCTACGCCGGGCAGGTGGCGAAATACGCCATCGAGCACTGGTGCCGGATTCCCACCGAGGTCGAGCTCTCGCACGAATTCCGCTACCGGGATCCGATCGTGGACGAGAACACGCTGATTGTCTCCATCTCCCAGTCCGGCGAGACCATGGACACCCTCATGGCGGTCCGCTACGCCAAGGAACAGGGCGCCAAGACGGTCTCCATCTGCAACACCAACGGCTCCACCATCCCGCGCGAATCGGACGCCGTGCTCTACACGCACGCCGGACCCGAAATCGCCGTGGCCTCGACCAAGGCGTTCCTGGCTCAGATCACGGCCGCCTACCTGCTGGGCCTTTATTTGGCACAGCTGCGCGGCAACAAGTTCCAGGGCGAGATCAAGGACATCCTGGCCGACCTGGGCAAGATCCCGGCCAAGATCCAGCGCATCCTCGACAATGAGGCCCAGATCAAGGAACTCGGCCAGTCCATGGCTGACGCCAAGTCTGTGCTGTTCCTGGGCCGCCACGTCGGTTTCCCGGTGGCGATGGAGGGCGCGCTCAAGCTCAAGGAGCTCGCGTACATCCACGCCGAGGGCTTCGCCGCCGGAGAACTCAAGCACGGCCCGATCGCACTGATCGAGGAAGGCCAGCCCGTCTTCGTGGTGGTCCCGTCCCCGCGCGGCCGCGACTCGCTGCACTCCAAGGTGGTCTCCAACATCCAGGAAGTCCGTGCCCGCGGCGCCAAGACGATCGTGATCGCCGAAGAGGGCGACGAGGCCGTCAAGGCGTACGCCGAGCACGTGTTCTACATCCCGGAGACCCCGACGCTCCTGGCGCCGCTGCTCGCGACGGTTCCGCTGCAGATCTTCGCCCTCGCACTCGCCTCGGCCAAGGGTTACGACGTGGACCAGCCACGCAACCTGGCCAAGAGCGTGACCGTAGAATAACGCCATGATTGTTGGCATAGGCGTAGACGTCGTAGACATTGAGCGGTTCGGACGCCAGCTCGAGCGCACCCCCGGGCTGCGCGACAGGCTGTTCGTCCCCGCCGAGCGGGAACTGAACACGCGCTCCCTCGCCGCGCGGTTTGCCGCGAAGGAGGCCGTGGCGAAAGTGCTGGGGGCGCCGGCCGGCATGAACTGGCAGGACTGCTGGATCGGGCTGGACCAGAACGGTCCCACCGTCCAGGTCAAAGGCACCGTGCTGGCCGTGGCGGAGTCCAAGGGCGTCAAGCGCTGGCACTTGTCCATGAGCCACGACGGCGGGATCGCCACCGCGACGGTTGTCGCCGAAGGCTAAGGCGGCCCTCCAGACAGAACCGGCCCCAGCGCCAGGCATTCCCCAGCGACCGCGAATGGACTGAAACCATGATCAGCGCCTACACCGGAACCCAAGTGCGAGAGGCCGAAAAGCCATTTCTCGACGACACGCTGGGCTCCGGTGCGGGCGCTGTTCTCATGCAGCGGGCCGCGTACGGCCTCGCCAACGCCGTGATCCGCGAACTGCGGAGCCGCGGGCAGCGGCTGTACGGCTCCAGCGTGGCCGTGCTGGCGGGCAAGGGCAACAACGGCGGAGACGGGCTCTTCGCCGCCGCGCTGCTGGCCCGCCGCGGCATGCGGACGACGGCGGTACTCACCGCCGGCACTGCCCACGACGCCGGGCTGGCGGCGTTCCGGAAGGCCGGCGGGTATGCCGTGGTCCTCACCGGGGACAACGCGGCCGAACTCGCCGCGCTGGCCGGCGGCACCGACGTCGTGATCGACGCAGTCCTCGGGACCGGAGCCCAGGGCGGGCTGCGGGGACCGGCCGCCGAGCTGGTCGCGGCCCTGGGGCGCTCCCGCCCGGGCTCCCGATCCCCCTTGGTGGTGGCCTGCGATATCCCCAGCGGGGTAGGCGCGGACACGGGGGAGGCGCACGCGCCCGTGCTGGCGGCCGACATGACGGTCACCTTTGGGGCCGCCAAGGCCGGCCTTCTGGCGGACCCGGGCGCGGACTTCGCGGGCGCCATCCGGGTGGTCCCGATCGGAATCGAGCAGGCGCTGCCATGGCCGTCCCTGCGACGGCTTGAGGCCGCAGACCTGTCCGCCCTCCTGCCACGCCCACAGCGGCGGGCGCACAAGTACTCCAGAGGGGTGCTGGGGGTGGTCGCGGGCTCCGGCGCCTATCCGGGCGCTGCCGTGCTCGCCTGCCAGGGCGCCCTGGCCGCCGGCATCGGGATGGTTCGTTACCTGGGGCCGCCGGACGTCGCCGACCTGGTCCGCCGGTCCTGCCCCGAGGTGGTGTGCAGCGCCGGCGCCGTGGCCGACACGCACGTTCAGGCCTGGCTCGTCGGCTCCGGACTGGATGACTCCGATGAGGAGCAGCTGCAGCGCGCCCGCGACGCCGCAGACTCGGGCCTGCCGACGATCGCCGACGCCGGCGCGTTGCCGGCCCTGCCTGATGTGCTGGCCCCGCAAGTGATCCTGACACCCCACGCCGGCGAACTGTCGGCAATGCTTCAGCGCCTCGGGGCTGGGTTGGACCGCTCCGAGGTCGAGGCATCCACCCTCAGCGCAGTGCGGCGGGCTGCGGGCCTGACCGAAGCCACCGTGCTGCTCAAGGGCGCTACGACCCTTGTGGCCTCCCCCTTCCAGGACTTCTTCAGCCAGTCCGAAGGCACGCCCTGGCTCGCCACGGCAGGCAGCGGCGACGTCCTGGCCGGAGTCATCGGCGCACTATTGGCCCAGTTGGGCGCCGACGTCGGGCGCTTCGGTGCATACGACATCGACCCCGACGCCAGATGGGCGGCGATCGCGGCGATGGCCGCCAGCATCCACGGTCTTGCCGGAGTCCGGGCTTCCCGCGGGGGGCCGGTGACCGCAACGGCGATCGCGCGTGCCGTCCCGGAGGTGATGCGGGAGCTGTAACAAACGGGGGCGCTCCGAGCGCCCGGCCAAATACTAACCCTACTTACAAGTAGTCTGTCTAGAGAATATTCGTTCCGCACGAGGAGTACACATGGAAGTCTGGCCCGGATCGGCTTACCCGCTGGGAGCCACTTTTGACGGCACTGGCACCAACTTTGCCCTGTTCAGCGAGCGCGCCGAGCGGGTGGAGCTGTGCCTCCTCGCTGACGACCTCACCGAAACCCGGATCGAACTGACCGAAGTGGACGGCTACGTGTGGCACTGCTACCTGCCGCAGGTCCAGCCCGGGCAGAAGTACGGCTACCGGGTCCACGGCCCGTACGACCCCGAACACGGCAACCGCTTCAACCCGAACAAGCTGCTGATGGACCCCTACGCCAAGGCCGTCCAAGGCCAGATCGACTGGGACCCGGCGCTCTTCACCTACGAATTCGGCGACCCCGACTCGCGCAATGACAGCGACTCGGCCCCGCACACTATGCACGGCGTCGTCATCAACCCGTTCTTCGAGTGGGACGGCGACCGCCAGCTGCGGATCCCCTACCACCAGTCGGTCATCTACGAGGCACACGTCAAGGGCCTGACCGAGCTCCACCCGGAAATTCCCGAAGAGCAGCGAGGCACCTATGCCGGCGTGTCCCACCCGGCCGTGATTGAGCACCTGAAGAAGCTCGGCGTCACCGCGATCGAGCTCATGCCCGTCCACCAGTTCGTCAACGACGGCACGCTCGAGGAAAAAGGCCTCAACAACTACTGGGGTTACAACACCATCGGCTTCTTCGCGCCGCAAAACACCTACAGCTCCTCCGGCGACGTCGGGCACCAGGTGCAGGAATTCAAGGCCATGGTCCGCGAGCTGCACAAGGCCGGCATCGAAGTGATCCTGGACGTGGTGTACAACCACACCGCGGAAGGCAACCACCTCGGCCCCACGCTGTCCTTCAAGGGCATCGACAATGCCGCCTACTACCGGCTGGTGGACGATGACCAGAAGCACTACATGGACTACACCGGCACCGGTAACTCCCTCAATGTCCGGCACCCGCACTCCCTTCAGCTGCTGATGGACTCCCTGCGCTACTGGGTGACGGAAATGCACGTCGACGGCTTCCGCTTCGACCTCGCCTCCACCCTGGCCCGCGAGTTCTACGACGTCGACAAGCTGTCCACCTTCTTCGAACTGATCCAGCAGGACCCGATCGTCTCCCAGGTCAAGCTGATCGCCGAGCCGTGGGACATCGGCCCGGGCGGCTACCAGGTGGGCAATTTCCCTCCCCAGTGGACCGAGTGGAACGGCAAATACCGCGACACGGTCCGCGACTTCTGGCGCGGCGAGCCCTCGACCCTGGGCGAATTCGCCTCGCGTCTGACCGGTTCGGCTGACCTCTATGAGAGCTCCGCCCGGCGCCCGGTGGCCTCGATCAACTTCGTCACGGCGCACGACGGCTTCACCATGCGCGACCTCGTGTCCTACAACGAGAAGCACAACGAGGCCAACGGCGAGGGCAACAACGACGGCGAATCCCACAACCGCTCCTGGAACTGCGGCGAAGAGGGGGACACGGACAACGACCACGTCCTGACCCTCCGCGCCCGCCAGCAGCGCAACTTCATCGCCACCCTGCTGCTCTCGCAGGGCGTCCCGATGCTCCTGCACGGCGACGAACTGGGCCGGACCCAGCAGGGCAACAACAACACCTACTGCCAGGACTCCGAACTTAGCTGGATCCACTGGGACGCGATGGACCAGCCGCTGGTGGAATTCACCGCCGTCGTCAACAAGATCCGGCACGACCACCCGACCTTCCGGCGCAGCCGCTTCTTCGACGGCCGCCCGGTACGCCGTGGCGAGGGCGAGAAGCTGCCCGACATCGTCTGGCTGAAAACGGACGGCACCGAAATGCTCCCGGAGGACTGGGGCAGCGGCTTCGGCCGGACCATCGGTGTGTTCTACAACGGCCACGGGATCCAGGAACAAGACTCCCGCGGACGCCGCATCACCGACGACAGTTTTCTGCTCGGCTTCAACGCCCACGACGACGACGTGGACTTTGAGCTGCCGTCCGAGGAGTACTCACGGTTCTGGGACGTGCTGGTGGACACCGCGGACCAGGCCGACACCGAGGAACCTCTCAAGGCCGGATCCGTTCTGAAGCTGGCGGCCAAGTCAATGGTGGTGCTCCGGGCACACTCCGGCCCCGAGGTGGAAGTGGACTACTCCGCGGCAGCCTCCCTGGCCGCGATGGCCGAGCACGAGGAAGAGGGCTCGGCGGCGGCTCCGGCGGCCGCTGAGGCTGAGGCTGAGGCTGAGGCTGAGGTTGCCGCCGAGACCGCGGCTGCCGCCGAGGCTGAGGCCGCTGCGGCTGCGGCGGATGCCGCCAAGGCCGCCGCCGATACGGCCACTCCCGCGAAGCGCGCCCCGGGCAAACGTGCCTCGACCAAGGCCGGCAAGAAGCCGCAGCCAAAGAAGGGTCCGGCCTCATGAGAACACCCGTATCGACGTACCGGCTGCAGATCCGTCCCGGCTTTACGCTCCAGGACGCCGCGCAGACCATGCCGTACCTGAAGTCGCTGGGCGTGGACTGGATCTATCTTTCCCCGATCCTCACGGCGGAGCGGGGTTCGGACCACGGTTACGACGTCACCGATCCCTCGGCCATTGATCCGGACAGGGGCGGCGCGGACGGCCTGCTGGCGGCGTCGGCCGCCGCGCGGGAGGCCGGCATGGGCGTACTGGTCGACATCGTGCCCAACCACGTCGGCGTCGCGACCCCGGCGCAGAACCCGTGGTGGTGGTCCCTCCTGAAGGAGGGGCAGCAGTCCCGCTACGCGCAGGCGTTCGACGTCGACTGGGACTTCGGCGGCGGCCGGGTGCGGATCCCTGTGCTGGGGAACGACTCCGACGTCGACGCCCTGGAAATCAAGGACGGGGAACTGCGCTACTACGACCACAGGTTTCCGCTCGCCGAGGGCACGTACACCGAAGGTGACTCCACTGGCGACGATCCCCGCGAGGTCCATGACCGTCAGCACTACGAACTGATCGGCTGGCGCCGGGCCGACACGGACCTGAACTACCGCCGGTTCTTTGCCGTCAACAGCCTGGCGGGGATCCGGGTGGAGATCCCCGAGGTCTTCGATGAAGCCCACGCGGAGGTTGTGCGCTGGTTCCGCGAAGGGCTCGTCGACGGGCTGCGGATCGACCACCCGGACGGCCTCGCCGATCCGGAGGGATACCTGCGCCGGCTGCGGGAGGCCACGGGTGGCAGCTACCTGCTGATCGAGAAGATCCTGGAACCGGGCGAGGCCCTGCCGGCCGGCTTCGAGTGCGAGGGCACCACCGGCTACGACGCCCTCGCGGACGTGGACCGGGTGTTCGTCGACGCCGCGGGCCAGGGCCCGCTTGACGCACTCGACGCCGAACTGCGCGGCGGCACTGCCGACTACGAGGACATGATCCGCGGCACCAAACGGCGGATAACGGACGGAATCCTGCACTCGGAAATGCTCCGGCTGGCTCGGCTGGTCCCTGCCGCGGCAGGACTGGGCCAGGAAGCCGCGGCGGACGCACTGTCCGAGATCATCGCCGCGTTCCCGGTCTACCGCAGCTACCTTCCGGAGGGTGCGGACGTCCTGAAAGAGGCCTGCGAACTCGCGGTCCGCCGCCGCCCCGAACTGGAAGGCGCCGTCGGCGTGCTGCTGCCGCTGCTGCTCGACACTCAGGCCGAACTGGGCATGCGCTTCCAGCAGACCTCCGGGATGGTCATGGCCAAGGGCGTGGAAGACACCGCGTTCTTCCGCTACACCCGGCTGGGCACCCTGACCGAAGTCGGCGCCGACCCCACTGAGTTCGCGGTGGCACCGGAGGAATTCCACACCCGGATGGCCCGGCGCCAGGCCGAGCTGCCGTTGTCCATGACAACCCTCAGCACCCACGACACCAAGCGCAGCGAGGACACCCGGGCCCGGATCTCGGTTCTGGCCGAGCTCGCAACGGAATGGCAGGCATCCCTGCAGCGGCTGCAGAAGCTGGCGCCGCTGCCGGACGGCCCGCTGGCCAACCTGCTGTGGCAGGCCGTCGCAGGCGTCTGGCCTGCAGACCGCGACCGGCTGCAGTCCTACGCGCAAAAAGCCGCCCGGGAGGCCGGAAACTCGACCAACTGGATCGATCCGGACGAGGCCTTCGAAGCGAAACTTGCAGCCGCCGTCGACGCCGCCTTCGACACCCCGGAGGTGACCGCGGAACTGGAGTCCCTCGTGGCCCTGCTGGAGCCCTACGGGGCCGCCAATGCCCTGGGCGCCAAGCTCGTGCAGCTCACCATGCCCGGGGTGCCGGACGTGTACCAGGGCACCGAATTCTGGGACCGCTCGCTGACCGACCCGGACAACCGGCGGCCGTTCGACTTCGGTGCCCGCCGGCGCGCCCTCGCCGCGCTCGACGCCGGCGAGCGTCCGGCGTCGTTCCTGGACGACGCGGCGAAACTCCTGGTGACCTCGCGGGCCCTGCGGCTGCGGCGGGACCGGCTGGAGCTGTTTACCGGGTACACCCCGGTCACCGCCACGGGGTCCGCCGCTGCGCACCTGCTCGCCTTTGACCGCGGGACTCCCGCAGCCCCGGGCGCGCTGACGCTCGCCACCCGGCTGCCCCGCGGCCTGGAGCAGCGCGGTGGGTGGCAGGACACGACCATCGAGCTCGCCGCGGCCATGGCCGATGAACTGACCGGTGCCACGCACGGTCCGGGCGCCGTGGCCGTGGGGGAGATCCTGCGGGACTACCCCGTGGCCCTCCTGGTGCCCACCGCCTAAGCAGAACCTGTAGCACGAAGAAGTACCGACATGGGGAACGGAAGAATGCCATGACCTTGCCTGCACACGGAAGCGACCGCTTCGATCTCTGGGCACCGGAAGCGCAGGCGGTCACGCTCCTCGCTGATGGCCGGAAGTACGACATGACCCGCCGCGGCACGGACGCACCCGGCTGGTGGACCGCCGCCGGGGCGCCCGCCGCCGGGGACGTGGACTACGGGTACCTGGTGGACGGGGATCCCACCCCGCTGCCGGACCCGCGGTCCCGCCGCCAGCCGGCGGGCGTGCACGCGCTCTCCCGCACGTTCGACGCCGGACGCCACCAATGGGCCGACGGCCAGTGGGCGGGGCGGGAGCTCAAGGGCGCCGTGATCTACGAACTCCATGTGGGCACGTTCACGCCGGAGGGAACACTGGACGCCGCGGCAGGGAAGCTGGCGTACCTGGCGGAACTGGGCATCGACTTCGTGGAGCTGCTGCCGGTCAACGGGTTCAACGGCACCCACAACTGGGGCTACGACGGTGTCCTCTGGTACGCCGTGCACGAGGGCTACGGCGGGCCCGACGCGTACCAGCGCTTCGTGGACGCCGCCCACGCCGCCGGCCTGGGCGTCATCCAGGACGTCGTCTACAACCACCTCGGCCCCAGCGGGAACTATCTTCCCCGGTTCGGGCCCTACCTGAAATCGGGGGAGGGCAACACCTGGGGCGACTCGGTTAACCTGGACGGCCCAGAGTCGGACGAGGTGCGCCGCTACATCCTGGACAACGCCGCGATGTGGCTGCGGGACTACCACGTGGACGGCCTGCGGCTGGACGCCGTGCACGCCTTCAAGGACGAGCGCGCCGTGCACCTGCTGGAGGACTTCGGTGCGCTCGCCGACGAAATCTCCGCCGAGACCGGACGTCCGGCCACGATGATCGCGGAATCGGACCTGAACAACCCGCGCCTGCTCTACCCGCGGGACACCAACGGGTACGGGCTGGCCGGGCAGTGGAGCGATGACTTCCACCACGCCGTCCACGTCAACGTCAGCGGCGAAACCACCGGCTACTACGCCGACTTCGACTCGCTCGGGGCGCTGGCCAAGGTCCTGGAGCGCGGGTTCTTCCACGACGGCAGCTACTCCAGCTTCCGCGCCCGCCACCACGGCCGGCCCATTGACCCGGCCCAGGTCCACCCGGCCGCGCTGGTGGTGTGCAGCCAGAACCACGACCAGATCGGCAACCGGGCCACCGGGGACAGGCTGTCCCAGACCCTGGGCTACGGGCCGCTCGCGCTCGCCGCCGTCGCCACCCTGACCTCGCCGTTCACGCCCATGCTGTTCATGGGCGAGGAATACGGGGCCACCACCCCGTGGCAGTTCTTCACCTCCCACCCGGAACCGGAGCTGGGCAAGGCGACGGCCGAGGGTCGGATCCGGGAGTTCGAGCGCATGGGCTGGGACCCCGCCGTCGTCCCCGATCCGCAGGATCCGGAGACCTTCACCCGGTCCAAGCTGGACTGGGCCGAGGCCTCGGAAGGGGACCACGCCCGGCTCCTGGAGCTGTACCGGGCACTTATCGCCCTGCGCCGCACGACGCCGGACCTGACGGAACCCGGCTTCGAGGACACCGCCGTCGACGTCAGCGAGGACGAGGGCTGGCTGCTGCTGCGCCGCGGCCGCACCGAGGTGGCGATGAACTTTTCCGCCGAGGCGCGGCGGGTCCCGGTCCGCGGGGCGGCCCTGGCCCTCGCAACCGACGACGGCGTCCGGCTGGGCCCGGCTTCCGGCGCGGAACCCGCTGCCGGCTGCGCGGCGTCGGTCACACCACTGCATCTACCCGGCCACAGCGCCGCGGTACTCACCCACTAAGGCAGGATCTGACGTATGACATATTTGGCAGCTGATACCCGCTACGACTCCATGCCCTACCGCCGCGTGGGGCGCAGCGGCCTGAAACTCCCGGCCATCTCACTGGGCCTGTGGCACAACTTCGGCGACGACAAGCCGTTCGAAATCCAGCGCGCCATCCTGCGCCGCGCCTTCGACCTGGGTGTCACCCATTTCGACCTCGCCAACAACTACGGGCCGCCCTATGGCAGCGCCGAGACCAACTTCGGCCGCCACTTCAAGGACGACTTCAAGCCGTACCGCGACGAGCTGATCATCTCCAGCAAGGCCGGCTATGACATGTGGCCGGGCCCATACGGCAACTTTGGCTCCCGCAAGTACCTGCTGGCCAGCCTGGACCAGTCGCTGGGCCGGATGGGCCTGGACTATGTGGACATCTTCTACAGCCACCGCCCGGACCCCGAGACGCCGATGGAAGAGACCATGGGCGCCCTGGACCAGGCCGTGCGCTCCGGCAAGGCGCTTTACGCCGGCATCTCCTCCTACACCCCGGAACAGACTCTCGAGGCGGCCCGGATCCTGAAGGAACTCGGCACCCCGCTGCTGATCCACCAGCCCAGCTACTCGATGCTGAACCGCTGGACCGAGAACGGCAGCCCGAACCTCTTCGAGGCGCTGGAGCAGGTGGGCGCCGGGGCGATCGCGTTCTCGCCGCTGGCGCAGGGCATGCTGACCGACCGCTACCTGGCGGGCATTCCGGCCGACTCCCGCGCCGCCCAGGACAAGTCCCTGGACCAAGGCATGATCACTGAGGACAAGCTGGACCGGGTCCGCGGGCTCAACCGGATCGCGGAGGGCCGCGGGCAGACCCTCGCGCAGCTGGCCATCGCCTGGATCCTGCGCGATCAGGGCAAGGGTACTTCCGTCACCTCCGCTCTGGTGGGCGCGTCCAGCGTCCGGCAGCTCGAGGACACCTTGTCTGCGATCAACAACCTGGAATTCACGGCCGATGAGATCGACGCGATCGATGAATTCGCCGTCGAATCAGACATCAACCTGTGGGCCCAGAAGTCGTAGGCACCCCCAGTTAACACAAGCGCCGGGGCCTCGGGGGAACAACCGCGGCCCCGGCGGCGTTGACTAGACTACTAAGGGCGCCTTACGGCGCCGTGTCCGCCTGCCGCCCGCACTCTGATGCAATACATCAGAGTGCGGCCGCGCCGGTCACCCTTGTTTCTCAAAAGGAGTTCCGTGTCTTCACATCCGATTCGTGTTGCAATCGTCGGCGTAGGTAACTGCGCCGCTTCGCTGGTCCAGGGCGTCCAGTACTACAAAGATGCCGACCCCAAGGCCACGATCCCGGGCCTGATGCACGTGGAGTTCGGCCAGTACCACGTTGGTGACGTCCAGTTCGTTGCCGCGTTCGACGTCGACGGCAAGAAGGTGGGGCAGGACCTTTCCGACGCCATCCTGGCCAGCGAAAACAACACCATCAAGATCGCCGACGTCCCGCCGACCGGCGTCACCGTCCAGCGCGGCCACACCCTGGACGGCCTGGGCAAGTACTACCTCGAGACCATCGAGCAGTCCCCGGAGGAGCCGGTCGACGTCGTCCAGGCCCTCAAGGATGCCCAGGTTGACGTCATGGTCTGCTACCTGCCGGTCGGGTCCCAGCAGGCCGCCGAATTCTACGCCCAGTGCGCGATCGACGCCGGCGTGGCGTTCGTCAACGCCCTGCCGGTCTTCCTGGCCGGCACCAAGGAGTGGGCGGACAGGTTCACCGCCGCCGGCGTGCCGATCGTGGGCGATGACATCAAGAGCCAGATCGGTGCCACCATCACGCACCGCGTCATGGCCAAGCTGTTCGAGGACCGCGGCGTCACCCTGGACCGCACGTACCAGCTGAACGTCGGCGGCAACATGGACTTCAAGAACATGCTCGAGCGCGACCGCCTGGAGTCCAAGAAGATCTCCAAGACCCAGGCCGTCACCTCCAACGTCGAGGCCGAGCTCGCCGCCAAGGACGTCCACATCGGCCCGTCCGACTACGTCCAGTGGCTCGATGACCGCAAGTGGGCCTTCGTCCGCCTGGAGGGCCGCAACTTCGGCGACGCCCCGGTGTCCCTGGAATACAAGCTCGAAGTCTGGGACTCGCCCAACTCCGCCGGCGTGATCATCGACGCCATCCGCGCCGCCAAGATCGGCCTGGACCGCGGCATCGGCGGACCGCTGGTCTCGGCGTCGAGCTACTTCATGAAGTCCCCGCCGGAGCAGTTCAACGACGACCTCGCCCGTGAAAAGGTCGAGGCCTTCATCCGCGGCGATCTGGAGCGCTAACCCGCCCCCGCTGTCCCCGGACGCTCCCTCACGTTTGGCGTGTTCCAACCCGACGCTCCCTCACCAATGGTGGGGGAGCGTCGTCGTTTTCGGATTGGGCCCGGGGACGCTCCCTCACTTTTGGTCGATACCGCCCCGATCCTCCCTCACGTTTTGCAGACATCGGGGGCTCGCTGCCTCAGATTGCGCTGGAAAAGCCAGCTGCGGCCGGCGGACTGAGGTATGACGTGCGGAGGATTCGCTTCATCTTGGCGACGGCGCCGGAGAAGCCGTCGGCGAGGTCATCTTTTGTCAGGACGAGCACCGTCCATCCCGCTGCCTCGAAGGCCTTGTCCCGGCGGCGGTCGCTAAAGATCTGTGCGGGCAGCAGGTGGTGCCCGCCGTCGTACTGAACTGCCAGCCGCGGACGGCGATACCCCAGGTCCGCCGTCGGCGCGGCAGGACTGTCCGGTCGCAGCCGGAGCTGCAGTTCAGGTTCCGGGAGTCCGGCGTCGCATATAGCTAGCCGCAGCAACGTCTCCGGCGCTGAATCCGAGCCCACGCGCATCAAGTCGAGTGCGGCACGGGCGCGGACTATTCCCTGTAGGTTCGGGTGCCGGCCCACCATCCAACGCAGCTCATCGATGGTCGCAAAGGGATCACTACGCCCTTCCAACCCCAGCCGGGGAATCCGCACCAGCTCGTCACCCATGCAGACCAACTCCGGCAGGCTCAACCGCAGGGCGAGGTCGAGCCACGTGCGGGAGCGCGTGCTGATCCGGATCCCGTCCACTGTTTCGACCTCGCCGTCCAACGCCAGAACCGTGTGCCCGAGGATGCCTTTGCGCCGGATCTCCGGGAGCGCCCGCGGCTTGCTCAGGTGTAGCTCCTCCGAGTCCGAGAGCCATGGAGGCAATATCTGGCATCGGAGCCTGGCGGCGGTGACGTGGGAGATCCAGGCGCCGGGCGACGCTGCGGCCAATGCACGAGCCGCCGTCTCCAGCTCGAAGTTCCAATCCGCGGGCCGGTAAAGACCTCGGCTGACGTGAATTACGTCGGAGCGCCGGAGCCTGGTTCTCGGCACTCCCAAGGACCGTGCATCAGCGATAGTAAAGGGACCTGCGGTGAGCGGACCGGGAAGCTTCGTCAGTTTCTCCATGCTGGAATTTTGAAACTATTTGGAAAGCCGCGCAGAAGTTATCCACAGATGCCCCTGGCCTGCCGGCGGCGGGCGCCAGCGCCGCGCCGGACGTGAGGGAGCGTTGGTTGGCGGCGCGCCGGACGTGAGGGAGCGTCGGTTGGCGGCGCGCCGGGCCTGAGGGAGCGTCGGGGGGGTTAGAAGAGACCCACCGGGTTGCCGGCGTCGTCGACATCCATCCGCATCGCGGCCGGCACCTTAGGCAGGCCCGGCATGGTCATCACCGCGCCGGTGAGTGCCACGATAAAGCCCGCGCCGGTCTTGGGGATGAGGTCCCGGACGTGGATGGTGAAGCCCTTGGGCGCGCCGAGCCGGGTGGCGTCGTCGGTGAAGGAGTACTGGGTCTTCGCCATGCACACCGGCATCCCGGACCAGCCGTTCTTCTCGATCTCGGCCAGCCGTTTGAGGGCCGGGACGGAAAAGTCCACGCCGTCGGCGCCGTAGATCTCCTGCACGATGGTCCGGATCTTGTCCTCCACAGACATCTCCAGCGGGTACAGGTGCCGGAAGCCGTGCGGGGCGTCGATCGCGGCCGCCACCTTCGCCGCGAGCTCGTCGCCGCCGTCGCCGCCCCCGCCGCGGCCCCAGACGTCGGCCACCGCGGCCTGGACACCCTCCGCGGCGCACCACTGAAGCAGCCAGTCCAGCTCCTCGGCGGTGTCCGTGGCGAATTTGTTGACCGCGACGACCGGGGTGATGCCGAACTTCTCGACGTTGCGGATGTGGCGCCGCAGATTGGCGACGCCGGCGGCCAGCGCCTCCACGTTGGGCTCCTTGAGCAGGTCTTTCGGCACGCCGCCGTGCATTTTGAGCGCCCGGACTGTGGCCACGAGGACGACGGCGGACGGGGCGACGTCGGCCATCCGCGCCTTGATGTCCATGTACTTTTCCGCGCCGAGGTCCGCGCCGAACCCCGCCTCCGTGATGACGATGTCCGCGAGGCGGCGGGCCGTCTGCGTGGCGATGAGGGAGTTGCAGCCGTGGGCGATGTTGGCGAAGGGCCCGCCGTGCACCAGCGCCGGGGTGCCGGCGATGGTCTGCACGAGGTTGGGTTTGATCGCGTCCTTGAGCAGCATGGTCAGGGCGCCCTGGACGCCGAGGTCGGCCACGGTGACGGGCCGGCGGTCGTAGGTGTAGCCGAACGTGATCCGGCCGAGCCGGTCGCGCAGATCGTTCAGGTCCGTGGCGAGGCAGAACACGGCCATGATCTCCGAGGCCACGGTGATGTCGAAGCCGTCCTGCCGCGGCGTGCCCTGGGCCGGCCCGCCGAGGCCGATCACAACCTCCCGGAGGGACCGGTCGTTCATGTCCAGGACACGCTTGAAGGTCATCCGGCGCGGATCGATGTTGAGCTCGTTGCCCTGGAAGATGTGGTTGTCCACGAGGGCCATGAGGGCGTTGTTCGCCGAGGTGATGGCGTGGAAATCGCCGGTGAAGTGCAAGTTGATCTGGTCCATCGGCAGCACCTGGGAGTAGCCGCCGCCGGTCGCGCCTCCCTTCATGCCCAGGATGGGGCCGAGCGAGGGTTCGCGCAGCGCGATCATCACGCTGTGCCCGGCCCGGGCCAGGGAATCCGCGAGCCCCACCGTCGTGGTGGACTTGCCTTCGCCGGCGGGGGTGGGCGACATCGCGGAGACCAGAACCACTTTGCCGGGCGCGCGCACGGGGGAGCCCGCCGGAACGGCCAGCTTCGCCGGGTCGATCTTGGCCTTGTAGGGTCCGTAGAGTTCCAGCGCGTCCGGGGTGATGCCGGCGGCCGCCGCAATCTCCACGATCGGTTTCATGACTGCCCGCTGGGCAATTTCCAGGTCGCTGGGGACGTTGTTCCCGGCAGTGGTGGTCTCAGACATCGTTGTCCTTCGGCTCGTGGCGTCGGCGGGTTTGTCCCGGTCCGGTGTTGCCGGGCGGGGTGTGAGGGGGTGGATCCGGTTCAGGGTATGTGGCCCACCGGGATGGTCAGGCTTCCAAAATACTGGCTCACGGCGGTGTGGTAGCTATCCAGCGTAATCGCGGCGGTGTGTTGCCAGCCGAACTCCTGGGCATGGATCGCGGCGGCGCGCCCCATGTCGGTGCGGGTTTGGGCGTCGTCGAAGAGCGACTCGAGGGCGTCCGCCCAGTCGCTGGCCTTGTGGCCCTCGATCAGCATCCCGGTCCGTCCGTCCTGGACGGCGCGGGAGAGGCCGCCCACTTTCGTGGCGAGGACGGGCGTCCCGCAGGCCTGCGCCTCCAGCGCCACCAGGCCGAAGGACTCGCTGTAGGAGGGCATCACTACGACGTCGGCGGACCGGTACCAGCCGGCCAGCTCAGGGGCGTTCACCGGCGGGTGGTGCGTGGCGACGTCGTCCATTCCGGCGGCGCTGATCAGCGTCTTGAGGTTGAAGTCCTTGGCGCCGCTGACGGCCCCCAGGATGGTCAGCTGCAGGTCGATGTCCGGGCGCCGGGAGCGCAGGAGCGCCGCCGCCTTGATCAGGATCTGCGGGCCCTTGAGCCGCTGGATCCGGCCCGCGAACAGCAGATGGAACTTACCCGGGGCAATGCCGTGCTGGGACCTGGCCCGGTTCCTGAAGGCCGGGGTGAAGACGGCCAGGTCCACGCCGGGCGGCGCGACGTCGATGTGGTCGATGTCGGCGTTGTAGTGCGAGACCAGCTCGGCCGCCTCGGTGCCGGTATTGGCGATCAGCCGGGTGGCGCCGTCGACAATCCGGTGCTCGCCGTCCTCCCGCCGCCGCGGCTCGGGCTGTTCGCCGGACTCGAGGAGCTGGTTCTTGACCTTCGCCATCGTGTGCATGGTGTGGACCAGGGGCAGCCGCCACAGCTCCGCGAGCTCCAGCCCGGCCACCCCGGAGACCCAGTAGTGGGAATGGATGACGTCATACCGGCCGTGCGGCTGGAGCTGGCGGATCCGGTTGATCTCGGCGACCATGCTGTGCAGCAGCCCCGGTAGCTCCTCCTTGGGCAGCTTCCGGGGCGGGCCGGCGAGGACGTTGTGCACGCACACGCCCGGGGACGGGTGTTCGACGGCGGGCTGCGTGGCCGAGGTGGACCGGGTGAAGATCTCCACCTCCACGCCGGTTTCGGCGAGGGCGGCGGCCAGCGCCCGGACGTACACGTTCATGCCGCCGGCGTCACCGGAGCCGGGCTGTTCCATGGGCGAGGTGTGCAGGGAAAGGAAAGCGACGCGGCGGATCAGCGACACGGTTCCCCTTTCCTCTGCCCATTTCATTCTGCCCAATGCATGTCGATAAAACATTACTCCTGAAGTGCCGGCCGGTTCACGGGTCCGCAGGCTTGGTCCGCAGACCATGGCGTGCTGCTAACGTGGCCGCTGTGAACACAACGACAGGACCAGAACCTGAAGCCGGCTGGACCATCCGGGAGGCTGGCCCGGAGGACTGGCCGGGCATCTGGGCGATCCTGGAACCCGTCATCCGGGCCGGGGAGACTTTTACCTGGGACCGGGACACGGCCGAGGACGAGGCCCGCGCACGCTGGTTCAAGCAGGCGCCGGGCCGGACGTTCGTCGCGGTTGCCTCCGACACCGGCGCAATTCTTGGCACCGGCGAGCTGCACGCCAACCAGGGCGGCGGCGGCAGCCATGTGGCCAACGCGGGCTACATGGTCCACCCGGCCCAGGCCGGCCGCGGACTGGCCCGGGCCCTCTGCACCTATTCGCTCGACGCCGCGCGCGACGCGGGTTTCCGGGCCATGCAGTTCAACGCCGTGGTGGAAAGCAATGTCCGGGCCGTGGCAGCGTGGAAAACCATGGGCTTCGAGGTGCTCGCGACCATTCCCGAGGCGTTCAACCACCCTGATCTGGGCTACGTGGGCCTGCACGTGATGTACCGGAAGCTGTAGGGTTGCCGGCCCGGTGCCGCGGGACGCTGGTGTTGGCGGGACCTTGAGGCCCGCGGGCAACTACGGCCCGCCGTGCCAGAGACGGCCCAGCTCCGGGAAGGCTGCTTCATAGCCGGCCAGCAGTTTGCCGGCGAGGACCTCCGAATCCACGAGCGGATGCCTGGCGAACGCGGCGAGGGCCGCCTCCCGCCGGCCGGTCGTCGCCGCCTCCACCACGAGCCGTTCGACGTCCTTGACGCGCAGCAGCAGGTCCAGTTGCGCCGGTCCCGGACGGTCCTGCGGGACCGGCACAGCGCCGTCGGGCGTCACCCGGCACGGAACTTCGACGACGGCGTCGGCCGGCAGCCCCGGGACAGCCGGCACCACCTGGGCTCCGGACCCGGCGCCGCCCGGTTCCGCGCCCGCGGCCGCGGCGGCGGTGACGGCGTTGCGTGTGTTGAGGATCAGGTCCGCCCCGCCGCCGCCGGAGAGGGCACGCATGGCTGCCAGCGCCACCCGCTCGTAGCCGCCGCCGGCGAGGTCGGTCTCGTCGCGGCGTTCGCCCGGGGTACGGGCCTCCGCGAGGTAGCCCTCCTCGCGGGACCGTCGGGCGTCCTCCCACAGTGCATAAGCCTCGGCTCCGGCGGCAGCCAGCCGGGGATAGAGCTCGGCCTGCTGCCTGGCGATCGATTCCCCCCGGGTCTGACCTGCGGCACGCATGCCGGCGACAGCCCGGACGGTGTCGTAGTAGTAGAAAAGATATTCATTCGGCAGGCAGCCAAGGCTGGCCAGCAACCCGGGAGGGAATAGCCGGCCTTCCTCGAATTCCGACAGCGCCGCAGGGTTCGCGAGCAGTTCCGGGAGGGCGTCCCGGCCCCCGGCCTCCAGCCGGTACAGCCAGCCGAGGTGGTTCAGGCCGTAGTAGCCCACGCCGTCGAGCGTGCCCTCCGGCAGTGCGACACCGGCTGCCCGCGCCGCGCGGTGCACCAGGCCGCTGGCGGAGTCGCAAATCCCGATCACCTTGGCACCGAGCACGGGGATCAGGGCCTCCGTGACCATGCCGGCGGGGTTGGTGAAGTTGAGCAGCCACGCCCCGGGGCAGCGGCTCCGCATTTCTTCGGCGAGCCGCAGCATCGGCGGAATGGAGCGCAGCGCGTAGGAGATCCCGCCGGCGCCGGTGGTCTCCTGGCCCAGGAGTCCGAGGTCCAGGGCGATCCGCTCGTCGGCGGTCCGGCCCGCGGTGCCGCCGGGCCGGATGGCGGCGAAGACCATGTCGGCGCCGTCCAGGGCCTCGGGGAGCGAGGACACGGCACGGATCTGCGGGCCGGAACCGGGCGGGCCCTGCCGGGTGAGGGAGGCCAGGACTACCTCGATGGCCGACAGCCTGGCGGGGTCGACGTCGTAGAGCACCAGCTCCCGCACCAGCCCCGCGAAAGGCCCGGCAGAGAGCGCCCGGTAGACCAGGGGGACGCGGAAGCCGCCCCCGCCGGCGATCGTGAGCCGCATGCGGACAGTCTATTCCCCGCCCTGATCCCCGCCGGGTTGGGCCCCGCTTTCCCTGGTATCCCTCGGCGGCGGTACAGCGTAATGTGCCGTATATGGACGCGACCCCGGCGCGGCGATTTGATCCGCTCTCTGCCGTCCGCAGCCCGACCGCGGACGGATTCGACCTGCTCCTGACCGGGACCGTGTTCCAGGACATCATCTTCACCGGGCTGCCCCACGCGCCGCAGCCCGGCACGGAAATCTGGAGCGACGGGATGGGCAGCTGCCCCGGGGGCGTCGCCAATCAGGCCATCGCCGCCTCCCGGCTGGGACTGCGGACCGGTCTTGCCGCCGTGTTCGGCGATGACGGCTACGGTGACTACAACTGGAAGATTCTGGCCGCCCAGGAACACGTGGACCTGTCCCTGTCCCGGCGCGTTCCAGGCTGGCATTCGCCCGTCACGGTGTCCCTGAGCGTGGAGAAGGACCGGTCCATGGTGACGCACGGGCACCCTGCGCCGGTGACCTCCACCGAGCTGGTCGGATGCCCGCCGCCGGCGCTCGCAGCCGTTGCGGAGCTGGGGGAGGAACTCGAACCGTGGGCTGTCGACGCGCACCAGAACGGCGTCCAGCTGTTCGGCGACGTCGGCTGGGACCCCACCGGCGCGTGGTCCTCGACCCGGCTGGACAACCTGAAATATTTCCACGCTTTCATGCCGAACCAGCACGAGGCCATGAACTTCACGGGCCGGGACGACCCCTGGTCCGCCCTGTACTCGCTCGCGGACCGGGTTCCGGTGGCGGTGGTCACCCTCGGCGCCCAGGGATCCATGGCCGTGGATTCGGAAACGGGGGAGGAGGAGTGGGTCCCGTCCCTGCCGGTCCGGGCCTACGATCCCACCGGCGCCGGTGACTGCTTCGGTGCGGCCTTCATTGTCGGGTCCTTGGCCGGCTGGCCGCTGGGAGACCGTCTCCGCTTCGCCAATCTGTGCGCCGCCTTGGCCGTCCAGGAGGTGGGCGGTTCGCTGGCCGCGCCCGGCTGGGGCGACATTGCCGACTGGTGGCAGCGGGCCAACGCCCGGAAGGAACGCCAAAGCAGCCAATGGCTTCGCCGCTACCACTTCCTGGAAGAGATCGTGCGCGACGTTCCGCCCGAGGCGCAGCGGCGCGCGACGGCGACCATCGCCCACCAGTCCGACGCGTAGCCGGGCCGGCGCGGCCGGGCTCTCGTGGCTGGCACCAGTGGACATGTCCTCCGGTCATGTCCGGCCGGATTCGTGCCATTAGTGGACATGATCTCCGCTGGGGCCGGGGCGTGGGCATGGACCCGTTCTGCGCGGCCCTGGGTGTGAAAAATGGGCATGTCCCGCGGTGGGTGTCCGGCCGGGTTCGTGCCACCAGTGGGCATGTCCTCCGCTGGGGCCGGGGCGTGGGCATGGACCCGTTCTGCGCGGCCGTGGGTGTGAAAAATGGGCATGTCCCGGGGGAGGAATAGGCAGGGCCAGCGGTGGCCGGGCACGGCCGATTATTCGGCCCGCAGCGCCGCGCCTAGAATCGTTAGGTGACTTACCAAGCAGCAACAGGCGATCTCCTGCCCGGTTCGGCGGCAGTGCCGGCCCACGCTGAGGAGCGCTCAGCCGTAATCGATCTCGAAGCCATCCGGCACAATGTCCGCCGCATCGCAGCGGTGGCCTCACCCGCGCAGGTCATGGCCGTGGTCAAGGCCGACGCCTACGGGCACGGGGCCGTCCAGGTGGCCCGCGCGGCCCTCGGCGCGGGTGCCAGCTGGCTGGGCGTCGCCCACATCTCCGAAGCCCTCGCCCTGCGCGCCGCCGGGATCGAGGCGCCGCTGCTGGCCTGGCTGCACACCCCGGACAGCAACTTCGCCGCCGCAGTGGCCGCAGGAATCGACATCGGCTGCTCAGGCTGGGAACTGGACCGGATCGTGGCCGCGGCCCGCGAGCAGGAACGGCCCGCCCGCGTCCACCTGAAGGTCGACACCGGGCTTGGCCGCAACGGTGCCACCCTCGACGCCTGGGACAGCCTGGTCGGCGAAGCCATGGAACACCAGGACCAGGGCCTGCTCCGGGTCGTGGGGATCTTCTCCCACCTGGCCGTCGCCGACGAACCCGAACGGCCCGAAACCGACGAGCAGCTCGCCGCGTTCCGCCAGGTCCTCGCCGTCGCCCAGGACGCCGGCGTGGACCCCGAGGTCCGCCACCTGGCCAACACCCCGGCCACCCTCTCCCGGCCGGACACCCACTTTGACCTGGTCCGCGTGGGGCTGGGCCTGTACGGGCTGTCGCCCTTCGAGGGCCAGAGTCCGGCCGAGCTCGGGCTGCGCCCGGCCATGACGGTCCGCACGGTGGTCTCGCACTGCAAGGACGTTCCCGCCGGGCAGGGCGTTTCCTACGGGCTGAACTACCGCACGGACGGCGTCAGCACCCTCGGGCTCATCCCGCTGGGCTACGCCGACGGCGTGCCGCGCATCGCCACCGGTGGCCCCGTCCGGGTCGAGGGCGTGAACTATCCGGTTGTGGGTCGCATTGCGATGGACCAGATGGTGATCGACCTCGGACCCCGCCACGTGGCGGCCGGAGGCCCGAGCATCCTCGGCGCCGAGGCCGTGCTGTTTGGCGACGGCGCCGACGGCGGACCCACGGCAGATGACTGGGCCAAGGCCGCCGGTACCAACAACTACGAGATCGTCACCAGGATCAGCCCCCGCGTGCCGCGCCGCTACCTGAACGAAGAGCCCTCCACCGGCGAAGAGCGGCCGTGAGCGCGCCCGCGTGGGAACGCAGCCTTGAGGTCCACACGGCGGCGCAGACGCATGCGCTCGCCGCAGCCCTCGGCGCCGTGCTGGAAACCGGCGATCTGCTGGTCCTGACCGGCGAACTGGGTGCCGGCAAGACCACGTTCACGCAGGGGCTGGGGGAGGGCCTGGGGGTGCGGGCCGGCATCATCTCGCCGACCTTTGTCCTGGTGCGCATCCACCCCAACCTGCCCGGAGGACCCCGGCCGGGCGGACCGGACCTGGTGCATGTGGACGCTTACCGGCTGGAGTCAGCCGCCGAGATCGACGACATCGATCTTGAAAACACCATGGACAGCGCCGTGACGGTGGTCGAGTGGGGCCGCGGCCGGGTTGAGCACCTCAGCGACAGCCGGCTGGAGGTCGAACTCCACCGCACCCGCGGAGGCGCCGCCGCTTCCGCCGACACCGGCGCCGGTCCCGTTCTGGATTTCGACACGGACGACGACGACGAGCCGCGGACCGTCGTGATCCGCGGCTTCGGCCCGCGCTGGGCCGAAGCGCCGGCGCTGCCCGGCGCCGGGCCCGGGCACGTCGTCGAGCCCCTGCCCCGTTTCGAGCCCCTGCCCGAGACCACGCCCGGCGCCGGGCCCCGGCCCGGCACCACGCCCCAGACCCCGGAACGGAATCCCTGATGCTGATCCTCGCCATCGACACCTCAGCTGTCGCCAGCGCCGCCCTGGTCTCGGATGATGCGCCGGAATCCGTGCTCGCCAGCTTCGCCACCGAGGACACGCGCACCCACGCGGAGGTCCTGGCCCCGGGGATCGACGGGCTCCTGGCTGAGGCCGGCGTCAGCGGGCACGACGTCGACGCTATCGTCACCGGCGTCGGCCCCGGCCCGTTCACGGGACTGCGCTCCGGGATCGTCACGGCCCGCACCCTCGCCTTTGTCTGGGGCAAGTCGCTGTACGGCGTCATGAGCCTGGACGCGATCGCCCTGGAAGTAGCCGAATCCACCGATTCGGCCGCGGAGTTCATTGTCGCCACGGATGCGCGCCGCAAGGAAGTGTACTGGGCCCGGTACACCCTCTCCGATGCCCAGCTGCCGCATCTGGAGGACGGCCCGCACGTGGGATTCGCCGCGGACCTGCCGGATCTTCCCGTGTACGGTGCCGGGGCAGGAATCTACTCCGACGCCGTCAAGGCGGTCGCGGAATTCAGCAGCCGCCAGCCGGAGGCCCTCTCGCTCGGCCAGTTCGCACTCGCCCGGCTCTCCGCGGGAGAAGAGCTCCTGGACTCCACCCCCCTGTACCTGCGCGAATCCGACGCCCAGGTGCCCGGACCCCGGAAGCGTGCCCTGTGAGCGCGGAGCGGGCCGTCCGGCTGCCCGGCGGGGTCACCCTGCGGGACATGGACGCCGCGGACATCCCCGCCATCCACGCCCTGGAACTCCGGCTCTTTCCCGTGGATGCCTGGCCGCTGCAGATGTTCCACGACGAGCTTGCGCAGGTGGATACCCGGCGCTACCTGGTGGCGGAGGTCCACGGCGGGATCGTGGGCTATGCCGGGCTCATGTGCATCGAACCGATCTCGGACGTCCAGACCATCGCCGTGGTGCCCGAGCAGGAAGGCAAGGGCATCGGCTCTGCCCTGCTCACTGAGCTGATCGCGGAAAGCCGGCGCCGGCACGCCCAGGATGTGCTGCTCGAGGTCAGGGCGGACAATCCCCGGGCCCAGCAGCTCTACCTGCGCTTCGGCTTCGAACAGATCCACGTCCGGCCCCGCTACTACCGCGACGGCGTTGACGCCCTGATCATGCGGCTCCAGCTGCCCCGCGAACCGCTCAGCCCCCAGCCAACGGAAGCAGGCCGACCATGAACCGCACCCAGCCGCTCGTGCTCGGCATCGAATCCTCCTGCGACGAGACCGGCGTCGGCATCGTCCGGGGGACCACCCTGCTGACGAACACCGTCTCGTCCTCCATGGACGAACACGTCCGCTTCGGCGGCGTGATTCCCGAGATCGCCTCCCGCGCCCACCTCGACGCGTTCGTCCCCACCCTCGAGGAGGCCCTCGCGGAGGCGGGAGTGACGCTCGCGGACATCGACGCGATCGCCGTCACCTCCGGACCAGGCCTGGCAGGTGCCCTCATGGTGGGGGTGTGCGCGGCCAAGGCGCTCGCCGTCGCCACCGGCAAACCGCTCTACGCCATCAACCACCTGGTGGCGCACGTCGGCGTCGGGCTCCTGCAGCAGGGCGCCGGCGCGCCGTCGCCGCAAACAACGCCGCACGCCCTGCCGGAGAACATGGGCGCGCTCCTGGTCTCCGGCGGTCACACCGAGATCCTGCGGATCCGGAGCATCACCGACGACGTCGAGCTGCTGGGCTCCACGATCGATGACGCCGCCGGCGAAGCGTATGACAAGGTGGCGCGGCTCCTGGGCCTGGGCTACCCGGGCGGTCCGGCCATCGACAAGCTCGCGCGCACGGGCAACGCCAAAGCCATCCGTTTCCCGCGCGGGCTCACCCAGCCCAAGTACATGGGGACCGCCGAGGAACCCGGGCCGCACCGCTACGACTGGTCCTTCAGCGGGCTCAAGACCGCCGTCGCCCGCTGCGTGGAGCAGTTCGAGGCCCGCGGCGAGGAGGTGCCCGTGGCGGACATCGCCGCGGCCTTCCAGGAAGCCGTGGTGGATGTCATTACCGCCAAGGCGGTGCTCGCCTGCCGCGAGAACGGCATCACGGAGGTCCTCCTGGGTGGCGGGGTCGCCGCCAACTCGCGGCTGCGCCAGCTCACCGAACAGCGCTGCAGTGCGGCCGGGATCCGGCTGACGGT
Source organism: Arthrobacter sp. 49Tsu3.1M3 (assembly GCF_900168135.1). NCBI lineage: Bacteria > Bacillati > Actinomycetota > Actinomycetes > Micrococcales > Micrococcaceae > Arthrobacter > Arthrobacter sp. 49Tsu3.1M3. Next base: position 283,819 of record NZ_FUZD01000002.1, read on the forward strand.
GCCGCCGCTGCCGCTGTGCACGGACAACGGCGCCATGGTGGCCGCGCTCGGGGCCCAACTGGTGATGGCCGGCGTGGAACCGAGCGGGATCGGCTTTGCGCCGGATTCCTCAATGCCGGTCACCACGGTCTCCGCCTGAGGCTTCGACAGACGGAGGCAGCGTCCGCCTGACGCCAGGACAGCCGGGGGCTTCGGCCGCCTGCGTGGCGGCTGTTGGGCGCCGGAGCTAGGCGTCCGGGCCCTGGCGCATCTGCTTGACCAGGTCCAGGACGACGGCGCGCAGGTCCCCGCCGTGCTCGGCTGCGACCCGGCGCTGCCGCTGGTAGCCGGCGCCGCGCTCGATGATCTTCTCGACGTCGGCCAGTTCGGCGCTGCAGCCCAGCTTCGCCGCCACCGGCTCAAGCCGCTTGAGCGTCTCGCGCAGGTGCTCTGTTACGAGCTGCTCGTTGCCGTCGGCGTCGAGGATGATGATCGCGTCCAGGCCATACCGGGCCGCGCGCCACTTGTTTTCCTGCACATGCCACGGGGGCATCGTGGGAATGGTGCCGCCGTTTTCCAGCGTGGTGGAAAATTCGTCGACAAGGCACTGCGTCAGCGCCGCGATCGCCCCGACGTCCTCGAGGGTGGCCAGGCCGTCGCAAATGCGCATCTCGATGGTGCCAAGCGCCGGGACGGGGCGGATGTCCCACCGGATCTCGGAGAGCGTGTCAATCACACCGGTGGTGAACATGTCCTGGACGTAGGACTCGTAGTCCTCCCAGCTGGCGAACTGGAACGGCAGCCCGGCGGTGGGCAGCTGCTGGAACATGAGGGCCCGGTGCGAGGCGTATCCGGTGTCCTCGCCGCCCCAAAACGGGCTGGACGCGGAGAGCGCCTGGAAGTGCGGGAAGTAGTTGACCAGGCCGTCCAGCACTGGAAGGACCTTGTCCCGGCTGTCCAGTCCGACGTGCACATGGACGCCGTAAATGACCATCTGCCGGCCCCACCACTGGGTCCGGTCAATGAGCTTGGCGTAGCGTTCCTTGTCCGTGACGGGCTGCAGCTGGGGCGGGCTGAAGGGGTGGCTCCCGGCGCAGAAGATCTCCACGCCCATCGGATCGGTCACGTCCCGGACAGCCGCGAGCGAGCTGTTCAGGTCAGCTTTGGCCTCCGCGACAGTGGTGCAGATGCCGGTGACGAGCTCCACGGTGTTCAGCAGGAGCTCCTGCTTGATGTGCGGGTGCTCGTCGTCCTCGTTGAGTTCGGGATGCCGGGCAGCGACGCCGCGCAGCACCTGGTTCGCCACGGAAGCCAGCTCGCCGGTCTCGGCGTCGACGAGCGCCAGCTCCCATTCCACGCCAAGAGTCGACTGCCTGGATGAAGCGAACTCGATCTTCATGTGGTCCCTTCACTGTTTTGCTGTCGCTGGCCGTGGTCCTGGTGGGGAAATGCGCGGGCAAACATCCGCGGACATGCCTCTGGACATGGCACCGGCGGTGTCACGTGCAATTTCCCACGCACCAGTGCGCCGGCCGGGCGGCCGGCAGGGCTACGGGTGGTCCAAGTCTAGTGCAGGGGCGGCCCCGGGACGGTGTCAAAGTTGCCGTTGGTGCGTGAGTGTATTCACAACGCCGCTGGTCAGCGACGGCGCGCGGTTGCGCGTGGAGCTGCGGGTGGCCGGAGCCATCCTGGCGTTTAATGGAGCTGTGCCCATTCTGAACAAAGACATGACCCTGTGTATCTCGCTCTCGGCCCGGCCCAGCAACAACGGGACGCGCTTCCACAACCACCTGTACGAACAGCTGGGCCTGAACTGGATCTACAAGGCCTTTGCCCCCACCGACCTCGCCCAGGCGATCGCCGGGGTGCGCGGCCTCGGCATCCGCGGCTGCGCGGTGTCCATGCCTTACAAGGAGGACGTGATCGCCCTCGTTGATGTCATGGATCCGTCGGCGAAGGCCATCGATTCGGTCAACACCATCGTCAACGACGGCGGCCGGCTCACGGCGTACAACACCGACTACACCGCAATCGAGCAGCTCCTGCAGAGCAATGCAGTCCCCACGGACTACTCGGTGCTGGTCCTGGGCTCCGGCGGCATGGCCAAGGCCACCGTGGCCGCGCTGCGGGATGCCGGGTTCAAGGACGTGACCGTCGTGGCCCGCAACGAGGGCTCCGGCCGCGCCCTGGCCCAACAGTACGGCTTCGCCTGGAGCGCGGACCTGGACTCTGCGGGATCCGGTACCGGCACGGCCGACATGCTCATCAACGTCTCCCCCATCGGGATGGCCGGCGGCCCGGACGCCGCCGCGCTGCCCTTCCCGCAGGAGGCCATCGACGCCGCCAAAGTGGTGTTCGACGTCGTCGCCCTCCCGGCGGAGACACCGCTGATCAAGGCCGGCCGCGCGGCCGGCAAGACCGTCATCACCGGAGCCGAGGTCGCCACGATCCAGGCGCTCGAGCAGTTCGTGCTGTACACCGGCGTCCGGCCGACCGACGAACAAATCCGGGCAGCCGAGGAGTTCACGCGGGCCCAGTAGCGCGACAGCCCAGTGACCGGCCGCCTCGCTGAGATCCGGCGCCGGGCACTGCGCCGCGGGGCACTGCGCCGGCGGGATGCCGCTGGCGGGGCTAGACGGGCTCCACCGAGATGGCCACCCGGTCCTCGCCGATCCTGGTGAGGACCAGGGTGGCCGATTTTTTGTCCTTGTGCTTTGCGCTGCCGCCGGGCAGGAGTTGCTTGCGCAGCTCTTCGGGCGTGACGGCCGTGCCGCGCTTCTTGATGTCCAGGACCCCGATGCCTTGATCCTTGACCCAGGCCTTGAGTGCCTTGACGTTGAACGGCATCACCTCCAGGACCCTGTACGCCTTGGCGAACGGGGTGTCATGCAGTTCCGGGGCGCAGATGTAGGCGATGTGCTCGTCCACCAGGTGCCCGCCCAGCTGGAGGGCGACGTCGGCCACCAGGCCGGCGCGGATCACGGCGCCGTCTGGCTCGTACAGGTACCCCTCCACGGGGCCAACGGGCGCCACCGGACCGGCACCGAAGTCCTCGCCGCTGGTGAGCTCAGCTGAACCAAGGGGTCCGAGTACGAGGGCGGCGCGCCGCACCCCGGGACGCCGCACCGCGTTGAACCACAGGGCCACCTCGGTCACGTCCCCGCCTACGGAGACCCACTGTGCCTCGCATCCGGCCGGCACGGAATCGTGCGGCATGCCCGGTCCCATCTTCACGCCGACGGCGCGGCCGGAGCCGGCGAGTGACTCCACGAAGGACAGCGGCGGGGAGAAATCCTCCGGATCCCAGATCCGTTTGGTTCCCGAGGTGGACGTCGTGCGCCGGGCCGGGTCGAGCCAGACGCCGTCGATCCCCTCGAGCGATACCGACGTGGCGTCGGAATGGACCACTGTGGCATTGCGGAAGGGGATCAGGTTCATCGTGGCGCAGGCGGCCGTGGCCTCGTCCATTTCCACGGCGGTGACCACCAGGTCCAGGGATGCCAGGGCCATGGAGTCCGCCCCGAGCCCGCAGCCAAGATCCGCGACGTGGCCGATCCCGGCCTCCGCGAACCGCTGCGCGTGCCGTGCCGCCACCGTGAGCCGGGTGGCCTGTTCCAGGCCGGCCTTGGTGAAAATCATCTGCCGGGCGAATTCGCCGAATTTGGCCTCGGCCTTGGTCCGCAGCCGGGACTGGGTGAGCACGGCCGAGACCAGTTCGGGGGAGTGGCCGGCCTTGCGCAGCGACGCTGTGAGGCGGAAGGCCTCCTCCTCGCGGTAAGGGCCCAACGACGCCAGCAGCTCCCAGCCCTCGGGGGTGAGGATCGGGGCAATATGTTCCTGCGGTGCGTCAGTCATGGCATCCAGCGTAGTTGAGGTCCGCGGGCGCGCTGTGACCGGACGGCGGGGGCTAGGCTTGATGGCATGGAAGACAGCGGCACAGGCGACAGCATCTCAGCGGACACGGCCGGGCAGGACACGGTCGGCGACGACGAGGCCAGGCAGGGGCGCAGGCACCCGCAGGGGCTGGCCCGCTACGCAAAACCGGCGCTGATCGCCGGCGCGGTCATCGCCGTCGTGGCCATCGCACTTTTGGTGATCATCTTCTTCCTCGACTCCTTCAACGCCACCGTATATTCCGTCGGCGGCAAGAACGTCCAGGACGCCACAGACGAGGCCCGGGCCATTCGCGAGACCTACACCGCGGCCCGGCTCGGCGGCATCATCTTCCTCATCGCCGGCATTCTGCTGGCCGCCGCCGGCGCCGTGCTGATGTTCCGGCACCGGAATGACGAAGGCCAGAACACGGACGAAGACGACGGCGAGGACGTGGACTTCGACGACCTCGCAGGCCAGTAGCCAGAGAGTAGGAGCGCCAGTAAGCGCCGCTGGTAGGCCCGCAAATGGGCTGGCGCCCGCACCGCCACGCAGTGCCAACGGCCACGGGCCACCGGACATGCCCAGCCTCCTGCGTCACGAATGGACATGTCCTCCCGGGCGGCCCACACGCGTTGGGCATGTCCATCTCTCAGCGCGGGCAGTGAGCATGATGCCCAAGTGTCCCCTGGCCGCGGCGAAAAATGGGCATGTCTTCCCCGGGGAAATGTTCACCCGAAACGAATTTCTGGCACTCGCCTTGACCGAGTGCTAACCATTTACATAGAGTCGTCATTAGCACTCTCCCTAGGAGGGTGCTAACACATGAAGCGCGTTCCGCCAGGCACGCTGCCGGCACCGCGACGACGGTCTGTGCGCCTTGGCATCACCGCTTCATAGTCCACAAATTTGCTGACGAAAAGGAGAGGTCCGAGTGTCGGTCTCTATTAAGCCTCTTGAGGATCGTATTGTTGTCCGCCCGCTCGAAGCCGAGCAGACCACGGCTTCCGGCCTGGTTATCCCGGACTCCGCGCAGGAGAAGCCGCAGGAAGGCGAAGTTGTTGCAGTAGGCCCCGGCCGCTTCGATGACAATGGCAACCGCGTTCCCGTTGACGTGGCCGTTGGCGACGTTGTCATCTACTCCAAGTACGGCGGAACTGAAGTTAAGACCGGCGGCACCGAGTACCTCGTGCTCTCCGCCCGCGACGTTCTGGCGATCGTCGTAAAGTAACTCTCTTGGACCCCCGCGCAGCAGATCCTTCGTCATGAACGGATCAGTTGCGCGGGGTTCTGTCTTGAAAGGACAAAACCATGGCAAAGCAGCTTGCGTTTAACGACGCTGCACGCCGGTCGCTTGAAGCCGGCATCGATAAGCTCGCCAACACCGTCAAGGTCACGCTGGGCCCGCGCGGCCGCAACGTCGTACTGGACAAGAAGTGGGGCGCCCCCACGATCACCAACGATGGTGTGACCATCGCTCGTGAAGTCGAGCTGGACGACCCCTACGAGAACCTTGGCGCTCAGCTTGCCAAGGAGGTCGCCACCAAGACCAACGATGTTGCCGGCGACGGCACCACCACCGCCACCGTCCTGGCCCAGGCCCTGGTCAAGGAAGGCCTGCGCAACGTAGCGGCAGGCGCCGCACCGGGCGAAATCAAGCGCGGCATCGAGGTTTCGGTCGAGGCCGTTGCCGCCCGCCTGCTGGAGAACGCACGCCCGGTTGAAGGCACGCAGGTCGCCAACGTGGCCGCAATCTCCGCCCAGAGCGACGAGGTCGGCGAGCTCCTGGCCGAGGCGTTCGGCAAGGTCGGCAAGGATGGTGTGATCACCATCGAGGAGTCCTCCACCACGCAGACCGAGTTGGTCCTTACCGAGGGCATGCAGTTCGACAAGGGCTACCTGTCCCCGTACTTCGTCACCGACGCGGAGCGCCAGGAGGCCGTCCTCGAGGACGCCCTGATCCTGATCAACCAGGGCAAGATCTCCTCGGTGCAGGATTTCCTGCCGCTGCTGGAAAAGGCTCTGCAGAGCTCCAAGCCGCTCTTCATCATCGCCGAAGACGTCGAGGGCGAGGCCCTGTCCACGCTGATCGTCAACCGTATCCGCGGCACCCTGAACGTCGTCGCCGTCAAGGCGCCGGGCTTCGGTGACCGCCGCAAGGCCATGCTGCAGGACATCGCGACCCTCACCGGTGCGCAGGTTGTCTCCGCGGAGCTGGGCCTGAGCCTGGACACCGTTGGCCTTGAGGTGCTCGGCACCGCACGCCGCATCACCGTCACCAAGGACAACACCACGATCGTCGACGGCGCCGGTTCGGCCGAGGACGTCGCCGCCCGTGTTGCCCAGCTGCGCGCCGAGCTGACCCGCACCGATTCGGACTGGGACAAGGAAAAGCTGCAGGAACGCCTGGCCAAGCTGGCCGGTGGCATCGGCGTGATCAAGGTCGGCGCTGCCACCGAGGTTGAGCTGAAGGAAAAGAAGCACCGCATCGAGGACGCTGTGTCCTCCACCCGCGCTGCCCTTGAAGAGGGCATCGTGGCCGGCGGTGGCTCCGCCCTCATCCACGCGCTGAAGGCGCTCGACGAGGACGCTGCCGTCCAGGCCCTCGAAGGTGACGCGGCTGCCGCCGTCGGCATTGTCCGCCGCGCCCTGACCCAGCCGCTGCGCTGGATCGCCCAGAACGCCGGCTTCGATGGCTATGTCGTCGTTGCCAAGGTCGCCGAATCCGCCGTGAACCAGGGCTTCAACGCCAAGTCCGGCGAATACGAAGACCTGATCGCCGCCGGCGTAATCGACCCCGTGAAGGTGACGCGTGCGGCTCTGCGCAACGCGGCCTCCATCGCGGCGCTGGTCCTCACCACGGAAACCCTCGTGGTGGAGAAGCCGGCTGACGAAGACGAGCACGCAGGGCACAAGCACTAGGCCCTGCCCGCAGGGGGACGGTCCGGCATCTGCCGGGCCGTCCCTTTTTCTGTCGAGTCACTGCTGCAGTTCTGCCGTGTTCGTGGCCGCAAATTGCCGTGATTCTGGCAGAGTTAACCCATCAGGCGCCGCTCCAGCGTCCCGGGTTCACTGGAAACTCCCACGTTGGCATGCCTCAATGGGGAGCAGTGGCCGCCGTGACGATTGGCCATCAAAATTACGTTTTGGTAACATGGAGGCTTTGGTTATCTGGTTGAGGGGTAGTTCTATGACACAGCAAGGAACCTTGCCCCGGCCTGCCCGGCCTGCCCGGCCTGCCCGGCACACTGCCGCGGCGGGGCACGATCCCGCAGCCAAGTCCGGCCGAAAATCCACCTTCAGGCCCGAAATCCAGGGACTCCGGTCCCTCGCTGTGCTGATGGTCATGAGCTATCACATCTGGCTGGGCCGGGTTTCCGGCGGCGTGGACGTCTTCCTGCTGATCTCGGCCTTCCTCATGACGCTGCAGTTCGTGGGCCGCTACGAGCAGGGCCGGTCCATGGCCCTCATCAAACACTGGCTGCACCTTTTCCGGCGCCTCGTCCCGGCCGCAGTCACCGCCCTGGTGGCCATCCTTGCCGCAACTGTCCTCTTCCTGCCCCGGACCCGGTGGATGGAAATCATCAACCAGGGCTGGGCCTCCCTGGGCTATGCCGAGAACTGGCTCCTGCAGACCCAGGCGACGAACTACTACGCCGCGGACCACAGCCAGGCCAGCCCCTTCCAGCATTTCTGGTCCCTTTCGATCCAGGGCCAGGTCTTTATCCTGTGGCCGCTCATTTTTGTGGGGGCAGCGGTCGTCGCCAGGCGCTTCAGGCTCCGCTATCGCGTGCTGCTGTGCTACATCTTCGCCGTGATTTTCGTTGTTTCGCTGCTCTACTCGATCGTCTTCACCCAGGCGAGCCAAACGGAGGCGTACTTCGACACCTGGGCCCGGCTGTGGGAGTTTGCCCTGGGCACGCTCGTGGCTTTGGCCCTTCCTGCCCTGCGGCTTCCGCGGGGCTGGCGGATCGGGCTTGGCTGGCTGGGCATTGCGGCCATGCTCAGTTGCGGCCTCCTGCTCAACGTCCAGGCCTCCTTCCCCGGGTTCGTGGCGCTCTGGCCCACCCTGGCGGCCGCCTGTGTCATTGCGGCCGGGCAGTCGGGCAGCAAGCTGGGCGTCGACCGGATCCTGAGTTCGAAGCCTTTGGTCCGGCTGGGCGACATTTCGTATGCCCTGTACCTGTGGCACTGGCCGGTTCTGGTCATCTCCCTTGCCGTGATGCACAGGGAAAAAGCGGGTCTGATCACGGGCGCCGTCATCGTCACTGTTTCGCTGGTGCTCGCCTACCTCACCACCCGCTTCATTGAGAAGCCCTGGCGTGAGTGGCAGTGGCCGGAGGTGCGGCGGCGCCGCGCCCTCGTTGCCATCGCCGTGGCCGTGGTCACCGCCGCCGTGCCGCTGGCCGGGATTCAGATCCAGCAGCACCTCGAAAGCGAAGCAGTCCTCGCCCAAGCCCCGAAGAACAACCCGGGCGCCTTGGCGCTGACGCCGGGCTTTGTGGACCAGGCCGACGCCAACGCCGTCCTGCTCCCCACCCCGCAGACGCTGCCGCAGGACTGGGCCAGCCTCCCGAATCCGTGCTCCGGTGACCTGCAGCCGCAGGACCCGGTCCTGCAGAAGGACTGTTTCCAGAACAATCAATCCGACGCAGGAGCGAAAAAGGTCCTCGTGATCGGGGATTCCCACGCACAGCAATGGCTGGGCTCGATTGGTCCCCTCAGCGATGAGAAGGGCTGGCGGCTCTACGCCATGCTCAAGGGTGCCTGCAAACCCAACATAGCGCCGCAGCACGTCTCGGCGGATTGCGACAATTTCAATGCGGCCGTCGCATCGGAAGTGAAGAACAACCCGCCGGACGCCATTATCATCGTGGGCACTGAGGCAGCGCCGTCGTCGCCACAGGAGAGCGTGATCCCGGGCTTCGAAGCCACCGCGAAGGCTTGGACGGACGAGGGCATCAAGGTCGTGGCCCTCCGGGACAATCCGCGCTTTACCTTCAACATGGCAGAGTGCGTAGCGACCAAGGGTGCCGACGCTCCGGACTGCAGGCCGCGCGAGCAGGGCCTCCTTGCGGCAACGAACCCCTTGGCCGCGCTGGATGGCAAGCTGCCTGGCGTCTCGTTCATGGACATGACTGACCTGATCTGCAACGGCACGGAATGCCCGGGTGCGGTTGGCAACACCTACGTCTACCTGGACAACAACCACCTCAGCCGGAGCTATGCGGCCAGCATGGCCCCCATGTTCAGCGAGAGGCTCCTCGCCGCGACCGGCTGGGGCCCCTAAGCCCCACGGTCCCCGGCCGCGCACGACGACGGTCCCGGGACTGCGGGCCGTGGCGGGCACCTGGGGCGCCCGCGGGTCAGGGCTGGGAGCGGTCCGCCCTGCGCCGCAGCTGGCGGGCGGTGTCCGGTGCCAGTCGCCTGGTCACCAGCCGGTAGAACAGCAGGACCCCGACGGCGGCCACCACGATTCCGACTAGGTTCAGGAACAGCTGCAGGGCGGAGCCGGCTGCCTTCTGGTACTCGCCCAGGACCAGTGCCACGGCCACGAAACCGGCTGCCGGCACCGTCGTGACGGAGATGAACACCCCGATCAGCGCCGCCGAGCGCCGGCTGATGACCGACAGCATCCCGGCTGTTCCGGCGAGGACGGCGACGATCAGGGAATAGGGGCCGGGGTGGTAGATGAATTCGACTGCCGAACCGTGGTCCAGCGCGTCCGCGGGGAACAGCCCGAGTGGCACGGAGAGCCACGCTGTCAGCGCGGCGGCCAGCATCGCGACGGGAAAACCGACGCCGAGGGCCAGCGCCGCGTCACGTCCGAGCCGCCGCTGGCGCCGGACCAGGGCCACGGCCAGGGCAGCCAGCGGGCCGAACTCCGGGCCCACGGCCATGGCGCCGACGATCGCAATGGTGGAGTCCGTCACGATGCCGATGGCCGCCAGCTGGGTCGCCAGGACCAGGAACGCCAGGAAGCTCCACGTGAGGCGCGAATCCTCGCCGGTCTGCCGCGATACCTCGTCCCAGATCACGGCGTCCGCACCCTCACCTGGAGCCTCCGCCTCCGCCTTGTCGGCGCGGTCCGAGAGCACAAGGTCCGGTGCGATGACCGTAATCGATCCCCGCTGCTGGACATCGAGGGCGTGCAGCTTCTCCACGAGCCCCTCCACGGATTCCCGGGCCAGCAGAACCTCGATAACGTCCCCGGGCGGCGTGACGGAAGAGGCCTTCGCGAGCGCCACTTCCGAGACGCCGACGTGGTTTGTACAACTTTCGAGAACAACTCCGGACAATTCACCCGGAACACAAATGCGCACCTGCACGATCACGTGGCGGCCTCCTCAGACTCCTACCAGCCTAGCTTCCGCCCCGCGGCCGAGGCGCCGGACGGCCCCCGGGTGCGCCGCCGGCCAGGCGCGTGAAGGACGCCGCCGGGCCCGTGTGATTGGCAAAGAAAGTTACGTTTCGGTAACATTGATGTTTTGGAAACGGCCGGAAGGGATCTTTGTGTCGAACGAGCGAACCACCGTCACCCCGCCGCGGGCGGATGCAGGTTCTCCGGCGACCCGAAAAACAAGCTACCGCCCCGAAGTCCAGGGCCTTCGCGCCCTCGCGGTCCTCATGGTGGTCACGTACCACGTGTGGCTGGGCCGGGTCTCCGGCGGCGTGGACATCTTCCTCCTCATTTCAGCCTTCCTGATGACACTCAGCTTCACGCGGAAAGTCGAGAGCGGCGCGCCGCTGCGGCTGCTCAGCCACTGGCTGCATCTGCTCAAGCGCCTGCTGCCCGCCGTCGTCGTGGTGGTCCTCGGCGTCCTCGCCGGCACCTGGGCCATCCTGCCGCAAAGCCGCTGGCCCGACGTCCTTGAACAGGCCTGGGCGTCCCTGCTGTACCGGCAGAACTGGCTCCTGGCCGACAGCGCCGTGGACTACTACGCCCAAGACCATTCGGGGGCGAGCCCGCTCCAGCACTTCTGGTCCCTCTCGATCCAGGGCCAGGTGTTCGTGCTCTGGCCGCTCGTCTTTGCCGGCACCGCACTTCTTTCCCGCCTGCTCCGCCGCCGGACCGGCCAGGGCCACCTCCTGCTGCGTTACCGCTCCCTGCTGGCCGCGGCCTTCGGCGCCATCTTCGCCGTGTCCCTGGCCTACTCGATCCAGCAGACCGCAACGAACCAGGCCCACGCCTACTTCGATACCGGCGCCCGGCTCTGGGAGTTCGCGCTCGGCTCGCTCCTGGCCCTCGCCCTGCCGTACCTGAAGCCGGGCAGGGTCCTGCGCGTCGTGCTCGGCTGGGCCGGCCTCGTGGCCATGCTCTCCTGCGGGCTCCTGCTGACCGTGGACCGTTCGTTCCCCGGGTTCATCGCGCTGTGGCCCACGCTGGCCGCCGCCGCGATCATCACCGCCGGTCAAAGCGGCAGCCGCTTCGGGGTTGACCGCTTCCTTTCCTGGAAACCCCTGGTGGCGCTGGGGGATAACTCCTATGCGCTCTACCTCTGGCACTGGCCGCTGCTGGTCCTGGCCCTCGCCGGGGCGGGCATCACTGCACCCAACCTGTTCCAGGGGCTGTGCATCGTTGCCGCGTCCCTCGTCCTGGCCGTGCTCACCACCCGTTTCGTCGAGAAGCCCCTGCGCGAATGGCACTGGCCCAAGCGCCGCGCCTGGCGGACCGCCGTCGTGATTGCCGCCTGTGGTGCCCTGCTGGCGGGACCCGTCGCCGTGTGGCAGAGCCAGCTCCTGGCCGACGAAGCCGAAGCGGCGTCCCAGCCCAAGGAACTGACCCCGGGCGCGGCCGCCCTGGCGCCGGAAAACGCCGGCAAGCCCACGCCGGAAGCCAAGATCATCCCCGCGCCGGCGGCGATGAAGAACGAGTGGGCTGACATCGACGGGCTGTGCACGGACGCCAACGTCCCGGCCGACCCCCTGCTGCAGGGCTGCCTGCAGAACAACAAGCCGGACAAAGTCACCAAACGGATCGTGGTGCTCGGTGACTCCCATGCCCAGCAGTACATGGCGGCGCTGGGCCCCATCGCGAAAAGCCACGGCTGGGAAGTTGTCACGCTCCTGAAGGGCAACTGCCGCTTCGGCGGGGAGTCCCCGGAGCGGGACGCGGACTGCAACGCCTTCAACCGGGCCAGCGCGCAGTACGTCCTGGACCACCGCCCCGACGCCGTTTTCACGGTTGCGTCCCTGACCCACAAGGAAGCGCCGTTCGAGACCGAAGTGCCTGAGTACCTGGCGGGCATCAAGCCCTTCACCGGCGCCGGCATGGACGTGGTGGGCATCCGCGACAACCCCCGCTTCACCATCAATATGCCCGAGTGCGTCCAGAAGAACGGCCCGGACGCCTCGGAGTGCAACGTGCCGGAGCAGGAATCTCTCGCAGGGTCCTCGCCGCTGGACGCATACCGCGGCCAGGTGCCCAGGCTGCACCTCATGGACATGAGCGATTTCATCTGCGCCAACGGAACATGCCCCGCGGTGGTCGGCAACGTGTATGTCTACAAGGACGACAACCACCTGACAAAGACGTACGTCCAGACCATGATCCCCATGTTCGAACGGCGGCTGCTCGCCGCGACCGGCTGGAAGTAGGCCGGCGCCCACCGGCTGGAAGTAGGCTGCTCGCCCACCGGCCGGAAGTAGGACCGGCCGGCGGGGGAGCCCTCCGGGCATGGGGCGGCTCACATTGAAAACCGGACGTTACCGCCCGGAATATGGCTATCGCCGCCAAGGTTCTACTATTTATTGAGGACTTCTGCACGAATCATCTGCACGAACCTTCTGCATGACCTTCTGCACAGGCCAGACCCGTAATGACGGGCTGGTCATCTGTTGCAACCCCTACCCGTGACCCCGTAACCCAAGGTAAGAGGCGCACTCATGACCCAGCCCGAACACGATCCCTTCGGCTTCATCGGCCTGACGTACGACGACGTCCTGCTCCTGCCCGGCCACACCGACGTGATCCCCTCGGAAGCGGACACGTCGTCCCGGATCTCCAAGCGCATCACGGTCCAGACCCCGCTGCTCTCCGCCGCGATGGACACCGTCACGGAGTCCCGGATGGCCATCGCCATGGCCCGCCAGGGCGGTCTCGGCGTCGTGCACCGCAACCTTTCCATCGCCGACCAGGCCGACCAGGTGGACCGGGTTAAGCGCAGCGAATCCGGCATGATCACCAACCCCCTGACCATCGGCCCCGAGGCCACGCTGGCCGAGCTGGACGAAATCTGCGCACGCTACCGCGTCTCCGGCCTGCCGGTCGTGGACGAGGGCAACAGGCTGCTGGGCATCGTCACCAACCGCGACACCCGCTTCGTGCCCGAATCCGACTTCCCGCTGCGGCTGGTCAGCGATGTCATGACCAAGATGCCGCTCGTGACCGGACACGTCGGCATCAGCCGCGAGGAAGCCTCGCACAAGCTGGCCACGAACAAGATCGAGAAGCTCCCGCTCGTTGACGAGCAGGGCCGGCTCAAGGGCCTGATCACCACGAAGGACTTCACCAAGGCCGAGCAGTACCCGCTCGCCACCAAGGACGACGAAGGCCGCCTGCGTGTCGGTGCGGCGATCGGCTTCTTCGGCGACGGCTGGGAACGCGCCATGGCGCTGATCGACGCCGGTGTGGATGCCCTCTTCGTGGACACCGCGAACGGCCACTCCCAGGGTGTGCTGGAAATGATCCGCCGGCTCAAGTCCGATCCCGTTGCCGCCCACGTGGACATCATCGGCGGCCAGGCTGCCACCCGCGAAGGCGCCCAGGCCCTGATCGACGCCGGTGCCGACGGCATCAAGGTCGGCGTCGGTCCCGGGTCCATCTGCACCACCCGTGTGGTGGCCGGCGTCGGCGTCCCGCAGATCACCGCCATTTACGAGTCGGCGAAGGCCGCCATCCCGGCCGGCGTGCCGCTGATCGCCGACGGCGGCCTGCAGTACTCCGGTGACATCGGCAAGGCGCTCGTCGCCGGCGCCGACACCGTGATGCTCGGCTCCCTCCTGGCCGGTTGCGACGAATCCCCGGGCGACCTGATTTTCGTCAACGGCAAGCAGTTCAAGAGCTACCGCGGCATGGGCTCCCTCGGCGCCATGCAGACCCGCGGCAAGAACACCTCCTACTCCAAGGACCGCTACTTCCAGGCCGACGTCTCCGGCGATGACAAGCTCATCCCGGAAGGCATCGAGGGCCGGGTCGCGTACCGCGGTCCGCTGTCGTCGGTGGCGTACCAGCTGGTCGGCGGGCTCCGCCAGACCATGTTCTACACCGGCGCCCCGACCGTGGCGGAGCTGAAGGCGCGCGGCAAGTTCGTCCGCATCACACCGGCCGGGCTCAAGGAGTCGCACCCGCACGACATCCAGATGACGGTCGAAGCCCCGAACTACGGGTCGCGCTAAGACCCGCCCGAACCGGGTGAGCCCGCCGAAACCACAGTTTCGGCGGGCTCACCCGGCTTAAGGGCGCCCCGATTCCCAGCGGCAGTGCCGCTCACGCCCCGGTTCCGGGTCCCGGAACTAGGCTGGAGGCATGTCCGAACTCCTGCCGGCACGCGCGCCCAAACGCAAGCTCGCGCTCAAGCCCTACGCCCGCGCCGTGGCACAGGTGCTGCGGGTGAGCTTCCGGGCCTCGCCCGCCGCCGTCGTCATGAAGGTCCTGGGCTCGCTGATCTCGGCCCTGCTGCCGCTGGTCACGACGTACTTCGCCGCCCTGACCACCACGGCGCTGGCCGCCGCCTACGCGGGCGACGCCGACGCCGGCGCGCAGGCCGTCGTGTACGTCATCATTACCGCGGCACTCGGGCTCTTCTGGGGATCGTTCAGCAGCGTGGACCGCTACATCCAGCAGCTCATGAGTTTCCGGGTCGGCGCGATCGTCGGTGACCTGATGTACGAGCGCTTCCTGACCCTGGACTTCTGGCGCTACGACGACAAAGAGACTGTGGACCTGTACGACCGGGCGAAGCGTTTCTCCGACTCCTACGCCCGCGTCCTGGACCGGATCGCCGCCATTTTCACCCAGCTCGTGTCCGTGCTGCTGGCGATCGGCGCGCTGCTGCTGGTCAGCTGGTGGATCGCCGTGATCGTCCTGGTTGCGATCGTCCCCAGCGTCTACCTGCAGTTCAAGCTCTCCCGCGAACAGATCGCGCACTGGAACACCCAGGTCGATTCGCGCCGGCAGCGCCGGATGATCGAAACCAACCTCCTGCGTCCGCAGCACATCGCCGAGATGCGGCTTTACGGGATTGTCGGCTACCTCATGGGCCTGCGCTCCCGGCTGCGGGACGCCGATGAAAAGCGCCGGCTGGACTTCCAGAAGCGCTACATCCCCAAACAGCTCGCGGCCGATGCCCTGCAGTACGGCGCCGAAGTAGTCTCGCTGATCTGGGTGGTGGGCCAGATCATCGCCCGGGCCCAGCCGGTGGGGCAGTTCCTTTATGTCCAGCAGATTGTCAGCCGCGCCCTCTCGACCGCCAACAGCCTCGTCTCCTCACTGAGCTCGATCGACGAGGACCTGGCAAACCTCACGGACTACGAGCTCTTCATGGCCCTGCCCGTGCCGTCCGGCCAGGCCCCGCCGCTGTTGCAGGCGCCGAAGACGGTCGAACTGCGGGACATCCGCTTCACCTACACCGGCAGCGAACTGGAGGTGATCCGCGGCATTTCGATGACCATCAGGCAGGGCCAGCACATTGCGATCGTGGGGGAGAACGGCGCCGGCAAGTCCACCCTGATCCGGATCCTGGCCGGGCTGTACCGTCCCGACTCCGGGCAGGTGATGCTCGACGGCGTGGACCTCGCCGCCGTCGACGTCACCTCCTGGCACCGGCACCTGGCGGTGCTCAGCCAGGAGTTCCTGAAGTATGAATTCGCCACCGCGGCGGAAAACATCTTCTTCGGCGACGTCGATTCGCCCCGCGACGACGGACGGGTCCGGCGCTCCGCCGCGGATGCCGAGGCCCTCGAATTCATCAACAAACTGCCCAATGGCCTGGACAACCACGTCAGCAACTGGATGGAGGACCCGCGCGGGCGGAAGGGCTCCGGCCTTTCCGGCGGGCAGTGGCAGCGGCTGGCGATGGCCCGGAACTTCTACCGCGGCGCATCGTTCATGGTGATGGACGAGCCGACGTCGGCCATCGACGCGCTGGCGGAACACCGGATCTTCACGCGGCTCTTCGCTGACCGCAGCAGCACCATCATCGCGATCAGCCACCGCCTGGCCACGATCGAGAAGGCCGATATGGTCTACATGCTCGAGGACGGCCGCATCGTGGAACAAGGCACCCACAGGGAACTTGTGGCGCGCCGCGGCCGGTACTTCAGGATGTTCGAGTCCCAGCTCACCGTGCCGGACACCGAGAACGTCAGCGGCGAGTAAGCGGAGCGCCCTCGATGGTCGTCCGCACCCGGGCCAGGCTGGGCTCGGGCGGGACGCTGCTGAAGCCGAAGCCGACGGCGGGGCGGACGGCGGCGAGCGGGCCGGCGTCGGCGCCGTCCCAGCTGACGGCCGCGGAGTCGATGCGGTGCAGATCCGTGACCCCGTAGCATTCCCGCCGGCCGCCCTTGGCCGTGCCCGCAGTGCGCACGCCGGGGAGGATCCTGCCGGCAACGGGACTGACCGCACGCAGCCAGTTCGGATGCACCGCCAGAGCCCCGGGAACCAGCCGCGCCAGGGCGCCCAGCCGGGTGCGGGACCCGAGCCGGGCGCGGATCCGCAGCGGCCCGGCGTCGACCGCGAGCTGCCCCGCCTCATGCTCTGATGCCAGGGGCACGATGCAGGTCTCGTCGAAGTTATAGACCGCGCCGATGAAGTCGGCGGCCTCGACGCTCGGTGCCAGCAGGATCCGGTGGCCGGAGGGCAGCTGGACCATCGCGTCAGTGAAGGACCCGAACGGGGACTGTGTCCACAGGCCCACTACCGCGCGCAGGCCCGAGCCCGTGCCGAGCCCGGCAATGTGTCCGTCGAATATCCAACGCTGTCCGTTACGCCAAAGCATGACGCCACAGTACGCCGAAGCGGCGCCCCGCGTCCGCTGGGATAACCTAGAGCAGTGACTTACGAGATTGAGATTGGCCGAGGCAAGCGTGGGCGTCGTGCCTACTCCCTGGATGACATTGCGATCGTCCCCAACCGGCGTACCCGTGACCCCAAGGACGTCTCCGTCTCCTGGCAGATCGATGCCTACAAGTTCGACATGCCGGTCATCGCGGCGCCGATGGATTCGGCCATGTCGCCGGAGACCGTCATCGCCCTGGGCCGCCTCGGCGGACTCGGTGTGCTCGACCTCGAAGGCCTGTGGACCCGGTACGAGGACCCGCAGTCCGTACTGGACGAAATCGCGGGCCTGGCCGACGAGACCAACAGCCCGGCCGTCACCCGGCGCATGCAGGAGCTCTACCAGGCGCCGATCCAGCCTGAGCTGATCACCTCCCGCCTTGCCGAGATCCGCGCCGCCGGCGTCACGGTGGCCGGATCCCTGACCCCGCAGCGCACGCAGGAACACTACAAGACCGTGGTGGCCGCCGGCGTCGACATCTTCGTCATCCGCGGGACCACTGTCTCGGCTGAGCACGTCTCCAAGGACCACGAGCCGCTGAACCTCAAGCAGTTCATCTACGAACTCGACGTCCCCGTGATCGTCGGCGGGGCGGCCGGCTACACCCCGGCCCTGCACCTGATGCGCACCGGCGCCGCCGGCGTGCTGGTCGGCTTCGGCGGCGGAGCCACCACCACCACCCGCCGCGCCCTGGGCATCCACTCGCCCATGGCCTCCGCGATTTCCGACGTCGCGGCAGCCCGCCGGGACTACATGGACGAGTCAGGCGGACGCTACGTCCATGTGATCGCCGACGGCGGTATGGGCTCCTCCGGCGACATCGTCAAAGCCATCGCCATGGGCGCCGACGCCGTGATGCTGGGCAGCGCCCTGGCCCGCGCCGACGAAGCCCCCGGCAAGGGCTGGCACTGGGGCCAGGAAGCCCACCACCTCGAACTGCCCCGCGGCGACAGGGTCAACGTGGGAACGGTCGGTCCGCTCGAAGAGGTCCTGTTCGGGCCCGGCCACCACACCAACGGCACCTCCAACCTTGTCGGCGCGCTGCGCCGTTCAATGGCGACCACCGGCTACTCGGACCTGAAGGAATTCCAGCGCGTCGACGTCGTCGTCTCGCCGTACGCCGGCAACTGAAACCGCGCGCGGGCCGTTGAGGGCCCTGCCCATCCGGGAAACTTGGACGTAGTCTGGTGCCCTACGAGGTTTGATCCGGATGGAGGCGTGACATGAACAGTTTTCCCGGCGGTTCTGCCGAGGCCGGAGGTGCCCTCGGGCCAGCGGCCCGCGAGGCTTCAATCACTGTGCTCAGGGGCAGCACCGCCCCCGGCAAAGAGCTCGACATCCTGATCGTGGGCGGAGGCATCGTGGGTGCCGGCGCCGCCCTCGACGCCGTGACCCGCGGGCTCAGTGTGGGCATCGTCGAGGCGAACGACTGGGCCGCGGGGACGTCGTCGCGGTCCTCGAAGCTCATCCACGGTGGCCTCCGGTACCTCGAAATGCTCGACTTCGGCCTGGTCAAAGAGGCACTGCATGAGCGCGGCCTCATTCTCTCCGTCCTGGCGCCGCACCTGGCCCGGCCGGTCCCGTTCCTGTACCCGCTGCACAAACCGTTCCTGGAGCGGCCCTACGTCGGCGCCGGAATCGCCCTGTACGACGCGATGTCCATCACCGGCGGGCACAGCCGCGGCGTCCCCTTCCACAAGCACCTGACCCGGCGCGGAACCCTGCGGGCCGCCCCCAGCCTCAAGGACGACGCCTTCGTCGGATCCATCCGCTATTACGACGGGCAAGTCGACGACGCCAAGTACGTCGCCAACCTCGTGCGGACCGCGGCGCACTACGGAGCCCACGCGGTCAACCAGATGTCGGTTGTGGACTTCGTGCGCGAGGGCGAGCGCGTGGTCGGCGCCAAGGTGGTCAACCACGAGGACGGCTCCAGCTTCAAAATCCGGGCCAAGCAGGTCATCAACGCCACCGGGGTCTGGACCGACGAGACCCAGGCCATGGTGACAGACCGCGGCCAGCTCAAGGTGCGGGCGTCCAAGGGCATCCACCTCGTGGTGCCCCGCGACCGGATCCAGTCCACGGTGGGGCTGATCCTGCGGACCGAGAAATCCGTGCTGTTCGTGATCCCCTGGGGCAGGCACTGGATCATCGGTACCACTGACACCGACTGGCACCTCGACAAGGCCCACCCCGCGGCCTCCAGCAAGGACATCGACTACCTGCTCGAGCACGTCAACAAGGTCCTCAAGCGCCCGCTGACCCGTGAGGACGTCGAGGGCGTCTACGCGGGGCTGCGGCCGCTGCTGGCCGGGGAAAGCGATTCCACCGCGAAGCTCTCCCGCGAACACGTGGTGGCCCACCCCGTGCCGGGTCTCGTGGTGGTGGCGGGCGGTAAATGGACCACCTACCGGGTCATGGCCAAAGACGCGGTCGACGAGGCGACGCGCAGCATGGACGAGCGCGTCCCGGCCAGCTGCACGGAATCCGTCCCGTTGCTGGGGGCGAGCGGTTTCAAGGCCGCGTGGAACCAGCGGAACCGGATGGCGGAGGAGACCGGCGTCCACGTTGCCCGGATCGAACACCTCCTCAACCGCTACGGTGCCATGACGCCGGAGGTGCTGGCGCTCATCGCCGACAACCCGGAACTGGCCGAACCGTTGCCGGGCGCTGACGACTACCTGGCCGCCGAAGCCGTCTACGCGGCCACGCACGAGGGCGCCCGGCATGTCCAGGACGTCCTGACCCGCCGCACCCGGATTTCGATTGAAGCGTGGGACCGCGGTGTGTCCGCCGCTCCGGTAGTCGCTAAACTAATGGGAGACGTTCTCGGCTGGAGTGATGCGCAGCGCGAGGGCGAAGTCAAGCACTATCTGGCCCGGGTTGATGCCGAGCGCCTGAGCCAACAGCAGCCGGACGACGAATCCGCCGATGCCGCACGGCTGGGCGTGGAGGACATTGTGCCCCTGCGCTGAGACTCAGCGCCGGCCGGCAGTGCAGGTTTACAACGCTAGTCATTGGACTGCCGGCCGGCGTCACTGACGCCACTTCGAAGGGATATCTCTTGGCGGAACCACTGGACCGGTACGACGCCGAGCTCACCACACCCGAGATGGTGATCCTCGAAATGGATGCCACGGACAAGCTCGACGCCACTGCCCAGCTCGCGGAACGCATGCATGCTGCCGGACGAATCTCCGATCTCGAGGGCTTCCTCAAGCAGGTCAATGCCCGGGAGCACCAGCTCGCCACCGGCCTGCCCGGCGGTGTCGGCCTGCCGCACGCCCGCAGCGAGCTCGTGTCACGGACATCCATCGCGGTCGGCATCACGAAGTACGGCAGGGCGCTGGACTTCGGCGCAGCCGACGGCCCGGCCACAGTGATTCTGCTCATCGCCACCCCGGCGAGCTCCTTTTCCGATCACCTCGAAGTGCTCGCGACGCTGGCACGCTCACTGTCGAAAGAGTCCTTCCGCGAATCGCTCCGCCGCGCCTACGACGCCGAAGTGATCGCCGAACTGATCAATTCCAGCCTGGTGTTCTTCGACCACTGAGATTGGGGCGGGCCCCTTCGTGTCGACTTCGTCGCCACGCGGGGAGCCTGCCGCCCCACTCTAGGGGCGGGCCCCTTCGTGTCGACTTCGTCGCCACGCGGGGAGCCTGCCGCCCCACTCTAGGGGCGGGCCCTTTCGTGTCGACTTCGTCGCCACGCAGGGACCCTGCCGCCCCACTCTGGGGGCCCGTTTCGCTGTTCTACACAGGGACGAAGTACCTTTAAGGGGTGCTGAAAACTGCCCTCAAACCCCGCTGGATCGCAGGACTCGTGTTCGCGATCGCCATTTCCGGGGTCTTTGTGCTGCTCAGCCAGTGGCAATTCGGCCGTTCAACGCAGGCCGAAGCCCCGGTCTCCACCACAACGGAGCAAACGCGGCAGCTCACTTCGGTCCTGCAGCCGGGCGGGTTCTTCCCCGGATCCGTGGCTGACCAGATGGTCTCCGCCACCGGCAGCTACGACCCCCAGAAGCAGGTCCTCGTCCCTGGCCGGCTCAATGACGGGGCGAAGGGCTACTGGATCGTGTCGGCCTTCGCCGTCAAGGACGCCCCGGCCCTGAAAGGCGGCGGGGCCACACCGCAGACCTGGATTCCGGTCGCACGCGGCTGGGTGGCGGATCCCGCGGACGCCGTGGCGCCGCCGTCGGGCACCATCGAACTGACCGGGCGGCTGTTGCCGTCCGAGTCCCCGCTGCCGCGGACGGATCCCGGACCCGGCCGCGCCAGCGCCGTCTCGGTTGCCGAACTCATCAACGACTGGAACGTCAGCAGCTACCCGGGCTTTGTCGCAGCGACCACCGAATTGGCCGGCGGCACCGACGTCGGGGCCGCGGCTGCCGGCGGCGACGTCAAACCCCTCCGGATCGGCCCGCAACCGCCCGCGCAGCAGGTCAACTGGCTCAACCTCTTCTACTCCGTGGAATGGGTGGTCTTTGCGGGCTTCGCGTTGTTCATCTGGTGGCGGCTCGTCAAGGACGACTACCGCCGCGACCTCGAAGACGCGCTCGACGAGGAAACGGCCGAGGAACACCCCTCAGCCGACCGCCACGCGGCCCACCACGATGCAGTCCACCACAATGCGGCCCACTTCCAGGGGGCCGAAGCGCCCACCGACTCCCAACCCACAGCCCCCCAACCCACAGACCCGAGAGTGCAATCATGATCGAGCCCCAGCCCGCCATCCAGCCGCAGTCCACCAACGGCACGGGGAAAGCCGGGAAGAAGCGCCGCTTCGGCGGTACCGAGGCCCAAATCCGGTCCGCCCTGAAGTTCTACAAGGTGCTCGCCTACCTGACGGGCACCATGCTGCTGCTGCTCTGCGCCGAACTGATCGCCCGATACGGCTTCGGTCAGTACCTCTTCGCCGGCGGCACCAACGCCGTCACCGGCCAGCCGTTCGGCCTCGGATTCGCCGACGCCGAGCCGCCAGGGGTGGTCGGGGGCGTCAACCTCTCCATCACGGTCCTGATCGTGCACGGCTGGATGTACGTCGTGTACCTGATTTCCAACTTCCGGCTGTGGTCGCTCATGCGCTGGCCGTTCACCAAGCTGGTGGTTATGGCCCTGGGTGGCGTCGTGCCGTTCCTGTCCTTCTTCGTCGAGAAGAAGTTCCACGCCGAGGTCGAGGCCGAACTGGCAGCAAACCCGCAGGCGCCCCAGCGGTACTGAACCCCTTCTGACCCGGCACCCGTCCTGAGCAGTGCCTTCCGGAGCAGTACCGTCCGGAACAGTGACACGACGCCGGCGGCCGCCGTCGGGCATGTGAGTTCGCTTACCTCAGCCCGCGATTCGGGCCCGCACCGGCTTCTCAATGTGCGGGCGGGCAGCGGCGCAAAGTAGGCTAGTGGGGTGACTACTCCCACTGCATCCCAGACGTCCCACAGGCCGGTTCTGGTTGTTGACTACGGTGCCCAGTACGCGCAGCTGATTGCCCGCCGCGTCCGGGAAGCGAATGTGTATTCGGAAGTGGTTCCGCATACGTACAGCACCGAGCAGCTGCTGGCCAAGAACCCCGCCGCGATCATCCTCTCGGGAGGGCCCTCGAGCGTCTACGCCGACGGCGCCCCCAGCGTCGGTGCCGACCTCTTCGAGGCTGGCGTCCCGGTCTTCGGCATCTGCTACGGCTTCCAGGCCATGGCCAACGCCCTCGGCGGCAAGGTGGCCCAGACGGGCCTGCGCGAATACGGTGCCACCGAGACCACCACCCTCGGCGAGGGCCGCTCGATCCTGGCCGGCATGCCCCAGCACCAGAGCACCTGGATGAGCCACGGCGACTCCGTCCACGAAGCCCCCGAGGGCTTTGAGGTCTTGGCGACGACGGCGGGAGCCGACGTCGCGGCGTTCGCCAATGAGGACAAGCGCCTCTACGGCGTCCAGTGGCACCCCGAAGTCAAGCACTCGGCCTACGGCCAGCAGGTCCTGGAAAACTTCCTCTTCAAGGGCGCCGGGCTCGAACCGAACTGGACCACCGGCAACATTCTGGAAGAGCAGGTCCAGCGGATCCGTGACCAGATCGGCGACGCCCGGGTCATCTGCGGCCTCTCCGGCGGCGTCGACTCGGCTGTGGCCGCTGCCCTCGTGCAGCGGGCCGTCGGCGACCAGCTGACCTGTGTCTTCGTGGACCACGGGCTGTTGCGCGAGGGCGAAGCCGAACAGGTCGAACGCGACTTCGTGGCCGCCACCGGCGTCAAGCTGTATGTCGCCAACGAGCAGGAGCGCTTCCTGAGCGCCCTTGCCGGCGTCAGCGATCCCGAGACCAAACGCAAGATCATCGGCCGCGAATTCATCCGCGCCTTCGAGGAAGCCGAACTGGCGATCATCGCCGAGGCAGCGGCGCACGGGGAGAAGATCAAGTTCCTCGTCCAAGGCACCCTGTACCCCGACGTCGTCGAATCCGGCGGCGGCGAAGGTGCGGCCAACATCAAGAGCCACCACAACGTGGGCGGGCTCCCCGAGGACCTGCAGTTTGAACTGGTTGAACCGCTGCGCGCCCTGTTCAAGGACGAGGTCCGCGCGGTCGGTGCCCAGCTCGGCCTGCCGCAGGAAATCGTCGGTCGCCAGCCGTTCCCTGGCCCGGGCCTCGGCATCCGGATCGTCGGCGATGTCACCAAGGAACGCCTGGACCTGCTCCGCAAGGCCGACGCGATCGCCCGCGCCGAGCTGACCGCGGCCGGACTGGATGACGAAGTGTGGCAGATGCCCGTGGTGCTGCTGGCGGACGTCCGCAGCGTGGGAGTCCAGGGCGACGGCCGCACTTATGGACACCCGATTGTCCTGCGCCCCGTGTCCTCCGAGGACGCCATGACCGCCGACTGGTCGCGGCTGCCCTACGATCTCCTGGCCCGGATTTCCAACCGGATCACGAACGAGGTGGAAGGCGTCAACCGCGTGGTGCTGGATGTGACCAGCAAGCCGCCGGGAACCATCGAGTGGGAATAGCAATCTGAATGGCCGGCCTTTCGAGGCCGGCCATTTCATTTTGTTCCTGACAATGTTTCTGACAATTCAGCCTGAATTTCACACCGCCCAGTGTTGCGGCCCCGCACCTGCGGGGGATTCGGGCTACCCTCGAAAGCATGCCGGTATGGTCCAAGGCGTCCCGCGCGAGCCTGGCAACCGCGAGCACACAAGATGCGGCCAGGGAAAGCGCGGACGCAACACAGACGAGCGTTGATACGACGAACCCGCTAGAGTCGAGCCCGCCGCGGTCCGGCACAGAGAAGTCGAGCACAGAAAAGAAGGCAGCAGTGTCAGTTGGTCAAGGCCACCCCGAGGGCTCCGAGGAGTTCAGGAAATGGCTGTCGGGGCTCAAGCCCGTCACCGGTGCAGATACCATGCTGCGCTTCACCAAGACGCCCGAAGGCTCAATTGACCTGACTCATGCCCATCCCTCGGGGCTCGCCCAGCTGATGGCAGGGCGGCGCACCCGGCTTTCGACCCTGATCCGCGACCGCCAGCAATTCGTTGTCGCGGCCCGGGCATCGCGCAACCTGCGCTCGAAGATTTTCGAACTCGCCAATGACCGCGGCATCGACGCGGGGTATTTCTCTGCCGGCACGGTCGTCTGGACGTCCGCCGTCGGCGGTAAGCCGCAACGGATCTCGGCCCCGGTCATGCTCACCGCCATATCCCTCACGGTGCGCCCAGGCGAGGACGACTACGAGCTGCAGCTCACCGAACAGGCGCAGATCAACCCGGCGCTGGTCCGGCACCTCAAGACCGTCCACGGGATCGTTTTCGACGTCAACGCGGTGACGCGGATGGCGTACAGCACGGCCCGTTACGACCCGCAGCCTGTTTTGGACCGCCTGGGCACCCTCGTCCAGCCGATTCACGGCGCGGAGGTCGAACACAACCTGCTCGTCTCCACCTTTGCTGACCTCTC
Organism: Arthrobacter sp. 49Tsu3.1M3; assembly: GCF_900168135.1. Taxonomy (NCBI): domain Bacteria; kingdom Bacillati; phylum Actinomycetota; class Actinomycetes; order Micrococcales; family Micrococcaceae; genus Arthrobacter; species Arthrobacter sp. 49Tsu3.1M3. The sequence goes on from NZ_FUZD01000002.1 coordinate 308,664, forward strand.
CGGCAACCTCGATGATCCGTGGATCAACCAGAACAACCCCCTGGTCACCGCGCTGGCCCGGTCCGGTTCCGGTGAACTGCTGGACGTGCCCGGGCTGGAACCCGGCCGCTTCCCCAGCACGGACGACCGTGACCCTGCCGACGAGCTTCTGCTGCTCGACGCCGACACGGACCAGCAGTATGTGGTCGATGCCGTCCGGGCGGGCGACTCGCTGGTGGTCAGCAGCCCGCCGGGCACGGGCCAGACCCAGACCGTCATCAACACCATCGGCGCCCTCGTGGACGAGGGCAAGTCCGTCCTGGTGGTTGGCGACAGGCGCGCCAGCCTCACCGAGATCTCCGGACAGCTCGATGGCCTCGGCCTGGATTCGGTCCTCTTGCACCTCACGGGCAGCGCCAGCCCGCTGCAGCTGAAGGGCCAGCTGGTCCGCGCGATCGTCCGCAACGAGAAGTCGCTGCAGCCGCAGCTGAGCAACCTGCACGCCACACTGACCGGGCACCGCCACGCCCTGATGGACCACGTAGCCTCCCTGCACAACGTCCGGGCGCGCTGGGGTTGCTCACCGTATGAGGCCATGCAGTCCCTTGCAGAGCTGACCTCCATCCAGCCGGCACCGGCGACGACCGTCCGGCTCAAGCGCAGCGTGCTGGACAATATCCGGGACCGCGAGGAGCTCGCAGGCCGGCTCCGCCGCGCCGCCGAGCTCGGCAGCTTCAGCCGCGCGTCGACCACCAGCCCCTGGCACGGCGCGCGCCTGCTGACCCGCAAGGAGACCCAGGAAGCGCAGGGCGTTGCCCAGTCCGTTGCGGAAAAACTGCCGGTGCTGCGCGGGCGCATGGATGCCGTGGCGGAACACGCAGAGATCCGGCTCGGCCGGACCTTCGCCGAATGGGGCGAGCAGATCGAACTTCTCGTCGCCGTCCGCGAAAGCCTGGACAAGTTCACTCCCGACATCTTTGACCGGCCCGTCCACGACCTGATCTCGGCCACCGCATCCTCCGCCTGGCGCCGGGAACGCGGGATCGAAATGCCGTCCATGCAGCGCTCACGCCTGCGCAGGGTGGCCAAGGAGTACATCCGGCCCGGCGTGCACATCGCGGACCTGCACAGCTCCCTGGTCCTCGTGCAGGAACAGCGCGCCGCCTGGTCCGGCTTTGCGACCACGCAGCGGCACCCGGCCGTGCCGTCCGGGCTGGCTGAAATCACCGGCCTGTACCGGGAGCTCGCAGCGGAATTGGCCGAACTGGGCCTGGCGGTCAAGCACACCGCTGCCGGCGGCGATTTGGACCGCGCACCCTACGACGAACTGCTGCCCCGGGTGCGGCGGCTCGTGGCCGACACCGCGACCCTTGAAACCCTTCCGGAGCGCACGCTGCTCGTCGAGAGCATGCGTGAGCACGGCCTGGGCGAGCTCCTCGCCGACCTTGCCGAGCGCGAGGTCCCCGAGGGGTCGGTGACCGCCGAACTCGAGCTGGCCTGGTGGCAGTCGGCCCTGGAGGCCATGATCAGCGGCGATGACTACCTCGCCATGTCCGACGGCGACGCCCTGCGCCAGCTTGAGGCGGAGTACCGTCTCGCGGACAACGCCCATATCGCCAGCGGCGCCGCCCGGCTGCGCTGGAACCTGTCCGAGCGCTGGCGCGCTGCCATCGCGGCGTACCCCCGCCAGGCCGAGCTGTTGCGCAGCCTGCTGAAGGACGGCCGGGTGACCCTGGCAGCCCTGAGCGGCCAGGCGCAGGAGCTGCTGCCCACCCTGGTCCCGGTGTGGTCCGTCAGCCCCTACCTCATGACGGGCCTGCTGCCGATCGAGCAGACCTTCGATGCCGTCGTGATCCTCGACGCCGAGACGACCTCGTTGCAGGCCGTCCTCCCGGCGATCGCCCGGTCCCGGCAGGTCATCGCCTTCGGCGACGAACAGATTGCCAGCCCCCGGACCTTTACCGTGGGCGTCGAACGGCTCGCCGCGGGGGAGAGCTCCTACCAAAGCGTGGAGAGCTCGTACCGGGCACTCTCTGCCGTGCTTCCGGTCTGGAACCTGAGGACCGTGTACCGTGCGGTCGATGAAGACCTGGTGCGCCAGCTCAGCAAGGGTTTTTACGGCGGGGAACTCACCCGCCTCCCGGAGGGTCAATCCGCCACGGGGCTGGACCGTGCCCTCAGCGTGGAGTACCTCCCCGACGGCACGGGGCTGCCCAGCGCCGACCACGACGGCGTCGAATCGGTTGTTGCCGAGGTCAACCGCGCGGTGGAGCTGGTCTTCGAGCACGCCCGGCTCCGCCCCCGGACGTCGCTGGCCGTGGTGACCGGCAGCCTTCGCCATGCCGCCCGGATCGGCGAGGCCATCAGGGCGCAACTGCCCAACTACCCCATGCTTGGCAGCTTCTTCACGGCGGGGGATGAGTCTTTCCGCGTGGTGGACCTGGAACGGGCCCAGGGCCTGGTCCGCGACCACGTCATTTTTTCCCCGGGCTATGGCCGCACCCCGCATGGGCGCACCCTCCACAGCCTCGGGCCGCTTTCCGCCGAAGGGGGCCGGGCAAAATTCGCCCTGGCGATGACGCGTGCCCGCCGGTCCCTGCACGTGCTCAGCTGCTTCCGGCCCGAAGACCTCGATGTCAGCCGCCTCAGCCACGGCGCCGTGGACTTCTACGAACTCCTGGACCGGGAGATCGCGGGCAACACGGATCTTGGCAGCCCCGCCTCCCGGGCCGCGGCCAGCGAGCAGGCGCTCGGTGCCGATCCGCTCGTGGCCGACCTGGGCGACCGGCTCCGGGCCCGCGGGGCACGCGTGTGGCACCAGTACGACGGCGTCCTGAACATGGTGGCGGCCGCCGATCCGATGACCACGATCGGCCAGGACGATGCGGAGATTCCCCGTCCGGTGGCGATCGAGTCGGATGGCACCAGCCACTACCGGCGGATGAGCGTCCGGGAACGGAGCAGGCTCCGGCCGCAGCTCCTGGAGCGGCTTGGCTGGCGGTACATGCCCCTCTGGACCATAGAGGTCTTCACCGACCCCTCGGCCTGCGCCGACCGGATTGGCGGCTACCTCGGGTTGGAGAAGCCCGTCGTGTCCAGCCGGCTGCGGACATCGCACGGGTTCTTCGACGACGGCATTGAGCACCTGGCGATCGACGAGGCGCGGGCCGCCGAGTACCACGTGGCGGCCGAACCCGCGGGACAGGTGTTCCGCGGCCACGAGAGTGCCGGCCAAGAATTCCGCCGGCAGGCACCAGCATCAGCAATGACAGGCAATACAGGCAGTAAGGAGGCCGGCGGCATGAGTGCGGACGGCATCACCGGCAATACGAACGACACTGGCAACACCGGCGCCACCAAGGACACCGGCGCCCACGAAGCCGGCGCGACGGGGGCCGCGGCCGACACCGCAGGGCCGAAGCCCGGCGAATCGACCGGAGAATCGACCGGGGAATCGACCGGGGAATCGACCGGGGAATCGACCGGCGACGGGGCGGCCCAGGAGGCCGCCAGGGAGACGTCCCGCCGTTCGGAGGCACAGGCCACCGTTCCGGAGGGTGTGCTGCCGAACAAGGCGGCGGAGGACGACCCCCGGCGCTGGGGTGACCAGCCTGACAATTACGATCACGACGCCTGGCTCCAGGAGCAAAAGCCGCCGCACTGGGGCTGACGTGGCCGCCCGCAGCCCTGAGCCTGCGGGCGCAACCCGCGTCGGAGCAAGCTACCCGGGCCCTTGGCCCGGCGGAAACGCCCGGCTGGCTGGACAGCTAGCCCGGCGGTGACGCCACAAGCACGAAAAACAATTTGCCCTGGGTAGACGCGCCCGCCAGCCGTCGGGCCTGATCGGCCGTCGCTGCCACCACCACCATCCCGTCAGTCTCCGCAGTGGCGGGCCAGGGGCCGGCCTTGCCGCCCTGCGCCGACGTCCAGAGCACCGGCACGGCTTCGGCCAGGATTTGGCTTTCCCCGGGTTGTTCCAGGCCGTTGCCGGCAGTGAGCACCACGTTGACGAGCTGCCCGGGGGAGACCAGCTGGATGGAGGCCGGATCTGCCATCCTCAGCGGCACGGCCGCAGAGCCGCGGGGGCTTCCGGCGAGCAGGCCCGGTCCGAGGATCTGGGCGTCGGTGAGGAGCTGGCCCTCGCGCAACGGTGCGGCCAGTTGTTTTCCCTCGAACGCGGTCTCGCTGTCGGGGCTGCCCGCAGGAATAAGGCCGGGTGGCACGCTGATCCTGCTGAGATCGCCGGGTTCCAGGGACTTTCCAGCGGGTAGGTCGGTCGCGGCGGCGAAGGCTGTGACAGTGTCAGTGGGCGCGGGAGTCAGTTGCTGAACCGTCAGCCCGGCGGGGATGCAGAACAGGAGGGCCGCGATAAGCCGCCGGTTCCGGTTAAGCCAGCCGCGCAGGCGGCGCCACGACGGACGGCCGCGGGGCGGCCGCCGGCGGGGTTTCGCGGGACCGGGCCGGCTCCGGAACGGAAGGCCTGCGGTGGAAAACGTGGCGGCAGGATGGCTCGCGGGGCGGATCCCGGAACGGGACCAGCGGCCGCGGCCCATTTCAGGCATTGCGGCGCGGAACGGCCTGGACGAAGGCGTGGAAGATGGCCTGGACGCCGCCGGGGCAGCCGTCGTGAGCGAAAGCGGGAAAAGCGCCGTAAGGAAAGGTTCCATGCCGCCACGCTACGGATCCGCGCAGAGCGGCGGGAGCTGCGGAACGTCCTATGTGGACAACGGCCACATCGGCCACAGCCGCTACAACGGCCAGCCATTCGGGCAGCGCCCGGACTCAGACGGCCCAGCCGGCGGCCTACGCCAACCCGGCAGGAGGTGGCTTAGCTGGCTGCGGCGGCGGGCGCGGGGGTGGCCGCGGGAGCTGCAGGAGCCGGGGAAACCGTGCTGCCCTTGGTGTCGCGCGAATCGGTCCGGTAGAAGCCGGAGCCCTTGAACACTACGCCGACGCTGTTGAACTTCTTGCGCAGCGTGCCCTGGCACTCGGGGCAGGACGTCAAGGAGTTGTCGCTGAACGACTGCACGATCTCGAAGGCGTGGCTGCAGTCCTTGCAGGCGTATGCATACGTGGGCACTGGAAATCCTCCTCAGGGGCAAACGAGCAGGTCCCGTGATGCCGGGGCCGGATCATCGCCGATATGTCTATCGACCGGTTCCGTCCTTAGCAGTCGCAGGGCCTGAGTGCCAATTCTATCACCTTGGCGGGAACCCTGATCAGGCGGGCCGGGATCGGCCGAGCCGGATGATCCCGCCCGGGGTCAGCGCCGTGTCGACTTTCCGGTCGAACGACTCCGCGGGGATGCTGCCTGCGGGCAGCACCTCCGTGTCATAGACGACGGCGGCAGTCGGCAACGCGACAGCGTCGGCCGCCCCGTCGGCCGCCCCGCGGGACGTGGAGGACATGGCAGCCAGGGCGGCAAGGAACTTGTCGTAGTAGCCGCCGCCTTGCCCGATTCGGTTGCCCGAGAAATCCACCGCGGTGGCCGGCACGAAGATTGCGGTGGCGTCCCGCATGATTTCGGTGCCGTGGCGCTCTCCGACAGGCTCCTGGATGGGCGCGTACCGGCTGCGGACAAACCCGGACCGGGGAGTCCAGTACACCCAGCTGAGCTCGATGTCGGGCTCGCAAACGGGCAGCAGCACCCGGTGCCCGGCCTCGACCAGGGCAGCCAGCAGTGGCAGTGTGGGCGGTTCGGCGCCCACCCCGAGGTACGCCGCGAAGGTGCCCTGCCGGCCGCGGGCAAGCCCGGAGGCCCACTCGAGTCCATGGCTGGCGATACCCGCCGCGGCGGTGTCCTGTGCGGCCAGCGGGAGTGCGGAACGCCCCGCCCTGTGGCTGGAGCGAATTTCCTCTTTCGACGCCATCTTGGCCCGTCCTCTGCCTCTTGCGGCCGCGCTGCACCGGCGGGCCCGGCGGGCGGTTCGCATAATGATTACGCAATGATTGGTCCCTCCGTTAGATTAGTCGTGTGAATACACCCAACGCTTCCGTCCGCAAGGCCGTTATCCCCGCCGCGGGCCTTGGTACCAGGTTTCTCCCGGCCACAAAGGCCATGCCCAAGGAAATGCTGCCTGTCGTTGACAAGCCGGCCATCCAGTACGTCGTCGAGGAGGCCGTGAATGTCGGCCTGAACGACATCCTGATGATCACCGGCCGCAACAAGCGGGCGTTGGAGGACCACTTCGACCGCGTCCCCGCGCTGGAGTCCACCCTGGAGGCGAAGGGCGACACTGCGAAGCTCGAATCCATCCAGGCCGCCAGCAACCTCGGTGACATCCACTACGTCCGCCAGGGCGATCCCATGGGCCTCGGCCACGCCGTCCTCCGCGCCAAGCAGCACGTCGGGCAGGAGCCGTTCGCCGTCCTCCTGGGAGATGACCTCATTGACGCCCGCGATGAGCTCCTCAGCACCATGATCGAGGTCCAGGCCAAGACCGGCGGGTCGGTGGTCGCTCTGATCGAGGTGGACCCGTCCCAGATCAGCGCGTACGGCTGCGCGGACGTCGAGGCAATCGGCGGTGAGGACTACGTCCGCATCAACCAGCTCGTGGAGAAGCCGGATGTCGCGGACGCCCCGTCCAACCTGGCCGTGATTGGCCGTTACGTGTTGCACCCGGCCGTCTTTGAAGTGCTGGAGCGCACCGCGCCCGGACGCGGCGGGGAAATCCAGCTCACGGACGCCCTGCAGGAACTCTCGGCCGGTACCGGCGAGGGCTACGGCGTGTACGGCGTCATCTTCCGCGGCCGCCGCTACGACACCGGCGACAAGCTCAGCTACCTCAAGGCCTGTGTCCAGCTCGCCTGCGACAGTGAGGACCTCGGCCCGGGCCTGCGCGAATGGTTGCCCGGCTTCGCGTCCAGCCTGGCCCCCAGCCTCGCCAAATAACTCCCGTGGGGGGCAGCTTCACCTGGCCGGTGACCTTGGAGAGCGGCGACATCGTGTTGCGCCCGATCCGGTACCGGGACCGCAAGGAGTGGACGGCGCTCAGGTCCCGCAACTGCGAGTGGCTGGCCCCCTGGGAGGCATCGAACCCGGTCCCCGGCGGCGGACTGCCGGACTACCGGCAGATGGTGCGCTCGCTCAAGGTCCAGGCCGCGCAGGCCACGGCCTTGCCGTTCGTGATCGCGGAATGGACGCCAGGCCATCAGGCGCCCGTGATCGTGGGGCAGCTGACGGTGTCCTCGATCGTCTGGGGATCGGCCATGATGGCGACGCTTGGCTATTGGGTCGACAAGGAACGGGCCGGCCGGGGGATCGCCCCGACCGCCGTGGCCATGGCGACGGACTACTGCTTCGGCACCCTTGGCCTGCACCGCATGGAGATCAACATCAGGCCCGAGAACGCGCCAAGCCTGCGCGTGGTGGAGAAACTCGGGTTTCGTGACGAGGGATTCCGGCCCAGGTTCCTGCACATCAACGGTGAATGGGCGGACCACCGGACCTTCGCGCTCACGGCTGAGGAAGTGCCGGAAGGCCTCCTCGCGCGGTGGCTGAGAACCCGCCGGTCCTGAAGCCCGAGACAGCCGCCTGACCAGCCACAACGCCCCGACGCCGGCCCGTCGCCGCCGCGCGCGCGACACACCCCTGACAATGCGGGGCAGCACCCCATATACCTCATACGGTTTTGAGTGTGGACTTCCCTCTTAGCAGCTCTGTGATCCTTGTCATTGCTGTTGCGCTCTGGATCGTGTGGGTGGCGCCCTACGTTCTCCGGAACGGACGCCACCAGCTGCAGCCTGCAGGCGAATTCCTGGCGGACGTCATTGATATGGAACCAGCAGATCCACATGCGGGGAAGGTTATGAAAATGGCGGCGCAGCAGGAGAAACCCATGACCAGCACTCAGCGCGCAGAACCGGCCGGCGGCACATCTGGGCCCGGGGCAGGCAAAGCGGCGACCCCTCGGGTGAGCCCGATTGCTGCGGCGGGCTCCCAGGCGTTCCGGATTCGTTGGGGGCGGCTGGTGCTGGCGGTAACCGGGCTCCTGGCCCTCCTCACGGCAGTGGTGTCCGGAGCCCTTCGACTTTTCGGTATCGGTTCAGGCTGGCTGCCGGTGACCGCTCTCCTGGGCGCCGTCGCCGCAGTGGCGCTGCTTCGTCGCCTTGCCGTCCGTGATCGCCGTCGGAAGATGAACGCTGCATTCCGTGCCGCCATGGGCAGCCCGGAACGCACTCCTGCGCGTCCGTCCGTGCCCGAACAGACCCCCTCCCTTCCCGACGGCCGCCCCGGCGCCCGGCCGGAAAGCCCGCTCTTCGACGCCGAAGCGGGCCGCGACGCGCCCGAGCCCGCGCCGAAGCCGCTGACCGCACTGGAACTCCGCCAGGCCGCCCTCGCTGAAGCCGTCGCCTCTGGGGATGCCTCGGCGGCTGTGGCAGCCGATACGGGTGCAGTAGCGGAGGGCACGAGCTGGGAGCCCGTCGAGGTTCCCAAGCCCACCTACGTCGAAGCCCCGAAGGCCGAACGTGCAGCCCCCATGCCCCTCGACCTTCCCGAGGCGCCGAAGGCCGTAGGGAAGCCGTCCCTCAAGCAGGCCTCGGCGCGACCGGCAGCGTCCGATCCGCAGACCGTCGACGACTCTGAGACCAAGCAGCTCAGCAAGGCCCAGAGCGCTTTGAGCAACCTGGATGACGTCCTCCAGCGGCGGCGCGCCTGATCCGACCCGCCCTTCCGGAAATTACCCCGGGCAGCCAGCGATGGCGGCCCGGGGTTTTTCGTTTCCCCGCAGCGTCGCCGGCGGGCTTCGCTGCGGTAGCCTCGGGTCATGACAAGGATCTGCGTTGCCGGTGGAACCGGCCAAGTGGGCCGCAAAGTGGTGCGCCTGGCCGTCGACGCCGGGAACTCCGTGGCCGTCCTCAGCCGCAACCCGCCAGAGGACGGCACCGCCGGCAACATTCGGGGCGCGGAATACTTCCGCGCGGACGTCACGACGGGGGGGGGGGGGGGGATAGCGGCCGCCCTCGCCGGCGCCGACGTCGTGATCGATTGCCTGGAAGGACGCGCCGGGAAGGCGCGCAAGAACTTCGCCGACGGCGGTGCGCGGCTCCTGGCCGCCGCCCAGGACGCGGGAACGGCCAGGGCCGTCATGCTGTCCATCGTGAACTGCGATCGCAGCAACTCCTCCTTCTACCGGTCGAAAGCTGCCAAAGAACACGCCTACGAGCTGTCCGGACTCGAGACCGTGGTGGTCCGGGCCACCCAGTTCCACTCGTTGCTCGCCATGTTGTTCGGCGCCGGCTCGAAGCTGCGGATCATCCCCGTGGTCAGAGGTGCCCGGTTCCAGCCGGTATCGCCGGCCGACGCAGCCGCGGTGCTGCTGGAGACCGCCCTTGACCCGGCGCCCGTTCCAGCCGCGGGCCCGCGGCACCGGGTGCTGAACCTCGGGGGCCCGGAATCCAAAGACATGGCCGACTTCGCCCGGGAATGGCAACGGGTCACCCGCGCAAACGGTCGACTCGTGCGCCTCCCACTGCCCGGCGCCATGGGCCGCTACCTGCGCGAGGGGTTGAACCTGGTACCGGAAGCGCGACACGGCACCGAGACTTTCCGGGGCTGGCTGGAAAACCGCGCAGATAGTTTGTAGCCTAGGGACACCGGCAACGCCGTTCCGTCAGGACCGGCGTTGCTTCGGGGCTATAGCTCAGTTGGTAGAGCGCTTCGTTCGCATCGAAGAGGTCAGGAGTTCGAATCTCCTTAGCTCCACAGATTTCGAGGGTTTTTGAGCCCTTGAGTACGTGAATGCGTGCGTGAATGACATTGCCGGCCGCCCGGGGCGTCCTGCCTGGCTCCAGGGCGATGCGATGGTGCGCAGTACTGCCCGCCGACGAGGAGCAAACATGGGAGCCGGAACGATGGGCACCCGGCCGGCGTCGAACGTCAGCCTCCACGTTGGCGCACCGGGATCCGCTGTGGCCAGCGAAACGGCAGCGCTCCTCAACGAATCCCTCGGCTCCGGTTTCACTCAGCCATCAGCTTTGGCGCAACTCACAGCTGATGGCGGGGGAGTCCTCATCCGTGCCCGCGGCCGTGGCGGCGGGCTCCTGGGCGCGGCGACCGCCCGCGTCCTGGACCAGGGGTCCCAGGCCGTACTGCGGGACCGCCTGCGCATCACCGGGGTCGACGCCGGCCTGGACGGCCGCCGGGTGGGGGAGCTGAAGTCCATCGTCGTCGGGCCCGCAGCCAGGGGTACGGGCATCGGCTCGATCATGCTCGCGGCCAGCCTGGACTTTCTGAAGGCCCGCGGCTGCCACGAAGTCGTGTCCGCGTCCTGGGTCTCGGCCGATCCACGGCACTCTTCGCTGGGGATGCTGGAGCGGGCCGGCTTTGCACAGGTGGCCACGATCGCCGCCTTCTGGGCGGACGACCAACAGGCAGCCGGCTACCTCTGCCCCCTCTGCGGCGACGGGTGCGTCTGCGCGGCCGTCATCCTGGTGCTGCCACTCGAGGGCAGGGACAGCCGCCGCTAGAGCGCTTCCTTGGCCAGGGCCGCAGCGCCGGGAGGAGTCGTGCGGCCGAGCCGGTCGTCCAGTCTGACGCGCAGCCTGGCGGCGGCGACCCGAACCCGGTGATGCGAGAGGGCCGCCGGGCCGGTAACCTGCGCAGCGACGTGCTGCCCGTTGCCTGTGCTTTCCACGGCCCCGTCCACGGACTCCCACGCGATGTCCAGAAGCTCAAGCTCCTCGCTGCGGGCCAACTCGCTGCGGGCGAGCACATCCAGCGCCGCCAGCCCCAGGGCTTTGCTGTCCCCATCCTCGTCCAGGGCACGGTCCAGCGCCCATTGGGTCCGTTTCCACCACTCGGCCCGGTCGTCTGCGACGGCCTTCTGGTGCAGAGTCCGCCAGGCCATGAACGCTCCCACGGCTGCCGCTACAAGTACCGCAACAGGGGCAAGCGCGGCAACGATCTGCCACCACTCGGCGGGAGCTGTGTGGAGGAGGACTTCAACCGGAACCGGAGACGGGGCAGGTGTTGGCGGCATGCGACCAGCCTAAGCCGCGGCCCGGACAGTGGCAGGCGGCGCGGTTCCCGCGGCGTGGTGCGGCGCTCCTGGCAGGTCACCGGTACGGAACGCCGGCGATTTCATGAGATGGTGTGAACCTGCGTGAACGGCGCCGTGGCCGCGCCGGCGCAGCAATCCGCGCGGCAAAACCCAACCTACTAACAGCGGCCAGGCAGCCGAATCCAGCGCAGGAATCCAAGATAAACACCCAGCGCAGACAAGGCCACCATCGATGAAGAACACCACCGCGATCGCCCTGGCCCTGCTGTCTGTTCTGCTGACTGCTGCCTGCTCCGCCTCCCCGAGTCCCGAGCCGTCCGCCGGGACCCCCACGGCGGGCCTGCCGGCGTCGCTGCCCAAGCCTGACCAGACCCAGCAGGAAACGCTCCTGGCCGCGCTCGCCAAGATCAACCCCCGCCTGCCGGATGGCCAGGCAGTCGACAAGGCCCGCCGCCTGTGCGGCCGTCTGCTGGGGCAATCGACGGCGGACCAGCTCATCGCTGCCGCGAAGACCGAGTTCAGCGGGGACGTCCCTGCCCTCTCGGACGAGGACGCTCAGCGGATTATCTCGGCGATCGGGGCCAACGGGTTCTGCCGCTAGCCTTGTTAACAACACGAGGAGAACTATGACCACCCTGAAAGAACGCCTGCACGCCGACGTGGTGAGCCACATGAAGGACCGCAACAAGGTTGCCCTGACCACTGTGCGCAACGTCCTGGGCGAGATCGAAACCCGGGAGAAATCGGGCAAGACGCCAATCGTGCTGGACGACGCACAGGTGACCGCGCTCCTGCAAAAGGAAGCCGCCAAGCGCCGCGACACGGCCCGCATCTACACCGAGGCCGGCGAAGCCGAGCGCGCCGCCGCCGAGATCGCCGAGGCCGAAGTGATCGAGGCGTACCTGCCCAAGCCACTGACCGCGGCGGAAGTCGAGGCGATCGTGGACGAGGCCATCGCGGCGCTCAAGGCCGACGGCGTCGAGCTGTCCATGCGTCAGCTGGGGGCAGTGATGAAGCCTGTCACCGCCACGGTGGCCGGACGCTTCGACGGCAAGGCCGTCAGCGAAATCGTCCGCAACCGTCTCGCGCAGCAGTGAGTCTGGTCCGGCTGCACGACGTCAGCGTCCGCTTCGACAACACACAGATCCTCCGCGAGGCGTTCTTCCGCCTGGAGCCCGGGGACCGGGTGGGCCTGATCGGCAAGAACGGCTCCGGGAAGACTTCCATCCTCAAGCTCATCCTGGACCATGTTTCCCCGGACACTGGAACGGTCACCGTGGAGCAGGGGACCAGGGTGGGGTACTTCTCCCAATTTTCCGAGCTGGACGGCGAGGCAACCATCCTTGCGGTCCTTGACGGACTGTTCGTCCAGATCAAGGCTGCCGAGGCCGAGCTGGCAGCCATCGACGCCGCCATTGCGGCTGACCCCGCCGAGGCAGAGCTGGACCGGCTGATCCGGCGCCAGGCCGAGCTGTTCGAGGACATGGACCGCCTCGACGGATGGGATTACAAGCGGCGCATCGACACAGTCCTGACCACGCTGGGGTTCAACGACGCCCACCGCACGTGCGCGATTGACGAACTCTCCGGCGGGTGGCGCAACCGCGCCGCCCTGGCCAAGATCCTGTTGGAGGGCCCGGACGTCCTGCTGCTGGATGAACCCACCAACTACCTCGACGTGGCCGGTGTCGAATGGCTCGAAAACTGGTTCCGCGACTACCGCGGCGCCGCGATTATCGTCTCGCACGACAGGAAGTTCCTCGATGCGGTGGTCACCCGGATCATCGAAGTGGAAAACTTCCACCTGCACGAGTACCCCGGAAACTTCGCCGAGTACGTGGTCCAGAAGCAGTTCCGGCTCAAGACGCTCGAGGCCCAGTTCGTCCATGAGTCCGAGCTGCTGGCTTTTGAAGCGGAGGGCATCGCCGACCGCCGGGAGGCCGCCAAAGCCGCCAGCCGTGGGCTGGGGAACCAGCTGGCCAAGATCAAGAAAGCGCGGACACCCCGTCCCGTGGACCAGATCGTCACCGAGATCTACGGCGGGCTGCACGTGAAGGATGTCCTCTGCCGGGTTGAAGGGCTGGGCAAGTCCTATGGCGACAAGGTCCTGTTCGAAGACCTGAGCTTTGAGATCCGCAAGGGCAACAGGATTGTGGTCCTGGGCTCCAACGGCAGCGGCAAGTCCACGCTGCTGAAAGTGCTGACCGGGGATGAACCCGCGGATTCCGGTGAAGTGGTCTGGGCGAAGGGGCCCGGTTTTGTTTCCTACAACAAAATGCTGGAAGAGCTCGACGACGCCGACACCGTTTCGCACGCGGTCAACGCGCTGCCGGACAGCCTGGCCTTCAGCGCCACGAAGAAGTCCGTCAACAGGTTCCTCGCCATGTTCCAGTTCTCCGAGGCCGACCTCAAACAGAAGATCGGAAACCTTTCCGGCGGACAGAAGGCCCGCGTCGCCATGGCCCAGTGCCTGCTGTCCGGGGCCCCGGTGCTGCTGCTGGATGAGCCCACCAACCACCTGGACATGTCCAGCACCCAGGTCATGGAGCGGGCACTGCTCCACTTCCCCGGGGCCGTCGTCGTGGTCAGCCACGACCGCTTCTTCAGCGAGAAAGTCGCCAACCGTCACCTGGTCTTCGGCAGCGACGGCGCGGAACCCGGCGAGGTCGACGTGCGCGCCGCGTAGAGCCGCTTGACGGTTGCCCCGAGGCTCAGGGTTTGGTCAGCATTGGCTCAGGATGTGCCCTAAACGGCAGAAGGGCCGGCCAATGTTCGATTGCGGGCGGTAATGTGGCGCTGGCTGCCGGCCGGGGGGACGGCAGCGGTCTCATACCCGCTTTGAAAGGAATCTCCCGTGGCAGGAATCATCGGCTGGCTCAGTGCGCTGGGCACTACCGGCAAGGCAGTAGTAGTCGCCTCCGTCGTCATCACTGGCGGTGCGGGCGCGGCGGCCGCCACCGCGACCACCAATCTCCCGGCTGACCCGACGTCGACCACGCCGGCGACCGGCACAGCAACCTCTGAACCGGCCGACTCGGCGGATCCGTCCGATCCGGCCGAGTCGGAGACGCCGGGAGTGGACGACCAGGAAGCCGCTGATCACGAATCGTCTGAACCCGGCGATCCGGTTGAGCCGGGTGTCCAAGAGTCGGACGATCAGGGTGCCGATGATCAGGGTGCGGATGATGAGGGCACAGCCGCGGCCACCGATGATCAAGGCGCGGAAGACCAGGACGCGGACGGTCAGAGTGCCGAAGAGGGCGCGGACGCGCAGGAGCCTGCTGACTCGGCTCCGGCCCCGGCTGCCCCCGCTCCGGCCCCGGCTGCCCCCGCGGCGCCGGCACCCGTTGTTCCGGAATCCCCGGCACCTGCAGACGATGATTCGCAGGACTCCGCCGACGCGCCGGAAGCCGAGGTGTCCCACGTACCGAACGGCAACAGCGGTTGGGCACACCAGAACGCCGCCGATCACCGCGCCGCCGGCCAGGCCAACGCCGTTGAACACCGTGCCGCGCCGGCCGGGCGCGGAAGCGAACACACCGGCGAGTCCGACGGGCACAGCAAGTCCAACGAGCACGGGGACTCTCGCGGGCATGGCCACAACAAGTAGCCAACAGCTCTGCAATGACGGGGCCCGGACCACTGGTCCGGGCCCCGTCGTCGTGACAGCCCGAAATGTGACGGCAGGAAAATCTTCCACCGCGAAAAACTCACATCGGATCGGTCCCGGCGGCGCGATGATCAGGTCCGCGGGATAATGGAACCATGACCAATCAGCAGCAGGACCGCGACCCGTGGGAGGAGTTCGACAAGCTCCAGCCCGCCGGTCCGGACCGGGTTGCCGGCTACCCCGGTGGGGAACCGCAGGGCTTCGGCTTCCGCACGGGCGTCCGCAGCGCCAGGGTAGCCCTCGGATTTGCCGTCTACTCCCTGGCGCTGGGGAGCCTTCTGGTCCTCACCGGGGCCATTGTTTTCATCAGCAGCGGGAAGTGGCTGCTGCTCGGGCTGATGGTGCTGATCGAGGTCGTCTTCGTCCTGGCGTTCCGCCGGCTCATGGTCCAGGTCCGGAACCGCCGCGCCGCCGGCTAGAGCCAGCCCTTCTTCTTAAAGATGGCGTACATCAGCGCCGCCGTGCCGGCCATGAGCGCGATTGCCATCGGATAGCCAAGCGTCCAGTGCAGCTCCGGCATATTGTCGAAGTTCATGCCATACAGTCCGGCCACAAACGTCGGCGCGAAGAAGATCGCGGCCCACGACGAGATCTTCTTCACCTGTTCGTTTTGCTCCGCGCTGGCCTCGTTCTGGCGGTTGGCGGTCAGGGTTCCGTCCAGGGTAAGCGCATTCTGCAGCAGGTCACGGAACGAATCGGCGCGGGAAATCAGCCGCTCCACGTGGTCCTCGACGTCGCGCAGGCTGTGCTGCAGCTCGATGTCCACCCGGTACTTCTCGAAACCCCGCCGGAGCTGTTGCATCATTGCCGGGAGCGGGTGGATGGCGCGCTGGAAATGGATGACTTCGCGGGCGAGCTCGTAGATCCGGCGGGACACCAGGGGGTCGCCGCTGAAGAGCTGGTCCTCGATCTCGTCGATGTCGTTTTCCAGCCCGGCCACCACGGGACCGTAGTCATCCACCACCTGGTCCATGAGTGCGTACAGGACGGCCTCAGGCCCGTGGCGCAGCAGATCGGGGCGGCCCTCCATCCGGCGCCGGACCTTGCCCACAACTTTCGTCTCGGCGTGCCTGACGGTGACCACGAAGTTGCGCCCCGTGAAGACGTGGAGCTCGCCGAACTCCACGGTTTCAGTCTCGTCCAAGTACCGGGCAGGGCGGAGCACAGTGAACAGATTGTCGTCGTAGCGTTCCAGTTTGGGGCGCTGATGGGCAGAGATCGCGTCCTCCACCGCCAGCCCGTGCAGGTTGAATTCGGCCGCCACGGCCGCCATTTCCTCAGAGGTCGGCCGGTACAGGCCGATCCAGGCCATGCCCCCGTGCTCGGTCAGGGTCTCAAAAGTCTGCTCGAGGTTCCGCGGCTCGGCGCTGCGGATGCCGTCAACGTAGACGG
This sequence comes from Arthrobacter sp. 49Tsu3.1M3, assembly GCF_900168135.1. Lineage (NCBI taxonomy): Bacteria > Bacillati > Actinomycetota > Actinomycetes > Micrococcales > Micrococcaceae > Arthrobacter > Arthrobacter sp. 49Tsu3.1M3. Next base: position 324,708 of record NZ_FUZD01000002.1, read on the forward strand.
CGTTGTCGATGATAGTCACCGGGACATTATCCTTTGTTCACCTGGAATTCGGCGGACCCGGCCCGCCGCGACGGGGACCGGCCGGGAGCCAGCGCGTTGCCTTGGGCGAGCCGGCTGATCAGCGGTTCGGTTCGGTACGGGATATGGGTGTGCAGCGCCAGGACGGTCTCGGTGCGGATGACGCCCTTGACCCGAAGGATCGACCGGAGGGCCGCCTGGAGATTGTGCGTATCCGTCGCCACCACCCGGCACCAGACGTCGCCGCGCCCGGAGATCTCGTGGACTTCCAGGACCTGGGCGATCAGCCGCAGGGCACCCACGACGCCGTCGAGTTCCCGGTGGTTGACCTCGATCGTCACGAAGGCGACGACGTCGTACCCCACCGCCTCCAGATCGATTTCACGGCCGCCGTCGTGCAGCACGCCGGAGCGCAGCATGCGCCGCACGCGCGACTGGGCGGTGTTCCGGGCGATGCCCAGGGCGTCGCTGAGCTCGCCGATCTGGATCCGCGGATCCCGGATCAGCTCCAGCAGGATCTTCAGGTCGGTGGGGTCCAGACTGTTCAAATCATCACTCCGGTTCACTTGGACAGCCAGAGAATGACTGTTTTGCTCAATTTTGACACAAATTTTGGCCATGTGGATCACTGGTATTGCATTCTGTACATACCAATCTTTCAACCGGGCCGGGCGGTTCCCCCACAACAGGGAAAGCCCGGCCTGCACTTTGCAAGGACACGGCCATGACAGTCTTTAGCGAACTCCGCATGCGCCCGGCCACAGCTGACCGCTGGGGCTGGGACGCCTCCACCACCGCACGTCTCGTGATGGCCGGGGTTGTGATCTTCACGCTGCTCGTCGGCGCCAATCTTGCGACGCCGCTGTACCCGCTGTTGCAGGCAAAACTCGGAATCACGGCGCTCGATGTCACGGTGGCGTTCTCGGCCTACGTCCTGGCGCTCGTGGCCACCCTCGTCCTGGCCGGCCACTGGTCCGACCACATCGGCCGCCGCGCCGCCCTCGTGCTGGCTGTGCTGGTGGGCCTGGCCGGCGGCTTTGTCTTCGCCACCGCGGGCAACCTCGTGGCGCTCTCCGCCGGGCGCGCCCTTCAGGGCGTCGCCGTAGCGCTGGCCACCGGGGCCAGCTCGGCTGCCCTGCGCGAGCTGCTGCCCAGCCGGCCGGAGTGGGCCTCACGGTTCACGCTCCTAGCCTCCGCCGGCGGGGTGGCCGCCGGTCCCGCAATCGGCGGAATGCTGTCCCTCCTGCCGGGCCCGACGTCGACGCCGTACTACCTGCACTCCATCGTCCTCGCCGCCGTGCTGGTGCCCCTGTACCTGCTCAAGGCGCGGCCCGCCATCAGCCTGCACGCCGGTCCCCAGACCCTGCGGGTCCTGGCGCCGCGGCGGCCCTCGGTCTCCAGCGACGCGCGCGGCGCCTTCTGGCTGGCGTCTTCCGTGGGCTTCCTGAGCTTCACCGTTTTTGGCTTCTGCCTCTCGCTCGCCCCCGGCTATTTCGCCCAGATTGTCCACGCCGATTCGCGGCCGCTGATCGGCCTGCTGGCGGGTCTGACGCTGGGTTCCTCAGCCCTGAGCCAGCTGCTGGCCATCCGGGGACGGTTTGCCGTTTCCGCCGGCCTGGCCGTCCTGGGCGTCTCCGTCCTCCTGATCGCCGCGGCCGCCGCCTGGAGCAGCCCGTGGCTGCTGATTCTGGCCAGCATTACTGCCGGCGTCGGGCAGGGCGTGGCCTTCCGCACCGTGTTCAACGACGTCGCCGGCAGGGTGGAAGCCGCCCGGCACGCCCAGATCATCAGCACCGTCTATGTGATCACGTACCTTGGCAGCGCCTTCCCGGTGATCGGGTTGGGTCTTGCAGCCGGGATCGTCGGGCTGCAGAGCGCCGTCGCCGGTTTCGTCACGGTGTGCGCCGCTGCCGCACTGACGCTGGCGGCCGTCACGCTGCGAAGCGCGCTGCGCCGGGTCTAGCTGCGCCGGGTCTGGCTGCGCCGGGTCTGGCTGCGCCGGGTCTGGCTGCGCCGGCCGGGCCCGTTAGGGCAGCGGGCCGTGGTTGCCCTGGATGTGGTCGAAGACCAGCGTGGTTTCGGTGTGGCCCACCACGGGGTCGGTGGCCAGGTTGTCCAGAACCCAGTCCCGGAGGTCCTCGGTGGTGGCGACGGCGATGTGCAGCAGGTAGTCCACCGACCCGGACGTGTGGAAGGTTGAGAGCACTGCCGGCAGTTTGGGCACCCGGGCAGTGAAGCGGTCGATCTGCTCGCGGTCATGGGCCCGGAGCCGGACCGCAATGAGCGCCTGGACCGAACGCCCGATCGCGGACAGGCTCAGATTGGCCTCGAAGCCCTCGATGATGCCGCGCTCGGACAGGGCGCGGGTGCGCATCAGCGCGGTCGACGGCGCGATCCCCACGAGCTCTGCCAGCTGTTTGTTCGAGATGCGGGCGTCCGCGACGAGGGCAGCGAGCAGGCGCTCGTCGATCGCGTCCAGCGGCTCGATGGCCCCCGGCCGAACATTCTTCGCACTGCTGCTCACGGATCCTCCTAGTAGTGTTCTCCGTTCATCATAAACGGCGTTATCCGACAGTTCCATTCAGAACCCCTACAAAAGCGCGAATTATTGCCAGATACTTGCGGAATTCAATGGTGAATATTCGTAAGGAGCTAGGGTGCTTTCTCAAGATTCATTGGCGGTCCACGCAGGCCGGAGCGGGCTCACGGAACTGGGCGTCCACGCGGTGCCCATCGATCTGTCCACGACGGCGCCCCTGCCGTCCGTGCACGACGGAGGCCTTGCCTACGAGCACATGGCCACCGGCGGGTCCCATGTGGAGGGGCAAAGCACGGTCTACCAGCGGCTGTGGAACCCCACGGTGGCGCGCTTCGAAGAAGGCGTCGCTGTCCTGGAAGGCACGCCCGAGTCTGTCGCCTTTGCCACCGGAATGGCGGCGCTGAGCGCGGTGCTCCTCGCGGTTGTCGCGGCGGGCAAGAAGCACGTTGTCGCCGTGCGTCCGCTGTACGGCGGCAGCGACTACCTTCTGGCCTCCGGCGTCCTTGGCAACGAGGTCACCTTCACGACGCCGGGGGGCGTCGGCGCCGCCCTGCGGCCGGACACCGGCCTGGTGATCCTGGAGACGCCGGCCAACCCCACCCTCGAGCTGGTGGACATCGCCCGCGTGGCAGCCGCTGCCGACGGCGTGCCGCTCCTGGTGGACAACACGTTCGCCAGCCCGGTCCTGCAGCAACCCTTCAAGCATGGCGCGGCCATGGTGCTGCACAGTGCCACGAAGTTCCTGGGCGGCCACGGGGACGCCATGGGCGGCGTGGTGGCCGCAGGCTCTGAATGGGCGGTGCGCCTGCGCCAGATCCGGGCCGTGACCGGCGGCATCCTGACCCCGTGGCCGGCGTACCTGCTGCACCGCGGGCTGGCAACGCTGCCGGTCCGGGTCCGCGCCCAGCAGGCTGGTGCCGAAAAAGTCGCGGTTGCCCTGGCAGGGCACGGGCTCGTGAGGCGGGTTTACTACCCGGGACTGGCCGAATGCGACCCGCAGGGCCTCGTGGGCACGCAGATGGCCGGGCCGGGATCGCTTATGGCCTTTGAGCTCGCCAGTGCCGAGCACGCCGAGCGGATCCCGGCCGCCGTCGGCATGATCACCCACGCCGTGTCTCTCGGCGGGATCGATACGCTCATCCAGCACCCGGCGGGCCTGACCCACCGGCCGGTCGAAGCCGCGGCCAAGCCGCACGCGAACCTGCTGCGGGTCTCGGTGGGGCTGGAGGACCCGGCCGACATCGTCGCCGACCTCGTGCAGGCGATCGAGGCAACGCGGTAGCCCGCGGGTCCGACGCCTAGCCCGACGCCGTGACCCTGCCGGCGGCTGCGGTGCCGGTTGCAGGCACCGGCGCGGGATGCGCGACGGCGGTGATTGCCGCCGTCGCGCCGGCCAGTCCGATGACCGTCAGCGCAAGGGCCGTCCAGCCGAACCGCTGGAAGACCAGGCCGCCGGCCCAGCCAAGCACGCTGGAGCCGAGGTAGTAGGCCAGGTTGTACAGCGAGGCGGCCTGCGCCCGGCCCGTCGTGGCGACCAGTCCGGTCCAGCCGGAGCCGATGCTGTGTGCCGCGAAGAAGCCGCCCGTGAACAGCAGCAATCCCGCCAGGATCGCGGCCAGCTGTTCCGTGAGCGTCAGAGCCAGGCCGCCTGCCATCAGTGCGGTGCCGGCGATCAGGACGGTGCGCCGGCCGAACCGCGACGTCAGGCCCGCTGCCCAGCGCGCCGAGACGGTTCCGGAGAGGTAGGCCAGGAAGATCAGGCTGATCGCGGTGGCGGGCAGGCTGAACGGTTTCCCCGAGAGCCGGAATCCGAGGTAGTTGTAGACGGCCACGAAACCGCCCATGAGCAGGAATGCCTGGACGTACAGGGCCAGGAGCCGGGGATTGCGGCCATGGCCTGCCAGCGTGCGCCAGGCGCCGCGGAAGCCGCCCGCGGCCGCGGCGGTGAAGCCCTTGGCCCGGGGCACCAGAACCAGGAACAGGACTGCCGCTCCGGTAGCCAGAACGGAGACCGCCAGGGCCGCGGCCCGCCAGCCCCACAGTTCGCCCGCAGGCCCGGCGACCAGCCGGCCGGCCAGCCCGCCCAGGGTGGTCCCGGCGACATAGCTCCCGGCGGCGAGGGCGGCATGGGCCTTGTTGACTTCCTCGTTGAGATACGCGATCGCTATCGCCGGGATGCCGCCGAGGGCCATTCCCTCCAGCATCCGCAGGCACAGCAGTACGGGGAAGCTGGGGGCCAGGGGGACCAGCAGGCCCAGGACGGTGGCGGCGGAGATGCCCCACATCATTGCCCGGACGCGTCCGATCCGGTCGGCCAGGAAGGACCACGGGAGCACCGTCAAGGCCAGCCCCACCGTCGCCAGGGAGATGGTCAGAGCGGCCTCGGCGGCCGAGACGCGAAGATCCGCCGCCAGCAGCGGAAGCACCGCCTGGGTGGAGTAGAGCTGCGCGAACGTTGCGACGCCGGCAAAGGCAAGCCCGGCGAGGATCCGGCGGTAGGCCGTGGAGCCCTTCGGATGGCCCGCCCATGCGGCAGCGTCAGCCGCAGGATCAGTTGCGAGATTGGCTGCGTCCCCGGCCGCGGGGCGTGGGCCGGTGCCGGTGGGTGTGGAAATGCGTGGCATGCCTTCAGGCTAAAGCCTGCCCGAGGGATGCTTCCAATGCATGATTTCCATAGAATAGATAGCAAATATGGATCAGTCTGCTGGAGGGGAACATGGACGTCGAACACAGGCAGCTCGTGCAGCTGCTGCCCCTGCTGCCGCTGCTGGCAGAACTGGGGCGGACGGAGCACATCACCGAGACGGCCGAGCTCCTGGGCCTGCCGCAGTCGACCGTGAGCCGTGCCATCGCGCGGGCCAGCGCCATCGTGGGGACGGAGCTGCTGGTCCGGGACGGCCGGGGCGTGCGGTTGACGCCCGCGGCGAAGGCGCTCATGCCCCACATCGAGGCCGCCCTGGCCGAATTCCAGACGGGGCTGGACAGCGTCAGGCACGAGTCGGAGGTGGTCCGCGGCCGGATCGCCGTGTCGTTCCAGCACACCTTCGGCGAGGCAATGCTGCCGCTGCTCATCAGTGCGTTCCGGAGCAGGCACCCGCAAACCGCCTTTGACCTCAGCCAGGGTGCACGGGACGGCTGCCTCGCGGAACTCGCCGCGGGCTCCGCCGACGTGGCGCTCACGGCACCCGTTGCCACACCCAGCAAGCGAATCGGATCGGCCGCGCTGTACCGCGAACCGTTGCGCCTGGTGGTCCACCACCGGCACGCCCTGGCCGGCCGCAGTCGGGCCAAGGTTGCCGAGATCCGGCAGGAGCCCTTCGTGGCGATGGGGTCCGGCTACGGCATGCGCTCGCTGACCGACGCGTTGTTCCGCGAGGCGGGGTTCCGCCCGCGCATTGCCTTCGAGAGCCAGGACTCGCACACCGTCCGCGGCCTCGTCTCGGCCGGGCTCGGCGTCAGCATCCTGCCGCCCGGCGGCTCCGCGCCCGGCCGAGCCGCACAAAACAGCCACCATCCGTCGCGGGGCACCGAATCCGACGACGGCGGGCCGGGCTGGGTGGAGATTCCCCTGGATTCAGACCTGGCGTTCCGCGAGATCGGCCTGGCGTGGCGGGAGCCTGTTTCGCGGAATGCCGTGGCCGATGCCGAGACCGACCCCGTGCGCTTGTTCCGCGAATTCGTGCTCCGCGACGGTCCGGCGCTCCTGGCAGGCTTCGTGCGCGAACGCTCGGCAGGCTGAGCCGGGCCGATGGGCTGAGCGGGGCCGGTGCACTCAGGTCGCCGGATAGCCCCGAGGTCGCCGTAAGGTGACGGCGGTTTGGCACGTTGCCGGCGGCTGCGGGGTCGGGCAGGGGTTCGGACGGGGTCCGCGGCGGTCAGCGGCGGTCAGCGGCCGGCGAGCAGCCCTTGCACGACGCCGGCCACGGGTCCGGCCTGTGCCTTCCGCCAGCCCGTGCCCGCCCACAGGTTCAGGCGTTCCGCGTCGCCGGCTGCGGTGGCCGCGGCCCGGATGGGCGCCGTGAGGTGGTGGACGGCAGGGTAGGCCTCCGGCGCCTCGGGGTGGTCGCGGACGAATTCGTTCTCCAGGGCCCGGGCCTGCCGGCCGGTGAAGGCGCGTGTCAGCCGGGTTCGGGTGAAATGCGGATCCGCCAGGGCATCTTTGTGCAGCTGCTTGGCGCCGCTTTGGTCAGTGCGGAGAAACGCGGTGCCGAGCTGGGCGGCGACGGCCCCGGCACGCAGCACGGCGTCCAGCCCGGCCGCATCCATGATGCCGCCCGCAGCCACCAGCGGGAGCTCGACGGCGGACCGCACCTCGGCGAGCAGCTCCGCCGTCGTGCCGCCAGGTTCCGCCGTCGTGCGGCTTGGCTGCTCCTTCGTGCCGCCCGGTTCCGCCGTGTAAGCCGGTTGCGGCTCCGGGGCCTGAAGGAACGCCGCGCTGTGTCCGCCGGCGCTCGCGTGCTGCACGACAAGGGCGTCCACGCCTTGGGCTGCCGCCTGCACGGCCTCGGCCGCGGTGGTGACAGTGGCCAGCACCGCCGATCCCGCCCGCTGCAGGGCCCGAACGACGTCCGGGCCCGGCAGCCCGAAGGCGAAACTGACCAGCTCCACGGGGTCTGAGAGCAGGGCATCGATCTTTCCCTGCCATTCGTCGTCGTCGTCGAGCCGTAACTGCGGAAGCTCCACGCCGTAGCGCCGGGCGTCGGTGCGCAGCTGCAGCCGGTAATCCTCGAGCTCCGCCAGCATCGCTGCGGAGGGCGGCAGCTGGGCCGGATCCGGGACAAACACATTCATGCCGAACCGCGCGCCGGACTCCCGGACAGTGCGGATTTCCGCCTGCATGGCCGCCACGCTCTTGTAGCCGGCCGCGAGGAAGCCCAGACCGCCGGCCCGGTGCACGGCCTCGACGAAGGCCGGTGTGGAGGTGCCCCCGGCCATGGGCGCAGCGATGACGGGTGTGCCGAAAAGATCGTGGGGCATTGCGGGCTCCTTGCAGCGATTCAGTAACCTGTTCCAGTGACTAACACTGACATGCCGCCGGCGGCGGACTCCGTTCCATCTTCCACCACGCCATCTGGCACGGCGAGGACGGGGGCCGTGATCGGTCTGGACATCGGCGGCACCAAAACCCGGGGCGTCCGGTTCGAAGACGGCGCGCCCGTGGCCGACGAATCGGTGGGCAGCTCCAATGTCCAGAACGTCAGCCCCGAGGACGCGGCCCGCAACCTGGCGGAACTCTTCGGCAGGATCGGCGGGGGAGCAGTGGGCCAGGTTTACGTCGGAGCCGGCGGCATCGACACCGACGACGACGCCGCGGCGCTCGGGGCACTGATTGCCCCGCACGTGCCCGGTGCGCGGATCACGGTGGTCCACGACACCCGGCTGCTGCTCGCTGCAGGCGGCGCCAGCACCGGCGTCGCAGTGATCGCCGGCACTGGCTCGGCCGCGTGGGGCCGGAACGGAGACGGCGAGGAAGCGCGGGCCGGGGGCTGGGGCTACCTGCTCGGCGACGAGGGCAGCGGCTACTGGCTGGGCCGGGAGGCCGTCCGCCACAGCCTGCGGCGGATGAACCAGGGGCTGGAGCCGGACGAGCTCACCAGCGCCCTGCTGGCATCCTGCGGGGTGGATGACCCGAACATGCTGATCGCCATGTTCCACTCGCCCGAGACCGGGCGCCGGTTCTGGGCCCAGCAGGCCCGCCTCGTGGTGGAGGCTGCAGACGCCGGGCATGCGCCGAGCCGGGCCCTCATGGAGCAGGCCGGGCGCGACCTCGCCGACCTCGCCGCGCAGACCGTCCGGCAGCTCGGCATCGAGGGCCCCGTCATCCTGGGCGGCGGACTCGGCATGAACGTGCCGACGCTCCAGGAGTCGTTCCGCACGGCACTGGCCGCCGCGGGGATCACCGATGTCCGGGTCCTGGCGCAGGAGCCGGTGTTCGGTGTGCTGCAGTTGGTGGCGGAACAGGGCTAGACGGAGGCGAACCTCCGGCCACTACGCTGGAGGGATGAGCATGCAATTCGACACCCGGCCCGCCGCCTACGCCGTCATCATCCGCGATGCCGGGATCCTCCTGGCGTACTGGAAGCAGGACGGCAGGGAGGGCTGGACGCTGCCCGGCGGCGGCCTGGACCTGGCCGAACACCCGGTGGATGGGTGCCGCCGCGAGATCCACGAGGAAACCGGCTACGACGCCGAGGTCGGCGCCATGCTGGGCATCGACGTCGGGCACTGGCCGTCCGAAGTGCGGCTCGACGGCGGCGTGCGGGACTTCCAGTCGCTCCGGCTGGTCTACGAGGCGACGATCACGGGCGGGGAACTGCGTCACGAAGTGAACGGCAGCACCACCCACGCGGCCTGGATTCCGCTGGATGAGGTGGCGCAGCTGAACCGGGTCTCGCTCGTGGATGCCGGGCTGCGTCTGTACCGTGAGCGGCCGCTGAACGGAAAACTTTCCGGCTAAACGGCTAGCCAGGCACGGGCACCATGGCTATTCTGTAAAAACCGCCGGCCGTAGCAGGCCGGCTATCTACGGGGAGGTGGAAGCAATGAATGCGATATTTCTGAGCGCGCAGCGCACCGATACAAGCCATGTCATTACGCCTGCCCCGTCCCACGGCGCAGCCTAGCCATCGAGCGCTAGTCTCCGCGCGCGGCATCCCAAGCCGCCGCAGCGCGCACGCGCCACACCACGGGGCCCCACCAAAGGGTTTTCGTTGACCATTCATCCTGCATCCCGGGGCGCCGGTGGCGCCCTCTTCACCGATTCATCAGTACCTCATTCATCCGTACCTCATTCATCTGTACCTCCTTCGTCCGGGCCATCCGATGAGTCCGGCCCCGGAGGTCCTGTGCTCTACGGCTACACGGCCGGCGTCGCCGAGCGGTTCGCGGCCCAGCCGGTGCCGGGAGGCGACCGCCCTGGCCGCGTCATCCGGGTCGACCGCAACCTCGTCCTCGTGGCCGACGGCGGCGGAACCGCCCACCTGCCCTACCCGCGCGGCGGGGAGCTTCCCGCCACCGGGGACTGGGTCTGGCTGGGTCCGAACGCGGCGGGGGAGCCCGCGATCGTGGGGATCCTGCCCCGCCACTCGGAGCTGAGCCGCAAGCGTGCCTTCGATGCCTCGTCCGAGGCGCAGGTCCTTGGCGCCAACATGGACGTCGTCGGCATCGTCGTTCCGGTGGATCGTCCGCTCACGCACAACCGGCTCGAACGGACCCTGGTCGCGGCGTGGGACTCCGGTGCCACACCGCTCGTGATCATCACGAAGGCGGACATCGCGGACCTCGCGGACGACGTCGTGGCGACCGTCGTGCGCCAGGCAGCCGGCGTCGACGTCATCACCACCTCTGCCGAGAACGGCGATGGCCTCGACGAAGTGCTGGGCCATCTGCCACCCGGCGGCACGCTGGTGCTGCTGGGGCCCTCGGGCGCCGGAAAATCCACGCTCATCAATGCCCTCGCCGGCGTCCCGGCGCAGGAGACGGGGGCCGTGCGCGCGGGCGACGGCAAGGGCAGGCACACCACGACGTCCCGCGCGCTCGTTCCCCTGCCCGGCGGCGCCGTCCTGATGGACACACCGGGGGTGCGCGGATTCGGGGTCTTCGACGCCGAGGGAGGAATGGAGGAGATGTTCGGCGACCTCGAAGAGCTCTTCGAGCACTGCCGCTTCTCGGACTGCGCGCACGGCCGGGAGCCCGGCTGTGCCGTGCAGGCCGCGCTCGCCGACGGCGTACTGGAGGACCGCCGGTGGGCCAGCTACCTGAAGCTGCAACGCGAACTCGCCGCCCTCGCGCGCCGCCACGACGCGGCGGCACGGCGCGCCTACCAGCGCGAATGGCACCAGAAGATCGCCGTGGCGGGCAAGAGCCAGCGGGCGGCCGAACGGGACAACCACGAAAACGCGCACGGCCACGGCAGTGGCAAGAACAACGGAAAGGGCGGTCACGGCAGAGATAACAGTGGCGCGAAGGGTGCGCGGCGTCCCCGCTGAAGCACGCCGCCGGGTGAGACAAGGGCCGCGGTGGCGCGCCGGAAGAATTTCCGGCGCGCCACCCATCCAAAATCGTTGTGCTTCCGAAGCCTTACGGGAGCCCCGCGCCGCTGACATAGTCCGGGGTGCTGGTTAGTCTATGAGCTAACTGCTTTATGGCCAGCACACTGACGAACAGTGCGCCGGCCCGACCAATGTTGCCGCCAACAGTTAGGTAAGCCCGGAAATGGCCGAAGCCATGATCGAGTTCCAGAACGTCACCAAGCAGTACCAGGGCGGTCAGGCCGCCGTTGACGGGCTGACCATGTCCATCGATAAGGGCGCCATCACTGTCTTCGTCGGGCCCTCCGGCTGCGGTAAGACCACGTCCCTGCGGATGATCAACCGCATGGTGGAGCCCACGTCCGGCGTCATCACCGTGGACGGGGCCGATGTCACTTCAATCCCTGCCGCACAGCTGCGGCGGTCCATGGGCTACGTCATGCAGTCCTCCGGGCTGATGCCGCACCGCTCCGTGCTGGACAACATCGCCACCGTTCCCCGGCTCAACGGCGTGTCCAAAGCCGACGCCCGCAAGCGCGCCCAGGAACTGCTCGACGTCGTCGGACTGGCCTCTTCGCTCGGCAAGCGGTACCCGTCCCAGCTTTCGGGCGGACAGCAGCAGCGCGTGGGCGTGGCCCGGGCACTCGCGGCCGACCCTCCGGTGCTGCTCATGGACGAGCCCTTCAGCGCCGTGGACCCTGTGGTCCGCGATGAACTCCAGAAGGAGCTGCTCCGGCTCCAGCATGACCTGGCCAAGACGATCGTCTTCGTCACCCACGACATCGACGAGGCCACCGTCCTGGGCGACAAAGTGGCCGTGTTCGCCGTCGGCGGCAAGCTGGCGCAGTACGCCGCCCCGGCGGAGATCCTGCGGGCCCCGGCAAACGAGTTCGTGGCCTCCTTCGTGGGCCGTGACCGCGGGTTCCGGCACCTTGCGTTCAGCCCCTCTGACGGTGTCACCATCCACCCCGTCCCCACTCTCACGCCCGATCAGCTCAGGGCTGAGGGCAGCTCCGATGAATGGCAACTGGTGGTCGACGACTCGCTCCGGCCCCTGGGCTGGGCCGGGCCCCGCGGCGCCACCGGAACCGCCCCGGCGATGGTTCCCGGAGGCTCCCTGTTCCGCAAGGGGGACACGCTCCGCCGGGCACTGGACGCGGCCCTGTCCTCACCCTCGGGCCTTGGCGTCGCCGTGGACGACGACGGCCGGGTGGCCGGGGTCATCGCAGCCGCCGAAGTCCTCGCCGTCATCGAGTCAGACCGCAGCGTCCGGCACGGAGGGCTCTGATGGAGTGGTTCCTGGCCAACAGGGCGGAAGTCTTCAGCCTCGCCGGCCAGCACCTCATCCTGGCCATCCTGCCGATGGTGTTCGGGGTCCTCATAGCCGTTCCGCTGGCCCAGCTCGCCCGGCAGAGCCGCGGTCTCCGGTCCGTGGTGCTCACCGGGTCCTCGCTGCTGTACACGATCCCGTCGCTGGCGCTTTTCATCATCCTGCCGACCATCCTCGGAACCCGGATCCTGGATCCGGTCAACGTGGTGGTGGCTCTGACCATCTACGCCGTCGCCCTGCTGGTGCGCGCCACGCTGGATGCCTTCGACTCGGTGGACGAGGACCTCCGGCAGGCCGCCGTCGCCATGGGGTTCAAACCCGTCGCCCGCTTCATGCAGATCGACCTGCCGCTGTCCTTGCCGGTGCTGTTCGCCGGGCTGCGCGTGGTCTCGGTCAGCAATATCTCGCTGGTCAGCGTCGCGGCGCTGCTCGGCATCGGCAACCTCGGAATGCTCTTCACCTCCGGCCTCCAGCGTGACTTCGTCACCGAAGTGGTGGTGGGCATCGTCGCCATCCTTATCCTGGCGCTGCTGATGGACGCCGTCCTGGTGCTGCTTGAACGGCTGCTGACGCCGTGGACCCGGGCCGCGGCGGCCACGGGTGCCGGCGCCGGTTCAGATGCGGGACCGGACAAGACTGCCCCCGCCGTCGCGGCGATGCGGTTTTCGCGTCCCAAGACCGGAGGGGGAAACGCGTGAATAACGTCGTCACGGACACCTTCGCCTGGCTCAGCGATCCGGAGAACTGGTCCGGCAGTGCCGGAATCCCGGTGCGGCTGGCCGAACACCTGTTCTACACGGGCCTGGTGATGGTGATCGCCATCGCGATCGCCGTCCCCATCGGACTGTTCGTCGGGCATACCGGCCGCGGGCGGGTTGTGATCGTGTCAGTCGCGGGCGCGCTGCGCGCCCTGCCCACCCTCGGCCTGCTCACCTTGTTCGTCCTGCTCGCCGGCATCGGGCTGATGCCGCCGATCTGGGCGCTCGTGATCCTGACCGTGCCGCCGTTGCTCGCCGGCACCTACGCCGGAATCTCCAGCGTCGACCGCAACGTGGTGGATGCCGCCCGCGCCATGGGCATGACCGAGTGGCAGGTCCTGTTCCGGGCTGAATTCCCGAACGCGCTGCCGGTGATGTACGGCGGGTTCCGGACCGGGGTGCTCCAGGTGATCGCCACCGTCTCCGTAGTCGCCTACATCAACCTGGGCGGCCTGGGCCGTTATCTGTTCGACGGGCTCGTGCTCTCCGACTTCCCGCAAATGCTGGGAGGCTCGCTGCTGATCGCCGCCCTTGCGATCAGCGTCGACCTCATCCTTGCCCTTATTCAGAGGCTGTTCCTGTCACGGGGCGCCTCATCCAAGCCGAACCGCAGCCAGCAGGCTGCGGTTGATCTCACAGACCCCGTGATCGCGGAGACTGTTGTTCAAGGAGGTACGTCATGAAGGAATCCCGCCAACGAGGCCTTGGCCGGCGCGCATTCGGCGGCCTGGCCGTCGGCGTCGGCCTGGCCATGGCCCTGTCCGCCTGCGGAGGCTCATCAAACCCGCTGAGCTCGGCCCCGGCCAGCAGCGGTGCAGCCTCCGGTTCCGGCGGTGCCCTGGTGATCGGGTCGGCTGATTTCCCCGAGAGCCAGATCCTGGCCGAGGTCTACGCCGGCGCCCTGAACGCCGCGGGCGTCACCGCCAGCACCAAGCCGAACATCGGCTCGCGCGAGGTCTACATCAAAGCAGTCCAGGACGGCTCGGTGGACGTTGTCCCCGACTACAGCGGCAACCTGCTGCTGTATGTAAACAAGGACGCCACCGAGGTGTCTGCCGAGGACATCGCGAAGGCACTCCCGACCAAGCTCCCGCAGGGCCTGGCGGTGCTCGATGCCTCCAAGGCCGAGGACAAGGACGCCATGGTGGTCACCAAGGCCACGGCCGAGAAGTACCAGCTGAAGTCCATCGAAGACATGGCGAAGGTCTGCGGCGACCTCGTCATCGGCGCCCCGGCGACCTTCGCCGAGCGCGCGTACGGCCTGCCGGGCCTGGCGAAGAACTACAACTGCGTGCCCAAGAAACTCGAGCCGTTCAGCGACGGCGGCGGCGCCGTCACGCTCAAGGCGCTGCTCTCGGACCAGGTCCAGGTCGCGGACATCTACACCACCACCCCGTCCATCCCGGACAACGACCTCGTGGTGCTGGAGGATCCGAAGAACAACTTCATCGCCCAGCAGGTGCTGCCGCTGTACAACTCGGCCAAGATGACGGACAAGGCGAAGGAAACGCTCAACGCGGTCTCCAAGGTCCTCACCACGGAAGACCTCATCAACCTCAACCGTGCCGTGAGCGGCAGCCAGAAGCAGAACCCGAAAGATGCCGCCGACGCGTGGCTGAAGGAAAAGGGCCTCGCCCAGCAGTAGACCGCTGACGACCCTGCGACGCCGGGGTCCGGGCATTCAGCCCGGGCTCCGGCGTCGTTGTTGTTACTGCGGCGCCCGGCTGTGAGTCATGTCTCAGCGGAAGTACATCCTCCATATGGCATATTTGATGAATGGCAGAATTCAAGCAGTCCACCAAGCTTCATAATGTCCTTTACGACATCCGTGGACCGATTCTTCAGGCCGCCCAGCAGATGGAGGCGGAGGGTCATCGCATCCTCAAACTGAACATCGGAAACCCGGCCCCGTTCGGGTTTGAAGCGCCGGACGCGATCCTGGTGGACATGATCCGCCACCTGCCGCATGCCCAGGGGTACAGCGACTCGCGCGGCATTTTTTCGGCCCGCACCGCCGTCTCGCAGTACTACCAGACCCGCGGGATCCAGAACATCCACGTGGATGACATCTACCTCGGCAACGGCGTCAGCGAACTGATCACAATGTCGCTCATGGCCCTGCTCGACGACGGCGATGAGGTCCTCATCCCCACCCCGGACTACCCGCTGTGGACGGCCTCGGTTGCCCTGGCCGGCGGGAAGCCCGTGCACTACCTCTGCGACGAGGAATCCGGCTGGCAGCCCGACCTCGAGGACATGGAAGCGAAGATCACGCCGCGCACCAAGGGCATCGTGGTCATCAACCCGAACAACCCGACAGGTGCGGTGTACCCGAAGGCGACGCTGAAGAAGATCGTCGCCCTCGCGGAGAAGCACGGCCTGGTGCTGTTCGCCGACGAGATCTACGAGAAGATCCTCTACGAAGACGCGGTACACGTAAACCTCGCCTCGCTCACCGGCGACGATGTCCTGTGCCTGACCTTCAGCGGGCTCTCCAAGGCCTACCGGGTCTGCGGCTTCCGGGCCGGCTGGATGGCCATCTCCGGGCCGAAAAAGGCCGCCGCGGACTACCTCGAGGGCATCAACCTGCTGGCCAACATGCGCCTCTGCGCCAATGTGCCCGCCCAGCATGCCATCCAGACCGCCCTCGGCGGCTACCAGAGCATCAATGACCTGATCCTGCCCGGCGGGCGTCTCCTGGAACAGCGGAACAAGGCCTATGACATGCTCAACGCCATCCCGGGCGTCAGCACGCAGCAGGCGCGCGGGGCGATGTACCTGTTCCCGAAGCTGGACCCCGAGGTCTACCACATCCGCGACGACGAGAAATTTGTCCTGGACCTGCTCCGCGAGCAGAAGATCCTTCTGTCCCACGGAAGGGCGTTCAACTGGGTCCGGCCGGACCACTTCCGGATGGTGACGCTGCCGAACGTCAAGGACCTCGAAGAAGCAATCAACCGCATGGCGGACTTCCTGAGCCGGTACAAGGGGAACTAGGCTTCGGTCAGCAGCGCAACGGGGCTCCTGCTCCGCCTACTGCGGCTGCGCCAACCGGAAAGAGGCATTGATGGCAGGCTCCGCGACATTCGATGACCACCCCTCGAAACTCCTGAAGGTCGGGAAGGGCTTTAGCCTGGAGTCGGTGGACCCGGGCTCGACGCCCGGCTACGACGGCGACAAGGCCGACGGCGAGCAGCTGCTCGGCGAACTCGACGGCAAGCTCACGCGATTGCAGGAGCAGCTGTTCGCCGAGTCCAGGACCGGCGGCAAGAAACGCGTGCTGCTGGTCCTGCAGGCCATGGACACCGCGGGCAAGGGCGGCATCGTCAACCACGTGATGGGCCAGATGAATCCGCAGGGCGTGCAGCTGAAGTCGTTCAAGGCGCCCACGCCCGAGGAACAGTCCTACGACTTCCTCTGGCGGATCGAAAAGGAAGTGCCGGCGGCCGGCATGATGGGGGTCTTCGACCGTTCCCACTATGAGGACGTCCTGATCCACCGCGTCCACCGCTGGGTGGACGCCGAGGAACTGGAGCGCCGCTACCGGGCCATCAACGAGTTTGAGGCCCGGCAGGCAGCTGCCGGAACGAAGATCGTCAAGGTTATGCTGCATATCAGCCGCGACGAGCAGAAAGACCGGCTCCTGGCCCGGCTGGATGACCCCACTAAACAGTGGAAGTACAGCAGTGGAGACCTGAAGGAACGGGCTTTCTGGCCGGACTACATGGACGCATACCAGAAGGCCTTTGAGAAGACCAACACGGAGTTGGCGCCGTGGCATGTCGTGCCGGCAAATAAGAAGTGGTACGCGCGCATCGCGGTGCAGCAGCTCCTCCTGGAGGCCCTCGACAGCCTGGACCTCCAGTGGCCGGTTCCGGACGTGGACCTGGACCTGGAACGCGAGTTGGTGCAGCGGTCCTGACCGGCGGTCTTTGAAGGGCGGCTGCCTAGTTCTTGTCGGCAGCCTGGTCCCGGGCCGCGGCGAGCCGCTTGCGGGCCCCTTCCAGCCACTGTTCGCAGCGTTTGGCCAGTGCTTCCCCGCGTTCCCACAGAGCGAGCGATTCCTCCAGGCTTGCGCCGCCGGCCTCCAGCTTGCCCACCACGGCGACCAGCTGCTCGCGGGCGTCCTCGTAGCTGAGGGCCTCGATGTCGGCGTTCGGGTTGGGTTCTGCTGCCATGTGGGTGCTCCTTGGTTGTCGCGTGTTCTGCCGCGGTGACGCTGTCTGCGGTGCTGACGGGTGGCCGGGTTCTGTGGCACCGACGGGCGGTGCCTGTTCGGGGCGCTGACGTGTGGCCGTGTGGCCGTGTCTGTCCGCCGGGTTATTCTTCGGTCGGTTCCTGGCCGCCCGTGGATTGGGCGGTGAACCGGCCGCCGGCCACCCGAACCGTGAGATCCGTGCCGGCGGGCGCCTGGGAGGGATGGCGCACCACGTCCCGGTGCGCCGCTGGGGCCGTTCCGGCGCCGGCGAGCTGGACCACCGCGTAGCCGCGATCCAGTGTCTTTTGCGGCGAGAGTGCGCGCACCTGCGCCTTGAGGTGGACCAGTTGGTCCGCTGCCCGCACGACGGCGGCGCTGATCGCCGAGTGCGAGCGGACCTTGAGCCGTTCGACGTCCTCGTGGCGCTGGCTGATCATGACGTCGGGGGAGAGCAGCACGGGGCGCGAACGCAGGGAGGCCAGCCGGTCGCTCTCGCGTTCGACGAGCCGGGTGACCCCGCGACGGAGCTGGTCCCGGGCCTGCCGGACCCTGACAAGCTCCTCGGCGACGTCGGGAACTATCCTCTTCGCGGCGTCGGTGGGCGTGGATGCCCTGAGGTCGGCGACGTCATCGAGGATAGGCCGGTCCGCTTCGTGCCCGATCGCGCTCACCACGGGGGTGGACGCGTCCGCGACGGCCCGGATGAGCTCCTCGCTGCTGAACGGCAACAGGTCCTCGAGGGCGCCTCCGCCGCGGGCGATGACGATGACGTCGACCACGGGATGGGCGTCGAGCTCCCGCAAGGCCGCGATCATCTGGGTTACGGCGGTGTTCCCCTGGACCGCTACTTCGCGGATCTCGAATTCGACGGCCGGCCAGCGCAGGGCGGCGTTGCGCAGCACATCCTTCTTGGCGTCAGAGTCGCGGCCGGTGATCAAGCCGATCCGGTGCGGGAGCAGTGGAAGCCGCTTTTTGCGGGAATCGGCAAAGAGTCCTTCGGCGGCGAGGGCCTGGCGCAGCCGCTCGATCCTGGCCAGGAGGTCGCCGAGCCCTACAGGCCGAATGTCCTTCACGGACATGTTCAGCCGGCCTGTCTTGAGCCAAAATTCGGCCTTGATCAGGGCAACAACCCGGGAACCGCGTTCCAGCGGGGCGGCCTGGCGGTCCAGCACTGTGGTCCAGACCGATGCCGGCAGCGAGATTTCGGCGTCGATGTCCCGCAGGGTCAGGTAGGCGTTGCTGCCACGCCGGTTGAGCTCGATTACCTGCCCCTCAACCCATGCCGAGGGCGCGCGGTCGATATGCATCTTGAGCTTCTGGGACAGCAACTGCAGCGGCCAGGGGTTGTCCGGACTGGTTTGGGCCGCGGTGGCCGGTAGCGTGGTGGCCGCCGCCGCGTCCTCAGGCATGCGTGGGCTCCATGGCCGGAAGTGCCTGGTGGAGTGCCTTGTGCATATGCGTGCGTGTCCTTTGCTGCGTGCCCTTTACGGCATGTCCTTTGCCACCGCGACTGCCGGCGGCCCGCTCCCCGGCGGGTGGGCCCGCCGGCAGCCGGAAGTTGTCACTGTCAACTCTATCCATAGCATTACCACCGGGCTCCGACTTTATGGCCGCGCCCGGCCCCGCCCTAGGATGGGAGGGATGCCATCAACCTCCTAGGAATCCCTTGCGCACTTTTGTCTCTGCCGTCGCCGTCCTCGTCGGGCTCCTGATGGCAGCCGTCGCCGTTCCAGCCATGTGGGTGGACCAGAACATCGTCCAGGAAGAGGGCTTCGTTGCCCTGACCGCGCCCCTGGGCAAGGACCCGGCGTTCCAGCAGCGGCTGGCCGCGGCCGCCGTCGACGGCCTGGCCGCCAGCGCCGGCATTCCCGAAGCCTTCACGGAGCTGGCCCGGCCCGTCCTGGACAGCGCGGCGCGCTCGCTGACGGGACTGCCCGGTTACCCCGAGGCGTGGGCTGAAACCCTGCGCAAGAGCCACCGCCTCACGTTCGCCGACCCCAGCACACTGCCGCCGGAGGTGGACGGCACCTCCTCGCTCACCCTGGATGTCGCGCCGCTTGCCGGGCTGGTGGCCAAGCAGGTCACTGCGGCGACCACCCTTCCGCTGGAGGCGCCCGGCCAGGTGCTGATCCATATCGGGCAGTCAGACCAGCGCCAGATGATCGAACGCGTCACCGTCTACGCCCCGATGGGCTACGCCGTTGCCGTCGGCGCGGCCATCGCCTTCATTCTGGCCTTCGTTGCGGCCCGACGCCGGTGGACGGTGCTGGTCGGAATGGGCGTTGGAACGCTGGTACTCGCGGGGGTATGGAAGCTGGCCAGCGATGCCGCCGGCGCCGCGGTCGCCGGGACCTCGAGCGGCAACGACGTGGCGGAGCTGTTCAAGAACGAATTCGTCGCGGCGTGCTCTGCCAGCTTCGGCCAGTGGATCGTCGCTGCAGCCGTCGCGGGGGCAGCACTGGTGGCCACGGGAGTGGCTGTCCGGGTCGCCGGCGGCCGCAAACGGGGCACGATTGAACACCGGTAGCATGGGAGCATGACCACCACCGCTGTCTCCGTTCCGATGCCATCCGTTCCGCGCAGGCGGCGTTCACCGGAAGACGTCCTGGCCGCGGCCCGGGTCCCCGGCCCCAAAAAAGTCCTCCTGGCAGCCCCGCGCGGCTACTGTGCCGGCGTGGACCGTGCAGTCATCGCGGTGGAAAAAGCCCTGGAACACTACGGCCCGCCGGTCTACGTCCGCAAGCAGATCGTGCACAACGTCCACGTGGTCAGCTCCCTGGAGGAAAAGGGCGCCATCTTCGTCGATGAAACCGACGAGGTCCCGGAAGGCGCCCTCGTGATTTTCTCCGCGCACGGAGTCTCGCCCGCCGTCGTCCAGTCCGCCGAGGACCGCGGCCTGCGCACCATTGACGCGACCTGCCCGCTGGTCACCAAAGTGCACCGGGAAGCCGTCCGGTTCGCCAAGGATGACTTCGACATCCTGCTGATCGGCCACGACGGCCATGAGGAAGTCGAAGGCACCGCCGGCGAGGCCCCCGAACACATCCAGATCATCAACGGCCCGCACGAGGTCGACAAGGTCACGGTCCGCGACCCGGAAAAGGTCATTTGGCTCTCGCAGACCACCCTCAGCGTGGACGAGACCATGGAGACCGTGCGCCTGCTCAAGGAGCGGTTCCCCACCCTGCAGGACCCGCCCAGTGACGACATCTGCTACGCCACCACCAACCGCCAGGTCGCCATCAAGAAGATCTCGCCCCAGGCGGACCTGGTGATCGTGGTGGGCTCCGCCAACTCCTCAAACTCCGTCCGCCTCGTGGAGGTGGCGCTGGAATACGGCGCCAAGGCCTCCTACCGGGTCGACTTCGCCAATGAGGTTGACGAGACCTGGTTCGAGGGCGTCGCCACGGTGGGCGTGACGTCGGGGGCCTCTGTACCGGAAGTCCTCGTCAAGGACGTGCTGCGGCTGCTCGCCGACTACGGCTACGGATCGGTCGAGGAAGTCGTCACGGCCGAGGAAGACCTCCTGTTCTCCCTGCCGAAGGAGCTCCGGGCAACCCTGAAGCAGGCCGGCGACGTCACCCGCGCCCTCGGCGGCCGCGGCACCCGCCCCGAACAGTCTTAGGCGCCGGACAGTCCGGACCGATGGACAGTCCTGGAACTGAACACTCCTGGGACTGAACACTCCTGGGCGCGGTGACCTGAGCGCAGTACACCTAGGCCGCGGATTCTTCTGACTCCTCACGGGACTGAAGTTCCGGGGCTGCGACTGCCCGCGGTGTGACTTCGACGGCGGGGGGAGTGGCCAGTCCGGCGGCTTCCAGGGCGTTGAGTTTCCTCGCGGTGGGCAGGACGCGGGCCTCAAGGGTCCCGACCATGGAGTTGTACCGCTCCACCGAGGTCTTCAGCGAGGACCCCAGCTTGGTGACGTTCTCGCCCAGCGTGCCCATCCGGTCGTAGAGCTGCCGGGCGAGCTCAAAGAGTTCCCGGGCGCTGTCCGTCAACACGTCCTGCCGCCACGTGAACGCCACCGACTTCAGCACCGCCAGCAGGGTCCCGGGGGAGGCCAGGACCACGTTCTTGGCCAGTGCGTAGTCCAGCAGGGCCGGGTCGGCCGTGAGGGCGGCGGCCAGGATCGATTCCGCCGGCAGGAAACAGACCACCAGCTCCGGAGAGTTGCCTGGGATGTCCCAGTACTTCTTGCTGCCCAGCGCGTCCACATGGGCCTTCAGGGCCTTGGCATGGGCGGCGAGGTGCGCCTGCTGGCTGCCGGGCAGCTGCGAGGACTGCTGGCCTGCCTGGGCGGCGCCGAGGTCCTGGGCGGCAAGATACGACGCCAGCGGGACCTTTGCGTCGACCACCAGCTGCTTGTCGCCGGGCAGCTGTACCACGAGGTCGGGCCGGAGGCTGCCGTCCGTGCCGGAGCTGTGGGCCTGCCCGCTGTGGACCTGTTCGTGGAAGTCCACGTGCCGCAGCATGCCTGCCGCCTCGACCACCCGGCGCAACTGGACCTCGCCCCACTGTCCGCGGGCGCTGTTGGAGCGCAGGGCTGACTCCAGCGCATGCGTGGACCGCAGCAGCTGCTCATCGGACAGGCGGGCCTCCTGCAGCTGCTGGGCCAGCTGGCCGTACTGCTCCAGCCGGTCGCGCTCGAGCAGGGATACCTGCTGCTGCACGGCAGTGAGCTTTTCCGCCACGGGCGCCAGCGCACGAAGGACACTGCCGTCTTGGTTCCGGGACTCGCCGAGCTCGCGGTTCTGGGCCGCGAGCAGGCGCCTCTCGGCGTCGGCGGCGGCGAATTGGGCGCTGACGTCGGACAGCCGGGCTGACACGCCGTCGAAGTCCTGTTCCACGGCCAGATAGCGCCGGCGCAGCAGGACATAGACGACGGCGGCGCCCGTGACGGCGCCCGTGAGCAGCATGAGCAGGGCGAGAATCAGTGAAAAAGCTTCCATGCCTTCACTGTGGCATGCCCCTGTGACAGTTTTGGCTTCGACGCCCGGAACACCCCGGAACGCCCCGGGGTGTACCCGCCGCAGCGCCCCGACAACGCCCCGGGAACGCCCGCACAACGCCCTGCGCCAGCGCCGGCACCATGTCACCCCACAGGCGCAGCCGCAGGCCGCCGCAACGGCCGGCGGCTGGTGCGGGTAGAATATATGCTCGTGGCTCTTACTATTGGCATCGTCGGACTGCCCAACGTCGGCAAATCAACCCTTTTCAACGCACTGACCCGCAACCAGGTCCTCGCGGCGAACTATCCGTTCGCCACGATCGAGCCCAACATCGGCGTCGTGAACCTGCCGGATGCCCGGCTTGAAAAGCTGGCCGGCATCTTCGGCTCCGCGCGCCTGCTGCCCGCCGCCGTGTCCTTCGTGGACATCGCTGGCATCGTCAAGGGCGCCTCCGAGGGCGAGGGCCTCGGCAACCAGTTCCTGGCCAACATCCGCGAGGCCGAGGCCATCGCGCAGGTTGTCCGCGTGTTCGATGACCCTGACGTCATCCACGTCGACGGCAAGGTCGATCCCAGCTCCGACATGGAGACGATCAACACCGAGCTGATCCTGGCCGACCTGCAGACCATCGAAAAGGCCGTCCCCCGGATCGAAAAAGAAGTCAAGATCAAGAAGCGGGAAGCAGCCGAGCTGGCAGCCATCCTGGCGGCGCAGGCAGTGCTGGAACGCGGCGACACCATCTTCTCTTCCATCAAGAGCGACAAGCTGGAGATGGAGCACCTCAAGGAACTCGGCCTGCTCACCGCCAAGCCCTTCATCTATGTCTTCAACTCCGACGAGGGGATCCTCGGCAGCCCGGAGAAGCAGGCGGAACTGCGCGCCCTCGTGGCACCGGCCGACGCCATCTTCCTGGACGCCAAGCTCGAGTCCGACCTGGTGGAGCTCGACGAGGCCGAAGCCCGCGAAATGCTGGAAATGAACGGCCAGGATGAATCCGGGCTCGACCAGCTCGCCCGCGTCGGGTTCCACACCCTCGGACTGCAGACCTACCTGACGGCCGGCCCCAAGGAAACCCGCGCGTGGACCATCCGCCAGGGCGACACCGCCCCGCAGGCCGCCGGCGTGATCCACTCCGATTTCCAGCGCGGCTTCATCAAGGCCGAGGTCGTCTCCTTCGATGACCTGATCGAGGCCGGTTCCATGGCCGAGGCGAAGGCCCGCGGCAAGGTCCGGATCGAAGGCAAGGAATACATCATGGCCGACGGCGACGTGGTCGAATTCCGTTTCAACGTTTGACGTCCGCCGCCCGGCAGCGCGGTAATTCTGCCAAGTAATTAAGGATTAACTGGAGGAGCCCCGATTCTCGGATCGGGGCTTTTCCTGTGTGCGGCGCTTTTATCCTTTTGTTACGCCCCCGTCAACGTTTTGTGGGAAAGCTGGCCCTGCGGAACCTGCCCAATGTTGCAGCTCCATAACGAACTTTACGGTGAGTCAACTTTGGTGGCTCCGAACGGCCTTTGGGGTTACGCTTCATGCCATGTGAGACGGGCCACACTGCCGCTGGGGGAGTGTGGACGTCTGTCTGGCGCCTTCGGCGCCGGTCTCACCCACACCACAGAAACAAGGAGGCGGAATGCGCTTGGGTCGTATTTCCAAAGCAGTGGGCGTGGCGGCAGCAGCTGCCATCGCCCTCAGCGCCTGCGCGGGCAACAGCGGCGGGACAACCCCGACCACTGCGGCGGCAGCAAGCAAGCAAGGCGGATCGGCAACCGTAGTAGAGGTCAACGCGTTTAACACGTTCAACCCGAACACGGCCGATGGAAACACTGACATCAACTCAAAGGTCAGCTACGCCACGCACTCGGGCTTCTTCTACATCGACAACAAGCTCAACGTTGTCCGCAATGAGAAGTTCGGCAAGATGGAAAAGGTCTCTGACGATCCGCTGACGGTGAAGTACACCATCAACGACGGCGTGAAGTGGTCCGACGGCACTCCTGTTACCGCAGCCGACCTTGTGCTGCAGTGGGCCGCCTTCTCCGGTTACTACAACGACGCCGACGCGGAAGGTAAGACCGGAACGTCCTACTTCTCCTACGCCGGTGACCCCACCGGTATCGCCCTCACCGACTTCCCGGAACTCGGTGACGACGGCCGCAGCATGACGCTGAAGTACTCCAAGCCCTTCGCGGACTGGGAAATCGCCATCGGCGGCCCCGGCATCGACATCCCCGCCCACGTCCTGGCCAAGAAGGCAGGCCTGGCGGACACCAAGGCGTTCATTGACCTGCTGAAGGGCATGCCCCGCGGCGATTCCAAGGCCCCCAAGCCGGCGAACGCCCAGCTCAAGGCCATGGCGGACATGTGGAACACGGGCTTTGACACCAAGACCCTGCCGGCTGATCCAAGCCTGTACCTCTCCAATGGCCCGTTCCTCGTCAAGAGCATCAACCAGGACCAGTCCCTGACCATGGTCAAGAACAAGGACTACAACTGGGGACCGGAAGCCAATCTGGACGAAATCACCGTCCGCTACATCGGTGAGGCACCTGCCCAGGTCCAGGCTCTCAAGAACGGCGAGGCGGACATCATCGCCCCGCAGGCATCCGCGGACACCGTGGAGCAGCTCAAGGCACTCGAAAGCCAGGGCGTGACGGTCGACGTCGGCAACCAGCTCGCGTACGACCACATCGACCTGAACTACTCGGGCCCGTTTGCCGACAAGAACGTCCGCGAGGCGTTCATGAAGGCCGTCCCGCGTACGGACATCGTCGACAAGATCGTCAAGAAGCTTGATCCGAAGGCTGCACCGCTTGACTCCCAGCTCTTCGTTCCGGACCAGGCCCCGTACGCCGACTCGGCCAAGAACAATGGTTCCTCCTCCTACCAGGGTGTGGACATCGAGGGTGCCAAGAAGCTCCTCAACGGCGCCACCCCCGAAGTTCGCATCATGTACAACAAGGACAACCCCAACCGTGTTGACGCTTTCTCCCTGATCAGCGAGTCCGCCACCAAGGCCGGCTTCAAGATCGTCGACGGCGGCCTCGGTAAGTCTGACTGGGGCAAGGCCCTCGGTGACGGCAGCTACGATGCCACCATCTTTGGCTGGAGCAACTCGGGTGTCGGCGTCTCCGGCGTTCCGCAGATCTTCAAGTCCGGCAACGACTCCAACTTCAACAAGTTCAGTGACCCCGCAGCCGACAAGCTGATGGACGAACTGATTGTCACCACCGACAAGAGCAAGCAGGACGGCCTCGTTGCTCAGATCGACAAGATGATCTGGGATTCGGCCTACGGCCTGCCGCTGTTCCAGTCGGTTGGCGTGGACGCATACAGCGACCGCATCACCGGTGTGAAGTACATGCCGAACCAGACCGGCGTTTGGTGGAACTTCTGGGAATGGGCGCAGAAGTAGCCCGCGACCCCAAGTAACACTGCTGGAAAGGCGTCGGGACCACAGCTTCTTCGGTCCCGGCGCCTTTCTGGCGACATCCCTGACGATGCCGTGGTCCCGCCGCCACATCGGCGGGAACCGGCCAAACTCCGCGACCGGTCCGGGCAATCCCTGGGCCCGAATTCCGAGGTTCTATTCCAATGGTGACCTACATCTTCCGGCGGCTCGTGACTGCCGCCCTCATCCTTCTCGGTGCGTCCTACCTCGTATATCTCCTGACAGCGGCGTCCGGGGATCCCCTCGAGGAATTCCGCGCCAACCCCACGCCCCAGAAGCAGCAGCTCATGGACGCGAGGACCGAGCTCTTGCAGCTGGACACCCCGGCCCCGCTGCGGTACTTCAAATGGTTCGGCGGCGCTGTCCAGTGCCTCGTTCCGTTCGCCAACTCCTGTGACCTCGGGAAAAACATCGCCGGTCAGCCCATCACCGAAGCCCTCGGCTTCGCGCTCGTCCAGACCCTGACCCTCGTCACCGCGGCAACGGTGCTCGCCATCCTGATCGGCATCACCCTGGGCATCGTCACCGCCCTGCGGCAGTACAGCACCCTGGATTACGGCGTGACGTTCATGGCCTTCCTGTTCTTCTCCCTGCCGATCTTCTGGGTCGCCGTCCTGCTCAAGGAATTCGGCGCCATCGGCTTCAATGACTTCCTGCGGAACCCGAACGTGCCGCTGCCCGCGGCCCTCGGGATCGGCGTCGTCGTCGGCGCAGTGACAGCCGTCGCGGCGGGCGGGACCATGCGGCGCCGGCTGCTGGCCGGCGCCGTCGCCTTCGCCTTCGTGACCGCGGTGCTCATTTACTTCTCCGCCACCGAATGGTTCAAGACCCCGGGCCTGGGCCCCGTGGTCATCGCCATCGCCGGTGTCGGCATCGCGTTCGCCGTGACCCTGCTCTCCGCCGGGCTGAAAAACCGCAAGGCCCTGCAGTCGGCCCTCATCGCCGTCGGCGTCGGCGTCGTGCTCTACTTCCTCCTTCAGCCGCTGCTCAACGAGGCCACATTCCTGATGATCGTGGTCCTCGCGGTCGTCTTCGTCCTGATCGGCATGGGCATCGGCTACCTGGTGGGCGGGTACGACCGCGGGCAGTCCATGCGGGCGGCAGCCATCACCTCGTTCCTGGTCGGCTTCCTGATCCTGCTGGACCGGTACATGCAGGCATGGCCCAGCTACTTCAACAACAGCCGTGTGCGCGGCCGGCCGATCGCCACCATCGGTGCCAGCACGCCGAACATCCAGG
Organism: Arthrobacter sp. 49Tsu3.1M3; assembly: GCF_900168135.1. Taxonomy (NCBI): domain Bacteria; kingdom Bacillati; phylum Actinomycetota; class Actinomycetes; order Micrococcales; family Micrococcaceae; genus Arthrobacter; species Arthrobacter sp. 49Tsu3.1M3. Next base: position 351,226 of record NZ_FUZD01000002.1, read on the forward strand.
GCGACTTCTGGGTCCTGAGCCTTGACTCCTTTACCCACCTGATCCTGCCCACCCTGGCCCTGATCCTCATTTCACTGGCCAGCTACACCCGCTTCACCCGGGCCTCGATGCTCGAAATCATGAACATGGACTACATCCGCACGGCCCGGGCCAAGGGCCTGAGCGAGCGGACCGTCATCATGCGCCACGCGTTCCGCAACGCCCTGATCCCGATCGCCACGATCGTGGCCTTCGACATTGGGGCGCTGATCGGCGGTGCCGTCATCACCGAAACCGTCTTCTCGGTCCGCGGCATGGGCTTCCTCTTCCTGGACGGGATCGCGCACACCGATCCCAACCCGGTCATGGGCGTCTTCATCTGCGTGGCCATCACGGCCATGGTCTTCAACCTCATCGCGGACCTCGCCTACTCCGCACTGGATCCGCGCGTAAGGGTAAAAGCATGAGCCAGCCAAGTCAGCAGGAAGTAATCATGGCCGAAGACGAAGCCTCGCGGATATCAGCCGCGGCCGGCGTTGAGCCGGTCCTTGAGGCCAAGGGGCTCAGTCAGGGCCAGATCGTCCGGAAGCGTTTCCTCGGACACTCCGGCGCCATTATCGGCCTCGTGGTGTTCGCTTTCATTTTCGTCCTGGCCTTCACCTCGGTGGGCTACCTGGGAATCCCCGGCTGGTGGAAGTACTCCCACACGCAGGTCTCGCCACTGGTCAACGGCGGCGCACCCACCTCATCACTGTGGCCCCTGGCCTGGGGCGAACATCCGTTCGGCCAGGACCGGATCGGCCGCGACCTCTTCGCCATGACCATGCGCGGCGCGCAGCAGTCCATCACCATCATGATCGTGATCGGCCTCATCGCCGGCCTGATCGGCGTCGTGGTCGGTGCCATCTCCGGCTACTTCCGCGGCTGGTCCGAGGCCATCCTGATGCGCCTGACCGACGTCATCATCATCATTCCGGCCCTGCTGCTGGCCGCCGTCATGGCCGCCCTCGCCGGCCGCCGGGACCAGGGGAGCTGGTTCGCCTCGTTCGCCAGCACCAACGGCGTGCTGGCACTCGGAATCTTCCTGGGCCTGATCAGCTGGGTCGCCCTGGCCCGACTGATGCGCGGCGAATTCCTGTCCCTGCGCGAACGCGAGTTCGTGGATGCGGCCCGGATTTCCGGCGCCAGCAACGCCAGGATCATCTTCAAGCACATCCTGCCCAACGCCGTCGGCGTGCTGATCGTCAACGTGACCCTGACCATGTCCGCCGCGATCCTCACCGAAACGGCGCTGAGCTACCTCGGCGTCGGCGTCAAGGCCCCGGACACGTCACTGGGCCTGCTCATCTCCCAGAACCAGCAGGCCTTCGCCACGCGGCCGTGGCTCTTCTGGTTCCCGGGCATGTTCATCGTGCTCATCTGCCTCAGCATCAACTTCATCGGCGACGGCCTGAGGGACGCCTTTGACCCGCGGCAGAAGAAGTTCAATGCCAAGAAGGCGGCCGATCATGGGGGTGCCGCGGTGCAGGCCGGTACCGTCACCGGACTGGGCACCCCGGCGCCTGAGGATCCCCGCAACGACGGGCCAGCTGACGGAACACGGGGCCAGTAGATGCTGGCCCCCTGCAGGACCGCTCTAACGGGCGGTAATCGCCAGGTAGCTCGCCGCCAGAAGCAGTACGACGGCGCCAATCGCCACCCAGCGGACGGTCACCGTTGCCGCGGTGCTGGCGGCGTCGCCGGCGGCGAGCTGCCCGCCTTCCACCAGGTCATGCCACCGGGCCCGCACCAGCATGGCAGCCTGGCCGGAGTCCGTGGTCTTCAGATCTCCCGGACGGACCGACTTGCCGGGACCGTAGGTGGTTGCCGGCAGGCCGTGGAGGTCCTCCGGGCGGGCATGGCGGCCGCCCCAGATACCGGGGGCGGGCGCAGCCCAGGAGGTGTAGCTCTTCCGGGCGGTGACCAGCGTCAATGCAAAACGGGTATCGACGTGCACCAGCGCGGCCCACGGCACCTCAATCGAGCGGAACGGATTCTCCAGGGTGACGCCGGCGTCGTGAACTACAACGGACGGCATCCAGAACAGCTGCCAGCCCATGAAGGCAATGAAGGCCAGCGGGGCGATGCCGCCCAGCGCCCCCGGACCCGCCATGACGACCGTAGCCACGACACCGAACGCGGCCACCGCCCAGGACAGCAAGGCGAACCACTTGTTGGTTCGTGCTTTGAAGACTTCAACATTCCCGGCGTGCGGCGTAGAGCTCATGCCCCCAATAATTCAGTATTCCGAGCCGCAGCACTAATCCCCGGTGCACCGGCGGCCCGGGCGGAAGGATAGCCCATCATGACTGACTTCATCACCCTCGATCCGCCGGCGTCACCCGTGCCTGGCAAAGGCGAAACTGTCCTGGAGGTCCGGGATCTCAGCGTGGATTTCGGCGTGGACAAGAAATGGGTCCCGGCCGCGATCGGCCTGAACTACGAGGTCCGGGCCGGCGAAGTACTAGCCATCGTGGGGGAGTCCGGCTCCGGAAAGAGCGCCAGTTCAATGGCGCTGCTCGGCCTGCTGCCCAGTAACAGCCGTGTTAGAGGAAGTGTCAAGCTCGCCGGCCGTGAGCTGTTGGGGAGCAATGAGGCCAATATCCGCGCGGTGCGCGGCAAGGACGTCGCGGTGATCTTCCAGGAGCCGATGACGGCCCTGAACCCGGTGTACACCGTGGGCTCGCAGATTGTCGAAACTGTGCGTCTGCACAATGAAGTTTCCCCGGAAGAAGCCCGGCTCCGGGCCCTGCGCATGCTGGAACTTGTCGAACTGCCCGATCCGGAGAAGGCCTTCCGGTCCTACCCGCACCAGCTTTCCGGCGGCCAGCGCCAGCGCGCCATGATCGCGCAGTCGCTCTCCTGCGACCCGAAGCTGCTCATTGCCGATGAGCCGACCACGGCCCTCGACGTGACGGTGCAGGCCGAAATCCTTGACCTCATGCGCAACCTGCGGAACAAACTGGACAGTGCCATTGTGCTCATCACCCACGACATGGGAGTGGTGGCCGACCTCGCCGACCGGATCGCCGTCATGCGCAAGGGCCTGATCGTGGAGACGGGCACGGCAGCACAGATCTTCCACAACCCGCAGCATGAGTACACCAAGGCGCTGCTGGCTGCGGTCCCACACCTGGGCCAGGGCGGCACGGATGCCACGGCGGACGTGGACGTCACCGCCGCCCTCGCCGCCGCGACCCACGTCGAGATCCTCTCCATTCCGGAAGACGAGCTGATCCGGCGCGAACGCGAAAACGCCGCCGCCCTGGCCGCGGCCGAAGCGGCGAAGCCGAAGGGCGAGCCGGTCCTGGAGCTCAGCGACGTCGCCATCGAGTACCCGAAGCAGGGCCGGGTGCCGGCCTTCCGTGCCGTGGAAGGGGCCAATCTGGTCATCTATCCCGGACAGGTGGTCGGTCTCGTCGGCGAATCGGGCTCCGGAAAGACCACCATCGGCCGGGCCGCCGTCGGCCTGCTGCCGGTGGCGGCAGGCACCATGCGGGTAGTCGGGCAGGACATTTCCGCCGCCAAGAGGAACGGCCGGCAGCTCCACGAGATGCGCCGGCATGTCGGCATGGTGTTCCAGGATCCGTCGTCGTCCCTGAACCCCAGGCTGCCCATCGGGGAGAGCATCGGGGAGCCGATGTTCCTCGCACGGGTCGCAAGGGGCGCCGACCTGCAGCGGCGGATTGAGGCGCTGCTGGACCAGGTCGAGCTGCCGCGCGACTACCGCAACCGCTACCCGCACGAGCTCTCCGGCGGGCAGAAGCAGCGCGTGGGGATCGCGCGGGCCCTCTCGCTCAAGCCCAAGCTGATGGTCGCCGACGAGCCCACCTCCGCCCTCGACGTCTCAGTCCAGGCCAAGGTGCTCGATCTGTTCCAGAACCTGCAGAAGGAACTGGGGTTCGCCTGCCTCTTCGTCACCCATGACCTCGCGGTGGTGGACGTGCTCGCGGACCGGATCTGTGTCATGCAGCGCGGCAGGATCGTGGAGCAGGGGACCCGCGACCAGATCCTCCGCAATCCCCAGGAGCCCTACACCCAGCGGCTTTTGGCGGCGGTTCCGCTGCCGGATCCGGACAAGCAGCGCGAGCGCCGCGAACTGCGCGCGCAGCTGCTGTCAGGGGCCAGCTGAGGCTTACCCGGAGGGGGTCGGAGCAGGGGCGAAAACCGGCAGATTCCAGTTAAGGACGAGTAACCCAGGTCACTCCGCGGCCGAATACTACCAGCCGGTAGCGTGTGACTTGAAATACACTCCACATGACGTTAGCCGTCATGAGATTGTCGGATCACGGTTTGGCAACAGAGTTCCAACATTTGGACGGTTTAGGGCTAGGCTACTTCCATATGTAGGCCACGTCACAGGGGATACCCCTGTGCCTGCTTACGGGGAAGCATAAGTTTTTCCCTCACGAACTCCCACAACTCATAGGAGGCGGAATGCGTTTTTCGCGCACTTCCAAAGCACTGGGCATGGTGGCTATCGCCGCCCTCGCCCTGACCGGATGCGGTGCCAGCGGCTCCGCAACCGGTAGCGGCAGTACCGGCGGCGACACCAGCAAAGTGATCCTCGCCGACGGCTCCGAACCCCAGCGTCCCCTCATGCCCGCCGACACCAACGAAGTCGGCGGTGGCAAGGTCATCGACATGATCTTCGCGGGCCTGGTCAGCTACGACCCCAGCGGCAAGCCGGTCAACGAACTCGCCGAGTCCATCGAGGGCAAGGACGGCCAGCACTTCACCATCAAGGTCAAGAAGGGCCAGAAGTTCACGAACGGCGAGGCCATCACGGCCAAGTCCTTCGTCGATTCCTGGAACTTCGGTGCCGCAGCCAAGAACGCCCAGCTCAGCGGTGGCTTCTTCGAAAGCATCAAGGGCTACGACGAAGCCAGCGCAGAAGGCTCCAAGGTTGAGACCATGTCCGGCCTGAAGGTCGTTGACGACCAGACGTTCACCGTCGAACTGAAGCAGCCGGAATCTGACTGGCCGCTTCGCCTTGGCTACACCGCGTTTGTTCCGGTTCCCTCCGGTGCCCTGAAGGACCCGAAGGGCTTCGGCGAGAAGCCGGTCGGCAACGGCCCGTACAAGCTCGCGGACGGCGGCTGGCAGCACAACGTGCAGATCCAGCTCGTTCCGAACCCGGACTACAACGGCCCGCGCAAGGCCAAGAACGCCGGCGTGACGTTCAAGATCTACCAGAACGACGACTCGGCGTACCAGGACCTGATGTCCAACAACCTGGACATCCTGCAGACCATCCCGACCAGCGCGCTGAAGAACTTCAAGTCTGACCTCGGCGACCGCACCATCAACAAGCCCTACGCCGGCAACCAGACCATCGCCATCCCGGAATACCTGCCGGAATGGAGCGGCGAGGCCGGCAAGCTCCGCCGCCAGGCGATCTCCATGGCGATCAACCGCGAAGAGATCACCAAGGTGATCTTCAACGGCGCACGCCAGCCTGCCAAGGACTTCACGGCCCCCGTGCTTGACGGCTACAGCGACTCGATCCCCGGAGCCGAGAACCTGACTTTCAACGCCGACAAGGCCAAGGAAGCCTGGGCCAAGGCCGACGCCATCCAGAAGTGGGACGCGAACAAGACGTTCACCATTGCCTACAACGCCGACAAGGGCGGACACAAGGCCTGGGTTGAGGCAGTAGTCAACCAGCTCAAGAACTCGCTCGGCATCAAGGTTGAAGGCAAGCCGTACGCCACCTTCAAGGAAGCCCGCAACGACGCCACCGCCAAGACCCTCACCGGCTCCATCCGTGCCGGCTGGCAGGCAGACTACCCGTCGCTGTACAACTTCCTCGGCCCGATCTACAAGACCGGTGCCGGCTCCAACGACGCCAGCTACGCCAACCCGACGTTCGACAAGGCCATCTCCGACGGCCTGAACGCCGCGTCGGTCAGCGACGGCAACAAGGCCATGAACAAGGCCCAGGAGATCCTCCTGACGGACCTGCCGGCCATCCCCCTGTGGTACCAGGTTGCCCAGGGCGGCTGGAGCGACAAGGTCACCAACGTCGACTACGGCTGGGACGGCGTCCCGCTGTACTACAACGTAACCGGTAAGTAACAACAAAACGACGGCGGGGGCCGCCCATACTGGGGCCTCCGCCGTCGTCGTGTTTCCCCTCCCTTTATTTTCTTGATGCCCGGCTCCTTCGGGCGAACTTTTCGCAGCCCTGCCGCCGTGACCAAACCGGCGCAGCCTGCATCCATAGTGAAAAGGTTCTTTGATGAACAACTCCGCCGCATCCCTGGACAGGGTGCCTGCCAACGAGGGTGTGACTCGCTGATGTCGACATACATCCTCAAGCGTTTCCTGCAACTGATTCCCGTCTTCCTGGGCGCAACACTCCTGGTCTATTTCCTGGTCTTCAGCCTGCCCGGTGACCCCATCGTGGCCCTGTTCGGCGACAAGCCGGTGAACGAGGCGGTCGCAGCCAAGCTGCGCATGCAGTACCACCTGGACCAGCCGTTCTGGATGCAATACCTGCTGTACCTCAAGAGCATCTTCACGTTTGACCTCGGCCAGGACTTCTCTGGACGCCCCATCGCCGCCGTGCTCGGCGAGGTCTTCCCCGTCACGGCGCGGCTGGCCATCATGGCGCTGATCTTCGAGGCCTTTTTCGGCATCGTCTTCGGCCTCATCGCCGGCCTGCGCAAGGGCAAGCTCTTTGACGCCACCGTCCTGGTCGCGTCCCTGGTCGTGATCGGCATCCCGATCTTCGTCCTGGGCTTCCTGCTGCAGTTCACCATCGGAGTCCAGCTCGGCTGGGCCAAGCCGACCGTCAGCTCCGCGGCGACCATCCCTGACCTCATCCTGCCGGCAATCGTGCTGGGACTGGGATCGTTCGCCTATGTCCTGCGCCTGACCCGCACGTCCGTCATCGAAAACATGAACGCCGACTACGTCCGCACCGCCACCGCCAAGGGTCTCTCCCGGTTCCAGGTGGTCCGCGTCCACATCCTGCGCAACTCCCTGATTCCCGTCATTACGTTCCTGGGCGCCGACCTCGGTGCCTTGATGGGCGGGGCAATCGTCACGGAAGGCATCTTCAACGTTCCGGGCGTGGGCAACCGGCTCTACCGGGCCGTGCTGTCCGGGGAAGGTCCCACGGTGGTCTCGATCGTCACCGTCCTGGTGCTGATCTACTGCCTCTCCAACCTGCTCGTTGACCTGCTTTACGGCTGGCTTGACCCGAGGATCCGTTATGACTCCTGATAACACCACCACCACCGCACGGCACTCCGATTCCCGCCGCCCGGCCCGCCGGACCGAGCACTTCGTGGCCGATGTCTCCGAGACCCCGCTCCAGGTAACGGACCGGGTCAAGGACGAAGCCGCACCGCTGAGCCTGTGGGGCGAGGCGTGGAAGAACCTGCGCAAGCAGCCGCTGTTCCTCATCTCCGCGTTCCTGATCCTGGTGGTCGTCGCGGTCTCCGTCTTCCCGGGGTTGTTCTCGCAGATCGACCCCACCTCGGAGGCCTGCCAGCTGGCCAACTCCGACGCGGGCCCCGCCGCGGGCCACCCGCTGGGCTTCACCCAGCAGGGCTGCGACGTCTACGCCCGTGTCATCTTCGGTACGCGGTCCTCGGTGACCGTGGGCCTCTTCACCACCATCGGAGTGCTGCTGATCGGCGGCATCCTGGGGGCCGTCGCCGGCTATTACGGCGGCTGGATCGACTCGGTCCTGGCCCGCATCAATGACATCTTCTTCGCCCTGCCCCTGATCCTGGGCGCGATCGTGATGATGCAGCTGCCGATGTTCCGGACGAACAAGACCGTGTGGACCCTGGTGCTCATCCTGGTCATCTTCGGCTGGCCGCAGATTGCCCGCATCACGCGCGGCGCCGTCATCGAGGTCCGGAACGCCGACTTCGTCACCGCCGCCCGGTCGCTGGGCGTCTCGAAGTTCGGCGCCCTTATGCGCCACGTGATGCCGAACTCGCTGGCCCCGATCATCGTCGTGGCCACCATCTCCCTGGGCACGTTCATCGTGGCCGAATCCACCCTGTCCTTCCTGGGCATTGGGCTGCCGCCCAGCGTCATGTCCTGGGGCAATGACATCCAGGCGGCGCAGGCCTCGCTCCGGTCAAACCCGATGCCGCTGCTCTACCCGGCCATCGCGCTGTCCATCACCGTCCTGAGCTTCATCATGCTGGGCGATGCCCTGCGTGATGCCCTCGATCCCAAAGCCCGCAAGCGATGAAAGGGGACACCATGAGCGCCTCTGTTGACTTCCAGGAAGCTGAGTACGCCACTGAGCGCCCGCTGCTTGAAATCAAGGACCTGGCCATCGGGTTCACCACCAGCAACGGCGAGGTCAACGCCGTCCGCAACGCCCACCTCACCGTCATGCCCGGCGAAACCGTCGCGATTGTGGGCGAGTCGGGTTCCGGCAAGTCCACCACCGCGCTGGCTGCTATCGGCCTGCTCCCGGGCAACGGGCGCGTCGCTGCAGGCCAGATCCTGTTTGATGGCGAGGACATCTCCAACGCCAGCGAAAAGCGGATGATCGAACTGCGCGGCAACAGCATCGGCATGGTCCCGCAGGACCCGATGTCCAACCTCAACCCGGTGTGGAAGATCGGCGACCAGGTCCGCGAGACGCTGAAGGCCAACGGACTCCCCAGCGGCCCCGACGACGTCGCCAAGGTCCTGTCCCAGGCCGGGCTGCCCGACGCCGGCAGCCGCGCCAAGCAGTACCCCCACGAGTTCTCCGGCGGCATGCGCCAGCGCGCGCTGATCGCGATCGGGCTCGCCTGCCAGCCGCGCCTGCTCATCGCGGACGAGCCGACGTCGGCGCTCGACGTGACAGTGCAGCGCCAGATCCTCGATCATCTGGACAAGATGACCACGGAGCTGGGCACCGCGGTGCTGCTGATCACGCACGACCTCGGCCTCGCCGCAGAGCGGGCCGACCAGGTGGTGGTCATGTACCGCGGCCAGGTTGTCGAATCCGGACCCTCGCTGGAGCTGCTGCAGAACCCGCAGCACCCGTACACCCAGCGGCTGGTCGCCTCGGCGCCGTCGCTGGCGTCCCGGCGCATCCAGGCGGCCAAGGAACTTGGCGTGGAAACCGACGACATGCTCGCCCCGGGCGAGACCGGCGTGGTTGAGCCGGCCAAGTCCGACGACGTCCTGCAGATCCAGAACCTCAGGAAGGTCTTCAAGCTGCGTTCGGGCCTGGGCAAGTCCACGGACTTCACCGCCGTCGACGACATCTCCTTCAACGTCAAGCGGGGAACCACGACGGCGATCGTGGGGGAGTCGGGTTCCGGCAAGTCCACGGTGGCGCAGATGGTCCTGAACCTCCTGACGCCGACCTCCGGCAAGATCATCTTCGACGGCGTGGACACCTCCACGCTGAACAGCAAAGAGCTGTTCGCCTTCAGGCGCCGGGTGCAGCCGATCTTCCAGGACCCATACGGTTCCCTGGACCCGATGTACAACATCTTCCGGACCATCGAGGAACCGCTGCGGACCCACAAGATCGGGGACAAGGCCAGCCGCGAGAAGAAGGTCCGGGAACTGCTGGACCAGGTGGCGCTGCCGCAGTCCACCATGCAGCGGTACCCCAACGAGCTCTCCGGCGGCCAGCGCCAGCGGGTCGCGATCGCCCGTGCCCTGGCCCTGGACCCCGAAGTGATCATCTGCGACGAGGCCGTCTCCGCACTGGATGTGCTGGTGCAGGCGCAGGTGCTGAACCTGCTCGCCGAACTGCAGTCCCGGCTGGGCCTGACCTACCTGTTCATCACCCACGACCTCGCGGTGGTCCGGCAGATCGCCGACCGCGTGTGCGTCATGGAGAAGGGCAAGCTGGTGGAAACAGGCTCGACGGACGACGTCTTCGAGTCGCCGCAGCAGGACTACACCCGGGCGCTGCTCAATGCCATCCCCGGCGCCGGCCTCATGCTGCCGCCGGAAATGGACGTGGCCTGAGCGGCCGCTTTCTGAGGGCTTGAAGAAGTCCGCCGCCAGCAGCACTCAGCAGCTGGCGGTACAGGAGCCGGTGTCCACCCTTCGGGGCGGACACCGGCTCCTTTGTTGTACTGTTGCCCGTCCTTCGCTGGCGGTGGATGCGCCGGCGGTCCCGGTGCGGGCGGTGGATGCGCCGGAGGGGCAAACCTGCGTTAGTGGTGCAATCCGGCGACCATGCCGGGGTCAGCGTAGTCAAACCCCATGGACTGCAGCCGCTGGCCTAAAACGGCGCCCAGGGTCGCGTGGCCCTGCCGGTTCAGGTGGACCCGGTCCGCCATCGAGCCCGTCAGGTTGTACCGGGTGAGCCAGTCGCCCGCGCTGACGAACGACAGCCCGTGACGGTCCGCCACCCGCCCCAAAAGCGCGTCCACCTCGCTCCGGCGTCCTCCGCCATAGTGGGCGCCGCGCCCGAGTGTGCCGACCATGAGTATCCGGGCAGCGGGGTAACGCTGCTGGATGCTGGCGATCAGCCGTTCCGCGTTGGAGACGATCTGTGCGTCGGAGGCGCCGCGTGCGGCATCGTTCCCGCCGCCTTCGATCACCACGAGGGGAGGAGTGCCGTAGGGGAGTTTCCAGTCGCCGCGCTGTAGCGCGTCGATGTAGTTGCCGGTCTTGCCGTTGGACGCCACGAAACCCGTGCCGCCGCGGCCACAAAAGAAGACTTTGTACCCGGCAGCGGCCAGACCTTGCCTGGGCCAGCCGTAGGAAGGTTCCGATTGTGAGTCGCCAATCAGCACGGCGACATTGCTGGTGTCCTTGACGATGATCTCGTTGCGGCCGTTGGCTGGATTGCGGTAGGTAGAGCCGCTCGGCAGAGCGGCGGGGTCGATGGTGGACCCAATGCGCGTCTTCGCCGCGGACCCGGCCGCGACCGGCGCCCCTGCTCCAACGGCCGCTCCGGCCCCGCTGCCGGTCAGTGGCGTCCCCACGGCTCCCGCTTCTGATGATCCGGCGTTGGAAGAGCCCGCGTCGGGCGCAGGTGAATAAGAGGTCTGTCCGCAGCCGCCAAGAACCACGCCGGTGGCGATCATCATTGCGACGAAGCGGGACAGGGCCGAGGCGTTTCGCATGAATGTCTCCGGGCTTGCTTGCTGCTATCAGAGCAATGATGGTGCATGGGCGCTGGAAAATCCAGTGACTTTACTCACACGTAATAGACCAGTTCCGTACGCCCGTCCTGCTCCGGCGACAGCGCGGACGCTGGTCGCCGATCCGCATTTTAGGCCAATAAATGACCTAGCGTTTAGAATGGTAGTAGGTGCCCTGTGCCAAAGGGACTGATCTGTCGTGCGTTCCGGTTGGAAATGTCGCGATACCACAGCTGACTTCACCACTGAATCGAGCAATAACGCATGTCTGAAACCACCACCAACACTGCGGTAGCCACTGCATCGCGCAGTGACCTGCGCAACGTCGCGATCGTGGCCCACGTTGACCACGGCAAGACCACGCTGGTCGACGCCATGCTCAAGCAGACCAACTCCTTTGCCGAGCACAACCACCTCGAAGACCGCGTCATGGACTCCGGTGACCTGGAACGCGAAAAGGGCATCACCATCCTGGCCAAGAACACCACGGTGGCGTACAACGGACCGTCCTCCAACGGCGAAACCATCACCATCAACGTCATCGACACCCCCGGCCACGCCGACTTCGGTGGCGAGGTGGAGCGCGGCCTGTCCATGGTCGACGGCGTCGTCCTCCTCGTCGATGCCTCTGAGGGCCCGCTGCCCCAGACCCGCTTCGTGCTGCGCAAGGCTCTCGCCGCGCACCTGCCGGTGATCCTCCTGGTCAACAAGACCGACCGCCCCGACGCGCGGATCGAAGAAGTTGTCCACGAATCCATGGACCTGCTCCTGGGCCTGGCCTCCGACCTCGCCGACGAAGTTCCGGACCTCGACCTGGACAAGATCCTGAACGTGCCGGTTGTTTACGCCGCCGCCAAGGTCGGCCGTGCCTCCCTCGAGCAGCCCGCCGACGGCAGCGCCCCGGAAAACGAAGACCTTGAGCCGCTCTTCCGGGCCATCATCGAGCACATTCCGGCCCCGACCTACAACCCGAACGGTGTCCTGCAGGCACACGTCACCAACCTGGACGCCTCACCGTTCCTGGGCCGCCTGGCGCTGCTGCGCATCTACAACGGCACCCTGCGCAAGGGCCAGACCGTGGCCTGGGCACGCGCCAATGGCGAGCTCAAGAACGTCAAGATCACCGAACTTCTCGCGACCAAGGCACTGGACCGCGTCCCGGCTGAGTCCGCTGGCCCGGGCGAGATCGTCGCCGTCGCCGGCATCGAGGAGATCACCATCGGTGAGACCCTGACCGACGCCGAGAACCCGCAGCCGCTGCCGCTGATCACCGTTGACGACCCGGCCATCTCCATGACCATCGGTATCAACACCTCGCCGCTGGCCGGCAAGGTCAAGGGCGCCAAGGTCACGGCCCGCCAGGTCAAGGACCGCCTCGACAAGGAACTGATCGGTAACGTCTCCATCAAGGTTCTCCCCACCGAGCGTCCCGACGCCTGGGAAGTCCAGGGCCGTGGCGAGCTTGCACTGGCCATCCTGGTCGAGCAGATGCGCCGCGAAGGCTTTGAGCTGACCGTCGGCAAGCCGCAGGTGGTTACCAAGACCGTCGACGGCAAGGTCCACGAGCCGATGGAACACATGACCATCGACGTGCCCGAAGAATACCTCGGCGCCGTCACCCAGCTGATGGCCGCCCGCAAGGGCCGCATGACCAACATGGCCAACCACGGCACCGGCTGGTGCCGCATGGAGTTCATCGTTCCGGCCCGAGGCCTGATCGGGTTCCGCACCAAGTTCCTCACGGACACCCGCGGCGCCGGCATCGCCGCCTCGATCTCCGAAGGCTACGAGCCGTGGGCCGGCCCCATCGAGTACCGCACCAACGGTTCGATGATCGCCGACCGCGCCGGTGTTGTGACCCCGTTCGCCATGATCAACCTGCAGGAACGTGGATCCTTCTTCGTCAAGCCCACCTCCGAGGTATACGAGGGCATGATCGTGGGAGAGAACTCCCGCGCCGACGACATGGACGTGAACATCACGAAGGAAAAGAAGCTCACCAATATGCGTGCAGCTTCCTCGGACACCTTCGAGAACCTGACGCCCCCGCGCGACCTGACCCTCGAAGAGTCCCTCGAATTCGCCCGCGAAGACGAGTGCGTTGAGGTTACCCCGGATTCAATCCGCATCCGCAAGGTCATCCTGGACACCAACGAGCGCGCCAAGGCCAACCGCGCCCGCGCCAAGGTCTGATCCCGGTCTCCGGGCTTCAGCCACAAGGTGATTAAGAGAGCTGCCGGTACGGCAGGCGGCATTGCCGCCGCCGTGCCGGCAGCTCTTTTTGTTGCCCTGGCCGGCACCGCACTGCACCGCCACGACCTGGTCCTGGGCGGGGTGGACGTCCCGTGGGGCGCCGTCGCCGCGCTCGTCCTGCTGGGCTCGGTTCAGCTGTGGCTGGGGGCGGCATTCCGTTCTGTCATCCCGACGGCGGCTTGCGGAGTCCTCTGTTACGCGCTGATTGGCTGGTGGTCCACCCTGGAAGCGGGCAAGCGCCTGGTCATCGGCGACGCCGCGGGCAATATCTGGGTCTTCGGCATCGCAGGAATCACCGTGGCCATGCTCGCCTGGTGCCGGCGCTACCGGAGGCCGGCCGGCCAGGACCGGTGACGACGGTCCGGGACCGGTGACGACGGGCCGGGGCGGGTGATGCCTGGCTGGGACCAGGCCCCATTGCCCCTGCTCCCCAAGCGGGACACGCCCATTTTTCGCTCGCTGGAGTGGGCACAATGGCGTTATGTCCGGCCCCGGTTTGGTGCGCGGGACATGCCCCGCCCTCATGGTCGGACCTGTCCCGCACCGCCCCCAGCCGGCTGGCGCAGTTTTCCACATAGTGCGAGATCCGACTTCCAGGGCACAGAGTGCGGCTCCACCATGGGTGAATGGCCAACATCATCGAGGTGCTCCCGTACGACGGCGTCGCCCGCGCCAAATACATTGCCGCCGCGGGGGTCTCCGATTTTCAGCTCAAGTCCGCGATGGCCTCGGGAGCGGTGTCCCGGGTGGCCCGCGGCGTTTATGCGTTGCCCGGTGCAGACGCGCAGCTGATCGCCATACGCTCGCTTCCGGCGGAACCGGCGTGCATCACAGCGGCACACTTCAGTGGGCTTTGGGTCCTTGAAGGGCCAGCCCAGCCGCACGTTGCCCTTACGCACAGCAGGAGCTATCAGGGCTTCGTCTGCCACCGGGCAACCGCGCCGCCGACACTCCTGGACACGGTCATTCAATGCTTGCGCTGCCTACCCGAACCTGACGGGCTGATCATCGCCGAATCTGCCGTCGTGCTGAAGGGACTCCCGCTGGGTTCGTTGCGTCAGCGGCTCGATGGCCGGAACGACTCCCGGGAGCGCCGGATCGTGTCGGCGATCGTCCCGCAGTCGCAGTCGCTCATTGAGTGCCTCGCCCGGTTCCTGCTGCGGCGGGCCGGCTTCCATGTTGAATCGCAGGTCAACGTTCCGGGAATGGGACACCTGGACCTTATGGTTGACGGCCGTCTCGGCATCGAGGCCGACGGGGCGGGATTCCACATGGACAGGGCCAGCTTCGAGGAAGACCGGCGGCGTTGGAACGTCACGACGCGCCGGGGAATCCCGACTCTTGTTGTGACGTACCCGCTGCTGAGGGACCACCCCGAGGACTTCATCACCATGGTCCGCGAAGCCCTGAACAGGCTGTCTGCCGCCGCCTAGAGCCAGGCTCCACGGCCAGCTTCGCGCGCCCTTGCGATGCTGTTCGGCACTGTGCTCCTGCACTCTGATCCTGCACTCTGATCCTGCACCGCGCCCAGCCACCGCTGAAATTGTCCTGTGCTCTTTCGATGCACCACTGGACATGTCTCTTATTCTGTTGGTCCACCACTGGACATGTCCCTTGTTCTTTTGGTCCACCACGGAACACGTCACTTGTTCTGTTGGTCCACCACGGGACATGTTCCTTGCTCCGTCGATTCACCATTGGACATGTCCCGCGTTGGGCGGCGGCGATGAGCATGACGCCGAAAAGTCCATCTCCAGCAGCAAAGGGAGGGCATGTCCACTGGCGGCCGGGGGTGGGGCTCGACATGTGCGTTGTTGGCCAGCAGGGGAGGGCATGTCCATTGCTGGCCGGGGTGGCGGCTGGGCATGCGCGTTGTTGGCGGCAAGGGGAGGGCATGTCCATCGGTCGGGGGTGCGGAGGGGATGTCCACTCGGCGCAACCACCGACGCGCCCACCCCGGCCAGCCCGTCAGGGCCCCTGCACCCGTGGGGCGCGGCGCGGCGGGGGCGGCGGGACTTCCTTGGCTGCCACGACAAGGGGGAGTGCAATGACGACGTCGGAGCTGCGGGTGCGGACGGTGCATACGCCGGCGGCGCGTTCCACGAGCTCGCCGAGGGCATCCGTCAGGCCGCCCTCGATCCTGTACCGGACCACAACGCGGGTGCCGAGCGGGGCTGAGGAGAGGAACTGCTGGGGCAAGGGCAAAGGCGAGCTCATCAGATCATCGTAAGACGCGGAGCATGTGTGACGTCCGGCTAGGTTCGCGGGAACAGGCTGGGAGATAATAGGCTCAGAAGTCAGCAGCCCGGCTCAGGGCCTGGAAATCATCCGGCCGGTCGCCGGAACCAACGTGGAGAGGCCAGGGACGTGACGTACGTAATCGCGCAGCCGTGTGTAGATGTCAAAGACAAGGCATGCATTGAGGAGTGCCCCGTCGATTGCATTTACGAGGGTGAGCGTTCCCTGTACATCCACCCCGACGAGTGCGTGGACTGCGGTGCCTGTGAGCCGGTCTGCCCCGTGGAGGCGATCTACTACGAGGACGACACCCCCGAAGAATGGGCCGACTACTACAAGGCCAACGTCGAGTTCTTCGACGAACTCGGGTCCCCGGGGGGCGCCGCGAAGGTTGGGAACACCCACACCGACCACCCCATGATCGCCGCCCTGCCGCCGCAGAACCAAGAAAACTAGGACGGCGCAACGGTGACCTCCGCGGTGCGCACCTTCGGCCTGAGCCTGCCCGACTACCCGTGGGAGGCCATGGCGCCGTATCTCGCCACGGCAGCCCGGCACCCGGCAGGAGCCGTCAACCTTTCCATCGGAACCCCGGTGGACGCGACGCCGGCACTCATCCAGGACGCGCTGCGCGCCGCCGCGGACGCCCCCGGCTATCCCACGGTGCACGGGACGCCGGCCCTGCGGGAAGCCATCGCCGGCTGGTTTGCGCGCCGGCGCGGCGTCCCCGGGCTCGACCCGCAGAATGTGATGCCAACGGTGGGTTCCAAGGAACTCGTCGCGTGGCTGCCGTTCCTGCTCGGCCTGAAGCCGGGCGACGTCGTCGTCCGACCCACGGTTGCATACCCCACCTATGACATCGGGGCCACCTTCGCCGGTGCGGAGCATGTCGCCGCGGACGACCTCGACGAACTCGACGCCGGCACCCGGGCCCGCGTGCGTCTGGTCTGGGTCAATTCCCCGGCCAACCCCACCGGCAGCGTCCGGGACATCGCGTCGCTGCGGCGGATCGTCCGGCAGGCCCGCGAGCTCGGCGCCGTCGTCGCGTCCGACGAATGCTACGCCGAGCTCGGCTGGGGGGAGTGGGACGTCCAGCGTGGCGGCGTCCCGGTCCCGAGTGTCCTGCATCCGCAGGTCGCAGAAGGCTCCCACGATGGCCTGCTCGCCGTCTATTCGCTGAGCAAACAGTCCAACGTGGCCGGCTACCGGGCGGCATTTGTCGCCGGCGATCCGGTGATCATGGCCAACCTGGTCAACAGCCGCAAGCACGCCGGGATGATTGTGCCCTATCCGGTCCAGGAAGCCATGCGCGTGGCCCTCGGCGACGACGCCCACGTCCAGGCCCAGAAGGACCTGTACCGGGGCCGGCGGGAACGGATCGTGCCCGCGCTGGAGGGTTTCGGCCTGACAATCCATGAATCGAGGGCGGGCCTTTATCTGTGGGCCACCGCCGGCGAGGCGACGTGGGACACCGTGCGCCGGCTCGCGGACCGCGGAATCGTCGTCGGCCCCGGGGTCTTCTACGGCGACGCCGGCAACGGGTTCATCCGGGTGGCGCTGACCGCCAGCGACGAAAGGATCGACGCCGCCGTCTCGCGGCTGTGCCCCGAAGCGTAACAATGCTGTGACGCGTGCCACATGTGGCCTGTTTTTGGCCTTTTGCGGGGCCCCCGGATTAGTGCCACCCGCGAAGTGAAGGTACTTTTTAACTGACGATCAATGGTGGCTTTCCACAAGAAGGCAGCGCAGCCTTTGGAAATCCTGTCCGCACAGGATCCGCGGGCAGCTTCACCAGATGTTGGACCAGCTTTCGACAGAGGCCCCGATGCCTCATGAGGAGACTCCATGACTGAAACCACCAGCGCAACCCTGCGCCATGCCGGCGGCGAACTCGAACTCCCGCGCATCAAGGTTGTAGAAGGGAACGAAGGCTACGACGTTTCCAAGCTGCTGAAGCAGACCGGCGCCGTCGCCTTCGACCCCGGTTTCATGAACACCGCGGCCACCACCTCGGCCATCACCTACATTGACGGTGATGCCGGCATCCTGCGCTACCGCGGCTACCCCATCGAGCAGCTGGCCCAGCACTCGAGCTTCCTGGAAGTCTCCTACCTGCTGATCTACGGCAACCTGCCGACCCCCACCGAGCTGGAGTCCTTCGACCAGCGGATCCGCCACCACACCCTGCTGCACGAGGAGCTCAAGGGCTTCTTCAGCGGCTTCCCCCGTGACGCCCACCCGATGCCGGTGCTGTCCTCGGCCGTCTCGGCGCTGTCGACGTTCTACCAGGACTCGCTGGATCCGTTCAACGCCGAGCAGGTGGAGGTCTCCACCATCCGCCTGATGGCCAAGATGCCGGTCATCGCCGCCTACGCCCACAAGAAGTCGATCGGGCAGCCCATGCTGTACCCGGACAACTCGATGAACCTGGTGGAGAACTTCCTGCGCCTGAGCTTTGGCCTGCCGGCCGAGCAGTACGAGGTGGACCCGGTCATCGCCAAGGCCCTGGACCTGCTCCTGATCCTGCACGCCGACCACGAGCAGAACTGTTCGACGTCGACCGTCCGCCTGGTCGGTTCCTCGAACGCGAACCTGTTCGCCTCCGTCTCTGCCGGCATCAACGCCCTCTTCGGCCCCGCCCACGGCGGTGCCAACGAGGCCGTCCTGAAGATGCTGCGCCAGATCCAGGCCGACGGCATCAAGCCCGAGGACTACATGGAGAAGGTCAAGAACAAGGAAGACGGCGTCCGCCTTATGGGCTTCGGGCACCGCGTCTACAAGAACTACGACCCGCGCGCCAAGATCATCAAGGCCACGGCCCACGAGGTCCTGAGCAAGCTCGGCGGAAACGACGAGCTCCTCGACATCGCCATGCGCCTTGAAGAGAAGGCCCTGGGCGATGACTACTTCATCCAGCGCAAGCTCTACCCCAACGTGGACTTCTACACCGGTCTGATCTACAAGGCCATGGGTTTCCCGGAGAAGATGTTCACCGTGCTGTTCGCCATCGGGCGCCTGCCGGGCTGGATCGCCCAGTGGCGCGAGATGATCAGCGACCCCAACACGAAGATCGGCCGCCCGCGCCAGCTCTACGTCGGCGAACCGGAACGCAACTACCCGTCGCTGTAGCCAGCCCGCCGGCCACGGCGCGCGCGATAGCCATTACGACGCCGGCCGCGCACCTTTTGCTGAGGTGCGCGGCCGGCGTCGTCCTTATGGGGGCATCGTGCCGCTGTGACCCGCGCCACGTCCCTGCCAGGACCGGTGTGCCCCCCGGCGGCTGCGGCACGTACGTGCTAAAAAAGACCAGTGCCTAAATTTGTCGACGCCGTAATCCGGCGCCAGGAAATAGTTGACGCAGTCTTCAGGATCATCGCCACGGATGGCCTCGAGCGGGCCTCGCTGCGGGAAGTCGCCGATGAAGCGCAGCTGGCCGTCGGATCGGTGCGGCACTATTTCGCCAGCAGCGACGAGCTGTTGACCCACTCGTTCGCCGTGGTGGTGGACCGAATCGTCGGCCGCCTCACTGACGCGGACTCCCGGCTGGGCGATACGCCGCCGGGGTCGGGGGAGCAGCGTGCGGCCGTCCTGGCACTGCTGGGTGAGTTTCTTCCGCTGGACGAGGAACGGGCGGTTGACGCCTGCGTCTGGATGGCCTTCAAGAATGCCGCCCGGACCAGGCCGTTCCTGGCCGCCGAGGCCGACCGCAGCCACCGGGCGGTGGCCGCCGTCGTGGGCGGGCTCATCCTGGGCCTGGCCGAGGCTGAAGGCGCTGACGCCGGCCACGCGGCCGGCCTCGACCAGCAGGTGCTCGTCACCGAAGCGGAACTGCTGCTGGCCGTTCTGGACGGTCTGACGATGCACGCCCTCCTGCAGCCCGAGTGGATGACGGCCCTGATGTGCAAGGATGTGCTCGAAGCCCATCTGGAGGGCCTGAACCGACGGCTGGCGGCCGGGCAGCCAGCCGTTAACGCCTCATAACAACAGGAATAGACTGAGATCGTACGTCTTGCCAAGGAGGCAATTGGATGCACCACACCGGCGGGCCTGGCTGGCGGATCACGATGGATACTTCTGGTCCCATGCTCATTGCCCTCTACGTTCGTGACGCCGCCGGCTTGGACACTGCGGGACACCCGGCGCTCTGCCATGCGGCACCGAAGATCCGCGCCTCGGACCACTCCCACCTAATCGCCGAGGTCGGCGGCCCGGCTGCGCTCAAGACCGAATGGGAGGCCTGGTGGGAACAGCTGCTGAAAGCCCACCCGGAAATGTCCCCCGAGCTCTCCCCGCCGGGCTTCCGTGCGTTCAGCAATTCGCCGGCCCTCCGGCGCGTGTTGCAGGCCCACTTCGGGGCCGCTTTGACGTGGTCCCGGGAACGCCTCGCGGAATACGGGGCCCTCGAGGCGGAGCGCGAAGCCAACGGCAACAACGAGCTGCTGGCCGACATGGTGGAGGACCGCCTGCTCGACGTGGGAAGGGCTTCAAAGGATTTCGGCCTGACGATCATCGAGCTCCCGCTTGCGGAGCCGCGGGCCTGGTATCTCGAGCCCGACAAGATCATCATGAGCCACGAGCTGCTGTCCCAGCCGGAACTGTTCCGCAGCTACGTGCAGCCGGTGGTCGATCTCCTCGTCTGAACCCGCCCGGTGGCGACAGACCCGGTGGCGGTCAGGTGCCGGGCGCGTCGGCGACAGTTACCCTGACCTGGCCGGCCGGAACCTGGGCCGGCTGCCAGCCGTCGCGGGACTGCCGGTTCCAGGCGCGGCCGTCGACCTCCACACTGGTGATTTCGAGCTCCTTGGCGTTGGCCACGGCCCACTGGCCCACAGCCCAGGCCTGGGTGCCTTCGGCCTCCACGAGCACGGTCCGGCCGTCGGTGGACGCCGTCACGTCCCCGAGCGCAGCGGTCAGCCCAGCAGAGACGGCGGCAGGATTCCCGGCGGCGTCGGGCGAGCGCAGCGAGCAGTCCAGGCCTGCGGGCGTCTGGCCGCTCAGTGCGGAGGCGAAGGCGCGGGCCATCACCTCATGCTGGGCGTAGGCCTCCGGGTACGCCGAGCGCTGGACGCGCTGGGCGGCCACGGTGATATCCAGCGACTCGTACCCGGAAACCTCGACGAGCGCATCGTAGAACGCATTGCTGGCGTGGTACGGGTCCATCACCTGGGCCGTGGTGCCCCAGCCCTGGGACGGCCGCTGCTGGAACAGCCCGCGGGAGTCGGGACCAGCCTGGTCGCCATGGCCGATGTTGCGCAGTTTGGATTCCTGCATCGAGGTGGCCAGCGCAATGCTGGCGGCCCGGGCGGGAAGCCCCCGCCGGACCGCGACGGCGGTGATGAGGGAGGCATTGGCCGCCTGGTCGGTGGCGAGGTCGTCGCCGCCGCTGCCCGTGGCCGTGCACCGTTCGGTGATCAACGTCTCCGACCGTTGCAGGAACGTCACTGCCGTGTAGATGCCGCCCGCGACCATCGCCAGGGTCAGCAGAAGGACAATCCGGCGCCGCCAGCTCCCTCGTCGTGCCACGAAAATACTCCCTCAGGCCCCAACGGGCTGCGTCATCGGCTTCTTCGTCGGGGCGGGTCGGCCCCGCCCGCGCGGTCTTCGCCGCCCGCCATACCGTACCAGCCGGTGGCGGTCAGTTGGCGTGCAGGTCCGCGTTGAGCTCCACGGTCTGGCCCTTGCGGGGGAGTGCCTCGACCGCGCCGGTGGCGGAATTGCGGCGGAAAAGCAGGTTGGGAACCCCGGAGAGCTCCAAAGCCTTGACCACCCGGCTGGTGTCTTCGCCTTCGGCGTCCCGCGGGCTGATGACACGGACGCGCGTGCCGGCCGTGACGTAAAGGCCTGCCTCCACCACCGAGTCGTCGCCAAGGCTGATGCCCACCCCGGAATTGGCGCCGAGCAGGACCCGCTCGCCGAGGGCGATCTTTTCCTTGCCGCCGCCGGAAAGGGTTCCCATGATCGAGGCCCCACCGCCGACGTCGGACCCGTCGCCGGTGACGACGCCGGCCGAGATCCGGCCCTCGACCATGGAGGTACCCAGGGTTCCGGCATTGAAGTTCACGAAGCCCTCGTGCATGACCGTGGTGCCTTCGGCCAGGTGCGCACCGAGCCGGACCCGGTCGGCGTCGGCAATCCGGACGCCGGAGGGAACGACGTAGTCCACCATGCGCGGGAACTTGTCCACGCCGAACACCGTGACGGTGCCGCGTTTGCGCAGGCGCGCCCGGGTCAGCTCGAAGTCCTCCACGGCTGCGGGGCCGAAGTTGGTCCACACCACGTTGGGAAGCTTGCCGAAGATGCCGTCAAGGTTGATGGTGTTTGGCTGGACCAGCCGGTGGGAGAGCAGGTGCAGGCGAAGGTAGGCGTCCGCAGTGTCCGCGGGCGCCGCGTCCAGGTTGATCTGGGCGAAGATAACTATCTGCTCGGTGCCGCGGTCCGGATCGATGCCGCTGGCGGCGATGTCGATCAGCGACTGGTCCGCGTTCTCCACGTCACGCAGGTGCTCCGTGGCGACTCCGAGCGCCGGGGCCGGAAACCACACGTCCAGCACGGTGGCGTCACCGTTGCGGGTGGACACGGTGGCCACCCCGTAGCCATAGGCGGAGCGGGCGTCGGCGGGCACAGCGGAAGCAGCAGTTTCAGTCATGGCCCAAGTCTAACGAGAGCCCCTCAGGCGCTGAAACTCATGACAACCCGCCTGACACGCTGCAGGTGCCTCTTGGCGCCCGGAAAACGGCCCCTCAGCGACTCAGGTGGGACGGGGAGGCAAACAGATAAGGTGGAACGGTGACCCCCAGTAACCCGCGCACCCCTGCCAGCGCCACCGCCAGCGTCCCTGTCCGTACACTGGTCCATTTGGACCTCCGCCAGGACGTTGCCCTGCTCACGGCCGCCCTGATCGACATCAACAGCGTCTCCGGCAACGAGGGGGTCCTGGCCGACGCCGTGGAGCATGCCCTCCGGCAACTGCCGCAGCTGGAGCTTGTCCGCGACGGCGATTCGATCATCGCCCGCACCAACCTGGGCCGGGCCGAACGCGTCATCCTTGCCGGCCACCTGGACACCGTGCCGTTGCCCACCACCGAGGGCTCGCTGGGGACCGTGCCGGCGTACTGGCCCTCCGGGGCCCCGGGCGAGGGGATCCTCTACGGCCGCGGCGCCACCGACATGAAAGGCGGCGTCGCAGTGCAGCTGGCGCTGGCGGCCGCCATGTTCGACGGCGGGGCGGAGCCAGGCAAGGACGTCACGTTCGTCTTCTACGACCACGAGGAAGTCGAGGCCGTGAAGAGCGGCTTGGGCCGTCTGGTGCGCAACCATGGCTCGCTGCTCGGCGGGGACTTCGCGATCCTGCTCGAGCCGACCGACGGGACGGTGGAGGGCGGCTGCAACGGCACCAGCCGCTTCGAGGTGACCACGAACGGCGAGGCTGCCCACTCGGCCCGGGCCTGGATGGGCAGCAATGCCATCCACGCCGCGGCCCCGATCCTGGCCCGGCTGGCGGCGTATGAGCCGCAGACCGTGACGGTTGACGGTCTGGACTACCGCGAAAGCCTCAACGCCGTGAAGATCCACGGCGGCACGGCCGGTAACGTCATTCCGGACAAATGCGTCGTGGAAATCAACTACCGCTTCGCGCCGGACAAGACCCCGGACGGAGCCGAGGCCGTCGTGCGCGAACTGCTCGTCGGATTCGACGTCGTGCGCACCGACAGTGCGGCCGGCGCGCGGCCGGGCCTGCACCACCCCGCGGCGGCGTCCTTCGTCGCCGCCGTCGGCGCGGAGCCGAAGCCCAAGTACGGCTGGACCGACGTCGCACGCTTCAGTGAGCTCGGCATCCCCGCGGTGAACTTTGGACCCGGCGATGCGCTGCTGGCGCACAAGGACAACGAGCACGTCGAGGCGGACGCCATCCGCGAATGCCTGCGGGCGCTGCGGACCTGGCTGGGCGCCTAGCAAGGGCCAGGAAGCAACGCCCGGGAAGCACCGCAGCAACGCCTACGGAGCGACACCCAGGACACAACAGGAAACAAGGCGCAACGCACAAAGGGTCCGGAACCTCCGAGAGGTTCCGGACCCTTTTGTGGGTGGGACGGCTTACTTGGCGGCCGGAATACCGGCGACCGGCACGTGCGCCACGCCGCCGGCGGCGCGCTTGGAGCCGCGGCGTTCGAGCCAGATAGCTAGGCGGGAGACCGCCAGGTCGATCGCGATGTAGATGGCCGCGGCCACGAAGAACACCGGGAACAGGTACTGCGGGCCCAGGAAGTCCGCCATGACCTGCACAGCCCGGAGCAGCTCGCCGTAGGCGACGATGTAGCCGAGCGACGTGTCCTTCAGCAGCACCACGAGCTGCGCGACCAGGGACGGCAGCATGCGCCGGATGGCCTGCGGCAGTTCGATGGTCAGCCGGGACTGGAAACTCGTCAGGCCGATCGCCAGGCCGGCCTCACGCTGGCCCTTGGGCAGCGACTGGACGCCGGCGCGGATGATCTCGGCGAAGATCGCCGAGTTGTAAAGGACCAGGCCGGCCACGACGGCGATGAACGAGCTGGTGGCAAAGACGAGCAGCACGAACAGCATCATGAGCACAACGGGCATGCCGCGCAGGAATTCCAGCACGATCCGGGTGGGCACCCTGATCCAGGCGTTGTCCGAGATGCGCATCAGGCACAGAAGCAGGCCCAGCGGGAAGGCAATCACCGCTGAGACAGCCGCGGCGGCGAGTGTGGCGCCGATGCCGGCGGCGATCAGGGCCCAGACCTCGGGCAGCTGGAAGACCGCCCAGCGTTTGGGGTCGAAGATTCCCTGCTGGGCGAGCGTCATGACGGCCAGGACGAGGAGGCCGCCGATCACGATCGCGCCGATGATGGAGCCGATCAGCGAAACCCGACGGGCTTTGGGGCCGGGGACGTCGTAGAGAACAGAGCTCATCGCGCGATTGCCACCTTTCGTTCAACAACGCTGGCGAGATAGCCCAGCGGGATGGTTATCAGCAGGTAGAAGAATGCGATGCCGACCAGAACCCACATGACGGCGTCGCCGTTGGCGTTGGCCAGCTGCTTGCCCTGGCCGAAGAGTTCCAGCACATAGAACGCGCCGGCCACGGACGAGTTCTTCACCAGGGCGATCAGGATGTTGATCAACGGGGGGATCACGGTGCGCAGAGCCTGCGGCAGGATGATCAAGCTGAGCACCTGGCTGAACTTCATGCCGATGCTGCGGGCGGCCTCCGCCTGGCCCACCGGGACACTGTTGACGCCGGAGCGCACGGCCTCGGCGATGAAGGCCGAGGTGTAGGCGCTCAGGGCGATGATGGCGGCGACCTCGAACTGCTGGAACGTGACGCCGAGGCGGGGCAGAACCACCGCGGCAAAGAAGAATGCGATGGTCAGCGGGGTGTTCCGGACGATCTCGACGTACACCATGCTGAAGCCGCGCAGCGCGGCGACGGGGGAGACACGGGCGGCAGCGAGAATGGTGCCGAAGACCAGGGCGATAATCCCCGAGACCAGGGAGAGGAAGAGGGTTCTGAGAAAACCGTCCCAATACTGGGGGAGGTTTTCAATGATGACGTCCATAAGTTCCTTCAGCTGCGTTGAGGGGATTCAAGCGAAAGACGGGCGTGGCGGCCGCCGGGCTGCGGAAGATCCGCGGCCCGGCAGCCGCCACAGCCGGCTAGTAGCGGTCGATCGTGGGAAGCGCAGGCGCAGTCTTGATGACAGTGCCGGCGGTGTCGTCCCAGGCCTTCTTGTAGGACCCGTCCTTGTCGAAGGCCTCCAGCTGGTCATTGATCCACATGCGGAAGGCGGTGTCGTCCTTCTTCAAACCGATGCCGTAGGGCTCCTTGGTGAAGGTCTGGTCCGATGCCAGCTTGAAGGCGTCCGGTTCCTTGGACACGAAACCGGCGAGGATGACGTTGTCGGTGGTGACGGCTTCAACCTGGTGGTTGCGCAGCGGTTCCAGGCAGGCGGAGTAGGTAGCGGCCGGAACCAGGACGGCTCCGTACTTCTCCACGATCGTCGCGGCCGGGGTGGAGCCGGTCACGGAGCAGACGTTCTTGCCCTTGACGTCCTCGGGCTTGGTGATGGAGTTGTTGTCCTTGTTCACCATGAGGGCCTGTCCGGCCTCGTAGTACGGGCCGGCGAAGTCGACTTCGGCCTTGCGCTTGTCGTTGATGGTGTAGGTGGCGACGATCATGTCCACCTTGCCCTGCTTGAGGAACTGCTCGCGGTTGGCGGAGACAGTTTCAACCCACTCGATCTTGTCGGCGGGGATGCCCAGCTTGGCGGCAATCAGCTTGCCAATTTCGACGTCGAAGCCGACCGGCTTGCCGTCGAGACCCTTTTGGCCGAAGAGCGGCTGGTCGAACTTGGTGCCGATGGTGATCTTGCCTGCGGAGGAAAGCTTGGCCATGGTGGAATCGGCGGCAAAGCTCGGCTTCTCGGCTACGGGCGGGTTGGTGGTAGTGGAGGAGCTGCCGCCACAGGCACTCAGGCTGAGTGCCAGTGCTGCGGATGCGGCAACCAGAAGGGATTTCCTTCGGGTCAAAAATGCCTTCATGACATTCCTTTCATTGGGCCGCCGTCAGGCGGCCGGGGTGCGAACTCGTAGTCGGTCAGTGTGTCAGCAGCTTGGACAGAAAATCCTTGGCCCTGCTGCTCTTGGGATTGGTGAAGAATTCCTCGGGGGTCGCGTCCTCGACGATCTGGCCGTCGGCCATGAACACGACGCGGTCGGCGGCCTTGCGGGCGAATCCCATCTCGTGGGTGACCACGATCATGGTCATGCCCTCCTTGGCGAGCTGGACCATGACGTCCAGGACCTCGTTGATCATTTCCGGGTCCAACGCCGAGGTGGGCTCATCGAAGAGCATCACCTTGGGCTTCATGGCCAGGGCGCGGGCGATGGCAACGCGCTGCTGCTGGCCGCCGGAGAGCTGGGCCGGAAGTTTGGGGGCCTGGTGCCCGACGCCGACGCGTTCCAGCAGCGCCATGGCATCCTTGTCGGCCTCGCCCTTGGCGACGCCCTTGACCTTGATCGGGCCAAGGGTGACGTTTTCCAGAATGGTCTTGTGGGCGAAGAGGTTGAAGGACTGGAAGACCATGCCGACGTCGGCGCGCAGCTTGGCCAGTTCCTTGCCCTCGGCGGGCAGTTCCTTGCCATCGATCTTGATGTCGCCGTCGTCGATGGTTTCGAGACGGTTGATGGCGCGGCAGAGCGTGGACTTGCCGGAACCCGAAGGGCCGATGACAACAACAACCTCACCCTTGCGGACGTTCAGGTTGATGTCCTTCAGGACGTGCAACTGGCCGTAGTGCTTGTTCACGGCCTTCAGGGAGACGAGAGCATCGCCGGGCACTTGAGTAGTCATAGAACGAATCTAGCGAAGATTGACGCAATATGACCGCAATCACTCTGTTTAGGGCAGATCGTGATTCAAGAGATACCTGCACGTCAGCGTCCCGTGCAGGCCCGCAGCGGGCCTCCTCTGCTGATTCACTCCGGGTCCCGGCCGCCTCTGGCCGCCGCTCCCGCGCCGACGCGCCGACGCGGCGGCGGCCGAGTTCCGCGCTAGCCTATGGGCATGAGTACCGATCCGCAGCAGGGCCCCAAGCAGAACGCCGAACAGAATCCCGCCGGAAAGCCGCCCCGCGAGGCCCGCAGCGCCCCGGCGCCCAACGGGATCCGCCACAAGGGTCCGCTTGAACTGCGCCGCAAGGCCGCCAAGGTCACGATGTCCGACCAGACCCTGCTGGACACAAAGGGGCCGGGACAGTTCGTCCACACCGACCCCTGGCGCGTGCTGCGGATCCAGAGCGAGTTCGTGGAAGGATTCGGCGCGCTGGCCGATCTCGGTCCGGCAGTCAGCGTCTTCGGTTCCGCCCGCACAGTGCCTGGCAGCGCGAACTACGAGCTCGGCGTCGAGGTCGGACGCCGGCTGGCCGAGGCCGGACTGGCCGTGATCACGGGCGGCGGCCCCGGCTCGATGGAAGCCGCCAACATGGGCGCCGTGCAGGGCAACGGCGTCTCCGTGGGGCTCGGAATCGAACTGCCCTTCGAGCAGGGCATGAACCAGTGGGTGGACCTGGGCATCAACTTCCGGTACTTCTTCGCCCGCAAGACCATGTTCGTCAAGTACGCCCAGGGCTTCATCGTGCTCCCCGGCGGCCTCGGCACCCTGGATGAGCTCTTCGAAGCCATGGTCCTGGTCCAAACCCGCAAGGTCACCTCCTTCCCGATCGTCCTGGTGGGAACCGCTTTCTGGAGCCCCATGCTCGAATGGGTCCGGGACACCCTCGTCGCGGAGGGTATGGTCTCGGCCGAGGACCTGGACCTCGTACAGGTGGTGGACGACCCCGCGCGGGCCGTCGAGCTGGTCGTGGAAGGCGCCGCCCGCCACCGGAACCCGAACGGCGGGTCCACGAACGGGACCGGCACGGCGAACATCAAGGGAACGCGGGGCTGATCCGTCCGCCTGAGCGCTCCGGCGTCCGGCTTCTGGCACGATGGTCTAGTGAGTCTCTTCCTGGTTTTCCTGGCGATTGTGCTGATCGGCGTCGCCGTCCTCCTGGGCACCGGCCTGGCACCGAAAATCTTCCGTCGCCGCCGGGACGGCGGTGCGGGCGGTTCCTTTGACGACGGGTTCGACGAGCCGGTCGCATCCCTGCCGCCGGTCCTGCTGCCCGAGCGCGCGGCCGCGGCGGACATTGACCGTCTGCGCTTCGCCGTCGGACTCCGCGGCTACCGGATGGACCAGGTGGATCAGGTCCTGGACGACCTGCGGGAGCAGATCATTGCCAAGGACCAGAAGATCGAGGCACTCGGGGAGGAACTGGAGCGCCTCCGTCCGCCGACCGAACAGCGTCCGTGAGCCGCGTGGAAGACCCGGAGACCGTGGCGGCGCCTGAGGCCCCGGAGCCCCAGGGGCTGAACGCGGCGCTGTGGAGCCGCATCGCCGCCGCGGGCGCCGGGATGGCGCGGTGGCCCTGGTGGGCGCAGGTGGCCGGCCTCTACATCGCTGCCAGGCTGGTCAGCGCGTGCATCTTCATGGCCGCCGCCCTGCACCAGGGCGTGAATCCGTGGTTTCCCGCCAAGCCGGACTATTGGAACTTCATCAACATCTGGGATGCCCGCTGGTACGCCCAAGCGCTGCAGGCGGGGTATCCGGCGCTTCTGCCGACCGACGACGCCGGCACGGTCCAGGAGAACACGTGGGCCTTCTACCCCCTGTTTCCCGTGCTGGGCCGGGTGGTGTCCGGGCTGACAGGCACGGGTCCGGCGTGGTCCCTGACGGCCATCGCCCTGGTCTCCGGACTGGGTGCAGCCCTCGTGGCGTACAGAATTTTCCGGCACCGGACAACGCACCGCACGGCGCTCTGGGGGACGGTGTTCCTGGCGGCTTTCCCGGTGGCGCCGGTGCTGCAGGTGCCCTACGCCGAATCCCTCAACCTGCTGCTCCTCGGCGGCGCGCTGCTGCTCGTCATGGAGCGCCGGTACTTGTGGGCCATGCCCGTTGTGGTCCTGATGTGCCTTTCCCGGCCCACCGGGGTTCCGTTTGCCGCGATGATGGGCCTGCTGCTGCTCTACCGTTTCTGGCAGCGCCTCACTGCGCAACACCCCGCGGCACAACACCTCACTGCGCAACACCCCGCGAATCAGAGCCCCGCGACACAGGGCGTCACAGTGCAGAGCCGGGAAACCGTCGCCGTCCCCGGCAAGGCCGAGCTGTGGTCACTGGGCGGGCTCACCGCCGTCAGCGGCATCGGCGCGCTGCTGTGGCCGGCCATCGCCTGGGCCGCGACCGGCGATCCGGGCGCCTACACCAAGACCGAAACCGCATGGCGTGGCGATGACCTGGTGCCGTTCAAGCCATGGTTCGACGCCGGCATCATGCTGTTCGGGCCGACGCTTGGCGTGCTGGCTCCCTTCGTGTTCGTTGCCGCGTTCACGCTGCTGATGATGTCCAGGCCGGTCGTCGCCCTGGGCACCGAGCTGAGGCTCTGGTGCTGCTGCTATATGGGCTACCTCCTGGTCTTCCTGCACCCCCAGACCAGCACGTTCAGGATGCTCCTGCCGCTGTTCCCGCTCGCCCTCAGCGCCGCCCTTCTCTCGCGTTCCCGCGCCTACCGCGGCACCGTGGTGGTCATGTTCATGCTGCTGCAGATCGTCTGGATTGTGTGGCTGTGGGCGTGGGCGCAACTGCCGGGCGGAGGGGACTACCCGCCGTGACGCACACCACCATTTCGCGGCGCCGGCCCGGCCTCGCGGGACGCGCTGGAAAGTCCAACGATTAGCTACGGGCGCATTGTTACGCGATAATAGAGGATAAGCAAGGACAAGAAGCACACAGTTTGTAAGCGCATTATTTGTGGGTTTGCCTGTCACGGCCGCCTTCTGGAGCGTTGCCGGGCGGGTTGATTGGCCAAGCGGACGCAGCCCGGCCGGGCTGGTATGTCAGGGACTAATAAAGGGGATATTCCTTATGGCGGCAATGAAACCACGCACCGGCGACGGCCCTATGGAAGTGACGAAAGAGGGACGCAGCCTGATCATGCGTGTTCCGCTCGAAGGCGGGGGGCGGCTTGTAGTCGAACTCAATGCCGCTGAGGCGACGAACCTCAAGGAATGCCTCGTCGGCGTCACCGAATAGCGTCACGCCAAGAGCTTCGCAAAAGGGCGGGGTCCCGGCCACCAGGCTGCGGACCCCGCCCTTTGCTGTCAGCGCCCGCCCCTGGACCCGGGCTATTGAATCCTGGCTGCTACTTCTTCACCGCGATCAGCAGGCCATCTCCGGTGGGCAGCATGGCGGAGGCGAGACGGTCGTCGTCGCGGATGGACTTGCCGATCTGTCGCAAAACCACGGTGGTGGCTTCGCGCGCGGCCGGGTTTGCGACCCGGTCCTTGTCGAGGGCATCGTTGACGATCAGCAGACCGCCGGATTTGAGCAGCCGCACGGCCTGTTCGACGTAGCTGGGGTAGTTCGGCTTGTCCGCGTCAATGAAGACGAGATCATAGGCGCCGTCCGTAAGCCTGGGCAGGACATCGCCGGCCCGGCCCGAAATGGTGCGGGTGCGGTTGGCGGGGCTGCCGGCCTCCTGGAACGCTTCGCGCGCTGCCTTGAGGTGTTCAACGTCGACGTCGATAGTGGTCAGGACAGCCTGCGGGCCCAGCCCGCGCAGGATGCACACGCCGGACACGCCCGCGCCGGTGCCGATCTCCACGGCGGTCTGTGCCTTGGACGCCGCCGCCAGCACCGTCAGCACGGCGCCCACGCCCGGGCCGATCGGGGTCACGCCAAGCTCGAAGGACCGTTCGCGCGCGTGCAACAGGACCTCATCCTCGGCAGGCAGATCTTCTGCGTAGGACCAGCTCGTGGACTTATCGGCGCTCATGGGATATCGCTTTCTGGGCGGCAGGGGAGTGTTCCCTACAGCGTACTGTGTCCGGCGGGACGGGACGCGGAGGCGGCAGCACCGTGGCCCCGGCCGGAGGGCGTCGTTCTGCCTTCGGCGGAAGACCGAGGTGGATCAGGAAATTCCCAGCTTATTTTGAAATGATGGGTATCCGCTCATCCGCGTGGTGATCGGCGTCGAATGAAGGGTGCAGGAACCTGCGCAAGCAGGCACAATTCAGGCGTAGGTACCATCCACGAGGGGAGTGGACGATGTCGATTCTGGCACCTGTCCCGGCAACTGAGGCAACAGATTCAACCGGCCAGTCCCGGACCGCGGCGGAAGCCGAATGGGTCCGGCCGACCTGGGAGGAAGTGGTGACGAACCACTCCGCCAAGGTCTACCGCCTTGCGTACCGGCTGACCGGAAACAAGTACGACGCCGAGGACCTCACCCAGGAGGTGTTCGTCCGGGTGTTCCGTTCACTTGAGAACTTCAAGCCCGGCACGCTCGATGGCTGGCTGCACCGGATCACCACCAACCTGTTCCTGGACCAGGCCCGGCGCAAGAGCCGGATCCGCTTTGATGCCTTGGCCGACGACGCCGAGTCGCGGCTGCCGGGCCGGGAGCCCGGGCCGGAGCAAAGCTTCGAATTCAACAATCTCGACGTCGATGTCCAGGCAGCGCTCGAGGAACTTCCGCCCGATTTCCGCGCCGCCGTCGTGCTGTGCGACCTCGAAGGGCTCTCCTACGACGAAGTCGCCGCCGCGCTGGACATCAAACTCGGGACCGTCCGGTCCCGGATTCACCGCGGCCGGACAATGCTCCGTGAAAAGCTCGCGCACCGCGACCCGCGCCCGGCGCAGCCGGCCAAGCAGTCCCTCAAGCCGCGGCTCAAGATGCCGCGCATCGCCGGCCTCCTCTGAACCGGTCAATGGGTCTTCTGAGACGTTTACTGGGAGCACCAGGCTGCAGGTTCTGGCGCCGGCCCGGGGCTACCCGGAAATGGGCCGCCGGCCACCACGACCATGTGGAAGCGTGTGCCGAATGCCGTGCCCGGCAACAGCGCGAACGCCAGTACCTCGAGAAGCTCCGCGGCGCTGCCGTGCCCGAGGCCAGTGAGGACCTGACCGCACGGCTCCTGGCACGGACCGGTCAGCTGGCCGCGGAACGGGCGGCGGCGGAACGGACGGCCGAAGCGGAACGCGAACCTGCAGCTCCGGCAGCTCCGGCACCCACAGCTACGGCACGCACGGCTCCGGAACCGGCCATGGCGGAACGCCCTGACCCGGCCGGCACAGCACATGTATTGGACACAGCGGAACGGCCGGACACAGCGGGACGGCCGGACGCGGATGCCGCCGGGGCCGGCCATCATCCGTGGCCCTCGGACCGGTTCCCGGAAGGACACCCCGCACCGGGTCGGTCAGGGACCGCCGGGCCGGCCGCCGTTCGCGCCGCCGCCGCGGGGCCACACGGCGCCCGCCGCCGCGGCCCGCGCCTGCCGGTGCTTGCCGTCGGCGGAGCCGTCGCCGCCCTGGCCCTCATGACCGGCACCGCTTACGTCATGGGAGGCGACGACGCAGTCCCCGCCGAGGGCGCAGATACTGCCACCCTCGCGCACTCGGATGCCCCCGGGCTGCCCGGCAGTGGTGAGCCGCTCGGTGCCAGGGAGCTGTTCGACGCCAGCGGATCCGGCGTCCCCGGCGCTGAGGAAACCGGGCCCCGTGTGGCGTTCGGCCTCGGCGGCGAGCCTGACTTCACCCCTGCCGGGACGCTGAACACCGGTGAGCTTGCCGCGTTCCGCTCGCAGGGATGGACATGTCCGGAACTGCGCGAGCTCGGATTCCACCTCATCTGGGCCCGTGCCGGCGTCGTCTCCGGGGATGAGGTCCTGGAACTTCGCCTCACGGATGGCCGGCACTTCGCCACGGTTCTCGAGCAGCACGCCTCGACGCGGGCCCCCGCCGCACCCGCTCCCGCACGGGCCGACGGTTCGCCCATCAACGTGCTGACCGGGCACGCCGCCGTCACTGACGGCTTCATCCCGGCCAAGGCCGGCACGCCGTCGGCCGCGCCCGAACCCGGGAATGGCTTTCTTTGGGTCAACCCCGCCCCGCCGTACCGGGCCATCTACCAGACGTCGGCGGCGACCTACACGTACATTTCGGACCTGCCGGCCGAGCAGGCCGACGACGGCGTTGCCGCGCTGACCCGGGTCAGCAGCGGTACCCCCGTGCCGGCCTCGCACAACGGAATTCCGGAACGGATCGAGCGTGGATTGAGCCGAATCCTGGAGCACCTGGCACCGTGAGGCGGGGACGGGCCGGACATAGCCGGTATTCGGACTTCGCGGAATCGTCGCCAGCCCGAGCGAGAGGGTAACCTTCCTAAAGTGCTTGGAATCAATGGACCGGAGTTCTTACTTCTGCTGATCATCGGCCTTCTGGTGATTGGTCCCAGCAGGCTGCCCGAATACACCCAAAAACTTGCCAATATTGTCAAGGAAGTGCGCCGGATGGCGTCCGGTGCGCGGGAACAGATCAAGGAAGAAGTCGGCATCGATATCGATGAGGTCGACTGGAAGAAGTACGACCCCCGCCAGTACGATCCCCGCCGGATTATCAAAGAAGCACTCCTTGACGATGACACCAAGCCGATGAGCGCCGGGGCACCCGCAGCAACGGTCTCCACGGCTGCTGCCGCGACTGCTGTCGCCGCGCACCGCCCCGAGCGGGTGCTCGAGCGGCTGCCCGAGGGCGAACCGGCGCCCTTCGACTCAGAGGCGACCTAGGACTTCCCGCGACCGACCTGCCGCAGTGCCTGCGCAGGGTGGCGGCCGGGCGCTGTCAGCGGGCATCTCTGTGTCGGCATCCGCCGGCACGGGGCCCTGTCAGCGGGGCTGCAGACCCAGCGGCATGCCCTTGAGGCCGCGGGGAACGGACGCCAGCCTGCCGGCGATCCCCGCCAGGGCCACGGCCGCAGGCGTCTCCGGACGGCCCAGCACCAGCGGCACTCCTGAATCCCCACCCTCACGCAGCAGGACTTCGAGCGGAATCTGGCCCAGTAGCGGCACGTCCTCACCCACGGTGGCCGAAAGGCGCTCGGCGAGCACGGCGCCG
The DNA here is from genome assembly GCF_900168135.1 of Arthrobacter sp. 49Tsu3.1M3. Taxonomy (NCBI): domain Bacteria; kingdom Bacillati; phylum Actinomycetota; class Actinomycetes; order Micrococcales; family Micrococcaceae; genus Arthrobacter; species Arthrobacter sp. 49Tsu3.1M3. The sequence continues at coordinate 385,327 of NZ_FUZD01000002.1, forward strand.
CCGCCGCTGCCGAACAGTTCCATCCTGCCGCCGTCGGGCATTTCAAGGTAGGACATGTTTTCCACGACGCCGGCCACGGTCTGGCCCGTCTGGGTGGCGATCGCACCCGCCCGCTCGGCGACATCCGCGGCGGCCGCCTGCGGGGTGGTCACAACAAGGATCTGTGCCTTGGGCAGCAGCTGGGCAACGGAGATCGCGATGTCGCCGGTGCCGGGGGGCAGGTCCAGGAAGAGGGCGTCGAGGTCGCCGAAGTAGACGTCGGTGAGGAACTGCTCCAGCGCCCGGTGCAGCATCGGGCCCCGCCACGCCACGGGCTGGTTCCCGGTGACGAACATGCCGATGGAGATGACTTTGACCCCGTAGGCCACGGGCGGAAGGATCATGTCGTCCACCCGCGTGGGGGCCTGTGTGATGCCCATCAGCGCTGGAACGGAGAAACCGTACACATCCGCGTCCACGATCCCCACACGGAGCCCCTGGGCGGCCAGGGCGCACGCCAGGTTGACCGTGACCGAAGACTTGCCCACGCCGCCCTTGCCGCTCGCGACGGCGTACACCTTGGTCAGCGAGCCCGGCGCGTTGAACGGGATGCCGCGTTGGCCGCCGGCGCCCCGCAACTGCTCCTTGAGGGCGTCGCGTTGCTCCTGCGTCATGACTTTCAGGTCTACGTCCACGCCGGTGACGCCCGGGACGGCGGACAGGGCAGCCGCGGTGTCCGCCGTGATGGTGCCGCGCAGCGGGCAGCCCGCGATGGTCAGCAGCACGGCGATCCGCACACGCCCGGCGTCGCCGATCTCCACGGACTCCACCATGCCGAGCTCGGTGATGGGACGGCGGAGCTCAGGGTCGATCACGGTGGCAAGTGCGCTGTGCACTGCCTGTTCCAGCGGGGTGCTCATGCGGGCGATGCTCAGCTTTCGGGGATGGTGCGGTGTGCGGGCTGGCGGGTGGGATCGGCCGCGGCCTCAGAGTGGTTCGCCGACGGGTTCGGCGGTTTCCCCGAAGGGTTCCCCGACGGGTCGTGCGAAGAGTCCTCCGCATGGTCCTTTCCCGGGTCATCGCGTTTGCCGCCGGCCTTGACCCGGGGGATCTGCTGGGTCCGGGGGCTGCGCTGCTTGTCGCGCCGCTCCTTCATCTTCTCCTTGACCTTTTCCCGCGGGGTCTCGTGGGCGCCGGCGGAAGGATCGTGGGTGCGCAGTTCCTCCTGGGCCTCCAGCATGTCCTCCAGCAGGCTGCGGAGCTCGGCGCGGACGTAATCGCGGGTGGCGACCTCGCGCAGCGCGATGCGCAGGGACGCAAGTTCCCGGGTCAGGTATTCGGTGTCGGAGAGATTGCGCTCGGCCCGCTGGCGGTCCTGCTGCAGCGAGACCTTGTCGCGGTCGTCCTGGCGGTTCTGGGCCAGCAGCAGCAGGGGCGCAGCGTAGGAGGCCTGCAGGGACAGCATGAGGGTCAGCAGCGTGAAGCCCAGCGCCCGGGAATCGAACTGCCATTCCTCCGGCGCCCACGTGTTCCAGCCCAGCCAGAACAAGCAGAACACCGTCATGTACATCAGGAACGCGGGGGTGCCCATGAAGCGGGCGAAGCCTTCCGTGGCATGGCCGAAGGCGTCCGGGTCGGGACGGAAGTTGGGCAGGATACGCTGCCGGCCGCTCAGGGGCGTGTCAAGGCCGCCGGTTGTCCTGCCGCCAGGGCGGACATTGGAGGTCCGTGGTGCTGTGGGATCAGCCAATGCGGCCTCCAAGCTTTCTTATCGGGGCGTCGTCCTCGTGGGCGCGCCAGTCGTCCGGCAACAGATGATCAAGCACGTCGTCAACAGTCACCGCCCCCACAAGCCGTCCGTCGTCGTTGACAACCGGAAGGGAGTTAAGGTTGTACGTTGCCAGCGCGCGGGCGACCTCGCTGATGTGGGCCTGATCGGAGACCGGCTCCAGGCTCTTGTCCACCAGATTGCCCAGCGGCTCCGGCGGCGGATAGCGCAAGAGTTGCTGGATATGGACGACGCCGAGGAAACGTCCCGTCGGCGTCTCCAACGGGGGCCGGGCGACGAAGATCGAGGACGCCAGGGCGGGGGAGAGTTCCTCCCGGCGTACGTGCGCGAGTGCCTCGGCGACGGTTGCTTCCGGGGGCAGGATCACCGGCACGGGCGTCATGAGCCCGCCGGCGGTGTCCTCGTCGTATTCGAGCAGGCGGCGGACGTCTTCGGCGCCTTCGGGTTCCATCAGCTGCAGGAGTTCTTCAGCCTGGGCACTGGGAAGTTCGGCGAGGAGGTCGGCGGCGTCGTCCGGATCCATCTCCTCGAGGACGTCGGCGGCGCGGTTGACGTCCAGGGCGGAGAGGATCTCCACCTGATCGCCTTCGCGCATCTCCTGCAGGACGTCCGCGAGCCGTTCGTCCTGGAGTTCGCTCGCAACCTCGAAGCGGCGCTTGTCGCTCATTTCCTGCAGCGCCTCGGCGAAGTCGGCGGGCTTGAGGTCCTCGTGCGTGGCCACGAACTGGGTCGCGGCCTGGGGCTCGGTCTTGGCGCCTTGCCGGGCATCGGCCCAGTCGATGATGAGGGTTTCATTGCGGCGCAGCCGGCTCAGGGGCGAGAGGGAGTGGCCGCGGCGGACGAAGAGCTTGCTGACGAACCAGTCGCCGGAGCGGTGCCGGTCCATGGCGATGTCCTCGATGGTCGCGTCGCCGCTGCCGTCCGCAAGGGTCACCCGGCGGTCGAACATTTCGGCCACCACGAGGGTTTCCGCGCCGCGCTGTTCGAAACGGCGAAGATTGACCAGTCCGGTGCAGATGACCTGGGTCTGGTCTATGGACGTAATCCGGGTCATCGGCACGAAGACGCGCTTCTTGCCGGGGACCTCGACGACGATGCCCACCACGTGCGGGGCTCCCCTGGTTCCGCGGGAGAGCACCACGACGTCGCGCAGTCGACCCAGACGGTCGCCCAATGGGTCGAAGACGTCCAGTCCGAGGAGGCGCGCGACAAACACTCGCGAAAGATTCGTGCTCACCCCTACAGGCTACCGAGTCTGCTCTCTTTTAGCTGAATTTCCAGCCGCACACCAGCCCGATGGGTGAGAATGGGCATATGTCAAACATTTTTGGTGCTCCCAGGGCCGGTGCCCCTAACGGCTCGGACGAGGCCCGCACCGTCCCGCGAGGCGACGTTGTCGGTTCCTACAACTCCTACCTGGATGCCCAGAAGGCGGTGGACTACCTGGCTGACCAGCAGTTCCCCGTGCAGATGGTGTCGATCGTGGGCAATGACCTGAAGATGGTCGAGCGGGTGACCGGCCGGCTCACCTACCCCCGCGTCGCCCTCTCCGGCGCCCTCAGCGGCATGTGGTTCGGCCTGTTCGTCGGCGTCATGCTGTCCTTCTTCTCCACAACCCCCGGTTATTTCTCGATTGTGACGTCAGTACTGATGGGTGCCGCGTTCTTCATGCTGTTTGGCATCGTCACGTACGCCATGCAGCGCGGCAAGCGTGACTTCACCTCAACCAGCCAGGTGGTGGCGACCAATTACGACGTCGTGGTCTCCTTCGAGGCCGCCGGCGAAGCGCGGCGCCTGCTCCACCAGCTGCCCATGACGGCGCATGACGCGTCCGGTGCCGCGGCCGGCGGTTTCGCGCAGCACGACTACCGCCATCAGGCACCGCAGCAGCCCGGCCCGCAGCAGCCGGGACAGCAGAGCCATGCGCCGCAGCGCCCCGCGGGCTGGAACGACCCGTACGGCCAGAGAACGCCGGAGACCGGCGGAGACCCGGCCGGACAGTACCAGGGCGGCGCACCCCAGCAGGAGGGCCCCGCAGGCCCCGCTCCGACGGCGCCGGCCGCGGTTGAGGAGGCCCGCCCGGCCGGCCGGGTTTCCGGGGTGAGCTATCCGGATCTCCCGGACGGCCGCCCGCAGTACGGGGTCAGGGTCACGGACAGCGAGAAGCCCGCGGCAGGCCAGGACGGCCAGCAGCACTGATCCGGGCAAAAAACAGCAGCAAAAAGGGAGGGTCCCGGCACCGGGGCCCTCCCTTTCTTGTTGCTGTTTGCTGCTATTTCCTGCTGTGTACTGCCTGGCCGACCTACGCTGTCTGGCCGTCCACTTCCAGGTAGATGCCCGCCATCCAGGACTCGACGTCGTCGGCCTTGCGCGGCAGTGCGGCGCTGAGGTTCACCGGGCCGTCGGCCGTCATGAGGATGTCGTCCTCGATCCGGACGCCGATGCCGCGGTATTCCTCGGGGATGCCGATGTCCTCGTTCTTGAAGTACAGACCGGGTTCGATCGTGAACACCATGCCGGGCGTCAGCACGCCGTCTAGGTAGAGTTCCCGCTTCGCCTGGGCGCAGTCGTGGACGTCGAGGCCGAGGTGGTGGCTCGTGCCGTGCGGCATCCACCGGCGGTGCTGCTGGCCCTCGGTGCTCACGGCTTCCTCGACGGAGACGGGCAGGAGGCCCCATTCGGCGAGCCGCTCGGCCAGGACCGTGGTGGCTGCCGTGTGGATATCCCGGAACTTCGTGCCGGGCTGGGCAGCGGCAAAGCCGGCGTCGGCGGCGTCGAGCACTGCCTCGTAGACCTTGCGCTGGACCTCGGAGAACTTGCCGTTGGCCGGCAGGGTGCGGGTGATGTCGGCGGTGTAAAGGGAATCGGCCTCGACTCCGGCGTCCAGGAGCAGCAGTTCCCCGGCGTTGATCTTGCCGGTGTTCCGGGTCCAGTGCAGCACGGTGGCGTTATTGCCGGAGGCGGCGATGGTGTCGTAGCCGAGCTCGTTGCCTTCCTCGCGGGCCCGGGCGAAGAACGCCCCTTCCACGACGCGCTCGCCGCGGTGGTGGGTCAGCGCCCGCGGGATCGCCTTGACCACCTCGGTGAAGCCGGCCACGGTGGCGGCGACGGCGATCTTCATCTGTTCGATTTCCCACTCGTCCTTGAGCAGGCGCAGTTCCGAGAGGGCCTCTGTGAGTTTCTCGTCCAGGGCATCGAGCACGCTCAGGTCGAGGTTGTCGGGGTCCTTGGCCGTGTTGTAGCGGGCAGTGTCGACGAGGGCGTCAATGTTCTCGTCAACCTTGCGGACCAGCCTGATAGAGATGCCGCCGATCTCCGGCGCACCGACATTCTTGGTGATGGCGAGTTCGAGTTCGGCGATGTCGGCCGTGTCCAGTCCGAGCTTGGCCTTGAACTCGGCCAGGGTCGGGCGTGCGCCGATCCAGAACTCCCCGGAGCGGGAGTCGGCGTAGAACTGCTCGGTGTCGCGGCCGGCCAACGGGCGGAAGTACAGCGTGGCGTGGTGGTTTCCGCCGTCGTCGCCGGTGCCCTCCGTGACCGGTTCCAGGATCAGGACCGCATCAGGTTCGTGGTCCAGGCCTAGGCCGGTGAGGTGCGCGAAGGCGGAGTGCGGCCGGAAGCGGTAGTCGCAGTCGTTCGAGCGGACCTTCAGCGGACCGGCGGGGATGACCAGGCGTTCACCTTTGAACTGGCCTGAGATGGAGCGGCGCCGGGCTGCGGCGTGGCCCGCGACGGCGTCCCGCTCGGGGAGCTGTTGCATGGCCGGCGCCCAGTTGCTGGCCATGAAGGCCTTGAAGGCGTCGGAGCTGGGCCGCTGCGAGCGGTTGTTGACGCGCTCTTCGAGGGGCTGGGAAGCGGAGACTAGGGTGTTATCTGCATCGTTCACCGTCCCATAGTCTCACCAGCGCCGCGGCTTAGGCCAACGGCGCGCTCGCGCTGCAGGGCCCCTGCAGGGCCCCGGCACGGCCTCGGCACGACGGGGCCGAGGCTTTGGATCCTGCCATCTACTAGGCTGGTGAGGTGAGGATCGACCTGCATGCGCACTCCAACGTTTCCGACGGCACCCAGGCGCCGGCCGACGTCATGGAGTCCGCCGCCGCCGCGGGCCTCGACGTCATCGCCCTGACCGATCACGATTCCACTGCCGGGTGGGCGGAGGCCGCCGTCGCCGCCCGGGAAGCCGGGGTGGCGCTGGTCCCGGGGATGGAGATCTCCTGCCGCACCGCGGAAGGCGTCAGCGTCCACCTGCTCAGCTACCTCCACGACCCCGCGCATCCTGGACTGCTTGAGGAAATCACCAAGTCCAAGGACGCCCGGCATACGAGGGCGCAGAAGATGGTCACCCTTTTGTCGGAGGACTACCCGCTGACATGGGACGACGTGATTCACCACGTAGCGCCGGGGGCCACCCTGGGCCGCCCGCACATCGCCGACGCGCTCGTAGCGGCCGGTGTGGTGGAAGACCGGGCCGAGGCTTTTGGTTCCATCCTCACAGCACGCTCGCGCTACTGGGTCCAGCACTATGCACCGGAGCCGGCGCTCGCCGTCGAACTGGTCCGTGCAGCCGGGGGCGTCCCGGTGTTCGCCCACCCCGTGGCATCCGCCCGCGGCCGGATCGTGGGGGAGGCGACCTACCGGGAGATGATCGACGCCGGCCTGGCAGGCCTGGAGATCTACCACCGGGACAACCCCGAGGAGGGCCGGACGTTCCTGCGCCGCATCGCCGAACGCTACGGCCTGCTGGTCACCGGGTCCTCCGATTACCACGGCATGGGAAAGCCGAACCTGCTCGGCGAGAACCTGACCTCCGCAGAAGTCTTTGCCCGGATCGAGGAACTGGGCACGGGCTCGTCCGTGGTGCGCTGAAACCCGCCCTGACCCGGGTTGCGCTATCACTTGGCGTCGACTTTGCCCGCCGGAATAGCGGCCACAAGTGCAACGGGCGGGAACGGCGGGGCAGGCGGGAACGGAGGGGCGTGGAGGGCGGCGGGTCAGACCGTCGGGAACGACGTGAACTGCGCCTGCGCGGCCAGGCGCTTGGCCATGACGTCGATGGCCGGCTGGTTCTGGTCCACGCACACGAACCTGCGGTCGAGTTTCGCGGCCACGGACCCGAGCGTGCCGGAACCGGCGAAGAAGTCCAGGCACCAGTCGCCCGGCCGGCTCGAGGCCGCAACCACGCGGCGGATCAGCCCCTCCGGCTTCTGCGTCGGATAGCCGGTTTTCTCCTTGCCGGTCGGCGAAACGATCGTGTGCCACCACACGTCCGTGGGCAACTTGCCGAGCTCGCGCTTGGCGGGGGTGACCAGTCCGGGCGCCATGTAGGGCTCGCGGTCCACCTCGGCGCTGTCGAAGTGGTACTTCGCCGGGTTCTTGACGTAGACGAGGATGTTGTCGTGCTTGGTGGGCCAGCGGTACTTGGCCCGTGCACCATAGTCGTACGCCCAGATGATCTCGTTGAGGAAGCATTCGCGGCCGAAGATCGCGTCCAGCATGACCTTTGCGTAGTGCACCTCGCGGTAGTCCAGGTGCAGGTACAGGGTGCCGTCGTCGGCCAGGAGCCGCCAGGCCTCCACGAGCCGGGGCTCGAGGAAGGACCAGTAGTCGCTGAACGCGTCGTCGTACTTGTGCAGCGCGCCCTTGATGGTGTCGTAGGACCGGCCCTTGAATCCGACGCGGTCACCCTCGCCGCCGGCGTTGAGTACCATCCTGGTTTCCTGGCGCCGCTGGACCCGGCCGGTGTTGAAGGGAGGGTCCACGTAAATCAGTGTGAAGGCGCCGTCCGGCAGCGTGGGGAGGTATTCCGCGTTGTCCGCGTGAACCACCAGATTGCTGCCGTCCGGCGCCCAGACGGTGTCAGTCATGGAGGGGATTAGGCCTCGGCGCCGCTCGGCTGTGCGTCGCCGCCGGCCACTACCTCGCCGTTGCGGCGGCGGGTGCGGGTCCGGCGCCGGGCACGGGTAGCCCGGTCCACCTCGGTGGGGGCCTTGGCCGGCGCGGCGGCAGCAACTTCCGGTCCCTGTCCGTTCGCGGTGGACGCCGTGGCGGCATCGGCCTCGGCGGGACGGCGACGGCGGTCGCCGGAGCGTCCGCCGGCTTCGGTGCCGCTGCGGCGCGAGTCACGGCCGCCGGTGCGGCTGCCTTCACGGGCGCCGTCACGGCTGCTCGTGCGGCTGCCTTCACGGGCGCCCTCACGGCCGCCGGTCCGGCTGCCATCGCGGGCGCCGTCCTTTGCACCGTCTCTTCCGCTGTCTTTTGCGCTGGTGCGCGAGTTCTTCTTGCCGGTCTCGCCGAGGTCTTCGAGGACCTCCGCGTCGACGCCGGCCAGTACACGCTTGTCGCGGGGCAGCCGGCCCTTGGTGCCAGCGGGGATGTCGAGTTCCTCGAACAGGTGGGGCGAGGACGAGTAGGTTTCGACGGGCTCGGGGTAGCTCAGGCCGAGGGCCTTGTTGATGAGCCCCCAGCGCGGCATGTCGTCCCAGTCAACAAAGGTCACCGCGGTGCCCTTGTTGCCGGCACGGCCGGTGCGGCCGACGCGGTGCAGGTAGATCTTCTCGTCTTCGACGCACTGGTAGTTGATCACGTGGGTGACGTCGTCGACGTCGATGCCGCGGGCGGCGACGTCGGTGGCAACGAGAACGTCCACCTTGTTGTTGCGGAAGGCGCGCAGCGCCTGCTCGCGGGCGCCCTGGCCGAGGTCACCGTGGATGGCGGCCGCAGCAAAACCGCGGTCCACCAGCTCCTCGGCCACCTTCGCGGCGGTGCGCTTGGTCTTGGTGAAGATGATGGTCCGGCCGCGTCCGCGGGCCTGCAGGATGCGGGCCACCACTTCCACCTTGTCCATGCTGTGGGCACGGTAGATCAGCTGGCGGATGTCGCGCTTGGTCAGGCCCTCGTCGTCCGGGTCCGCGGCGCGGATGTGGGTCGGCTGGGTCATGTAGCGGCGGGCCATGGCGATGACAGGGCCGGGCATCGTGGCGGAGAACAGGAGCGTCTGGCGGACCGCGGGCGTGCCGGCGATCAGGGTCTCGACGTCCGGCAGGAACCCGAGGTCCAGCATCTCGTCGGCCTCGTCGAGGATGACGATCTTGACGTTCTTCAGGCTCAGGTGCTTCTGCTTGAAGAGGTCGATCAAGCGGCCGGGGGTGCCGACGACAACCTCGACGCCGTTCTGCAGCGCCTCCACCTGCGGCTCGTAAGCACGACCACCGTAGATGGTGGCGATTCGGGCGTTGCGCTTCTTGGCGGCGTTTTCGAGGTCCTTGGCTACCTGGACGGCGAGCTCGCGGGTGGGCACGATTACCAGGGCCTGTGGGGCGCCGGGAACGGCCAGTTTGTCGAAACCGGCATCGTCACGGCCGACGACGCGCTGCAGCGCCGGGATGCCGAAGCCGAGGGTCTTGCCGGTACCGGTCTTGGCCTGGCCGATGATGTCATGCCCTGCAAGCGCGACCGGCAGGGTCATGGCCTGGATCGGGAAGGGGTGGGTGATGCCGGCGTCGGCCAGGGACTCCACGATGTCCGCGCGGACATTGAAGTCGGCAAAGGTCTTCTCGGCAATCTCGTGCGGCTTTTCGTCCGAGATGATGGTCTCTTCGGGCTCGATGGTCTCCGTGCCGGACTCATCGGTCAGAAGCTGGTGCGTGTGCAATTCACTCACAGGGGAGTTTCCTTATTCATTTTGGGCTGCGCTGCTTGCTCAACGGGGCCGGCCGCAGTGGCCGTTCCGGAGCACGCTCAGGCGCGCAAGCAATTCCAGTGGAAGCCGATCGCGGGCTATCTAAATGCTGGCACTGGGGACCAGCGGGTGTATCTCAAGATCGCGTAGGGGCGGGCTTGTTGAATTCGAAAATCATGGAAATCAACGACCGGGCATCCATTTCTACCTCTTCAGTCTAGCTGTACAAGGCGCGGATCCTCGACTGGGCGGCTGATTGCGCCTCGGGAGGGTGCCGGGAGCGCTGGCTGGGGACGGCCTGCGGACGGCCTGGGGGACGTCAACGGACCGCCAGCGGGCCGTCAGCCCACGAGCTCCAACTGGATTTCCCGAGTGGCGATGTCCGAGGACACCACCCGGACCCGGACTTTGGTGCCCGGTTCCAGTTCGCCGGGGCATCGTGCGGTCACGGCGGGCTCGGCGATCTGGACGATCCCGGACGGGCCGTTTCCGTTACCGTTGGTCTTCCCGCCGTTCCCGTTGCTGCTGCCGTTGGTGCCCTTGGCCGGCTTGGGTCCGGAGATGACAACGGCGTCGAATTCCTGGCCGACGTGGTTGACGAGCAGCGCCGCCTCAACGGTGTCCAGCGACAGCCGCTCCAATTTCGCGGCCAGCTGGTCCGACGTGCCCATAATGGCAGGGAGGGACGGCAGCGCCTCCCTGGCCCAGGTAGGAACCTCGGTGCCGTTGCTCAGGGCCTCGCAGATTACCAGCACGAAGCGGTCCACCAGCCGCCGCAACGGTGCCGTGGAATGGGCGTAGGCGGCGCCGATGGCGGACTGGACGGCGGCGTCGGGCACCGTGCCGTCGAAGGGTGTGTATCCGGCACCGCGGAAGAGCATCCCGGCCGAATGCACAATGGCCAGCTGCCGGGGGTCCGTCGGGTCAAGGGTCCGCAGGTACTCGCCGTAGCGCATTTCCCCGTCCCAGGGCTTCCCGAGGGCGTGGGTCTGCCGGTGGAAGTGCCGCAGTGACGCCTCATCCGGGGCGGGCATGGTGCGGAGGATGCCGACTTTGCCTTGGATCATGAGCGCCGCCGCGGCCATCCCGGTCATAAGTGAAATCTGGGCGTTCCAGTCCTCCACCGGCAGCGGCGGGGCCGCCACGATCCGGTAGCCGCCGTCGGGCAGCTGCTGGATCTCCTGTTCCGGCATGTTCAGGCTCGCGCCGCCGCGCAGGCGTTCCAGTTCCACGCGTTTGAGGCCTACTTCTTTCAGCAGCTGCAGCACGGGCGCCGCGGTGCCGGCGTCGAGCTCGGCCTGGACGCCTTTGTAGTTGAGCTTCGCGCGGCTGCGGACCTGAGCCCGGCGCACGAGGACCGAGGCGACCTCTGCCGCGGCGTCGAGTTCGAACTCCCAGACGAACGCCGCGCACAGCTGCCCGGCGAGCAGGCTGCCGGCGGCCTCGCTGATGATCTCCGGATGCAGCGGAATCCGGCCGTCCGGGGTATAGAAAGTCTGGCCGCGGCGCCGGGTCTCGGCGTCCAGCGCCCCGCCCGGGGCAACAAAGGAGGGGACGTCGGCGATGGCGTAGAAGACCTTGTAGCCGCCGTCGCTCCGTTCGATAAACAGTGCCTGGTCCAGGTCGGTGGACGACGCCGGATCGATGGTCACGAACTCGACGTGCGTGAGGTCAAGGTCCGGGAGCTTGTGCTCGGCCACCGCCGCCGCCGCGTCGCGCAGCACATCCTCGGGGAACGGGCCGGGCAGTTCCAGCGTGGTGCGCAACGCCTTGAGGGCCCCGGCAAGCTGGTTCTGCTGCTCGTGGACACTGGGGGTCAGACGATGATGGGACACGAAAATCAGGGTAGCCCGATTTCCGCTATTAGTCTTGGATGATGAGCGCAACTGCGGACGATCCTGCCCTCTACAACAGCTTCGTTGCCGACCTGCTGGGAGTCCTGGCGTACGGCGAGCTTTCCGCCTTCGAGCGGCTGTCCTCGAGTGCCCGGTATTCGCCCACGCTGCATGACCGGGCGGTGCTGGGCAGGATGGCGGTGGTCGAGTTCCAGCATTACGAACTCGTCCGGACCCGGCTCGAGCACATGGGCCTGGATACGGAGGCCGCCATGCTGCCGTTCCAGCCCTCTGTGGACCACTTCCACGAACGCACGCGCCCGTCGGACTGGTACGAAGCCCTCATGAAGGCCTACGTGATCGACACGGTCGCCGCGGACTTTTACGGCGTCGTCGGCCGGTACGTCGACGACGCGACCCGTGAGTTGATCGGGCAGGTCCGCTCCACCGGGGAGTCCACGGCCGTGCTGCAGGAGCGCCTCAAGGCGGCCCTGGCCGATGACCCCCGGCTGGCGTCGCGCCTGGCGTTGTGGGCCAGACGCCTGCTGGGGGAGGTCCTGAACCACGCCCAGCGTGTCAGCGCTGAGCACGCCTTCCTCGGCGGACTCTCGGGGCTGGACGACGCCGGCGCCCGGGCGCTGGTCAACGGCCTGGCGGCCGAACTCGCAGCGAACCACGCGCGCCGGATGACGGAGCTGGGTCTCACCGGATAGTTTCCGTGCCGGCCGGCATTACAGGCTACTGACCTGCTTAAGATGCTGCGGCGTCCAGCGCCGCCAGCAAGGCTGCGGCGGCGTGGGCGGGATCAGTGGCGTCGGTGATCGCCCGGACCACGACGATCCGCCGGGCACCGGCGTCGACTACCTGTTCCACGTTACTGAGGTCGATCCCGCCGATCGCGAACCACGGCAGCAGGCTTTCGTTGCCCTTGCCGGTTCCCTCCGCGTCCGCCCCGCCGATCGCCTGGGCGGCGTAGCGCACCAGATCGAGGCCGACGGCGGCGCGTCCCGGCTTGGTGGGCGTCGCCCACACGGGGCCCACACAGAAATAATCGAGCCCTCTGCGGCCGGGCGCGGCAGCGATGGCGGCGTCCACCTGCTCGGGGCTGTGGGTGGACAGGCCGATCACGGCATCCTTGCCGAGAAAGCCGCGGGCGGCGTCGAGCGAAATGTCCTTCTGGCCGACATGGAACACCGGAGCCCCGGACAGGGAGGCGATGTCCGCCCGGTCATTGACGGCCCACAGCCGCCCGTGGCGCTGCGCGGCGGTGTGCAGGACCTCCAGCAGTTCCAGCTCCTCGGAGGCCTCGAGCGACTTGTCGCGCAACTGGATGATGTCCACGCCGCCGGCGAAGGCGGCGTCCACGAAGTCTTCGAAGTCGCCGCGGTCCCTGCGGGCGTCGGTGCAGAGATAGAGGCGGGCGGTGGTGTGGAGAGGGTCCTGGCTCATGGGACCAGCCTAGTTCCTCTAAACTGGGCGCATACCGCGGGAGCCCGCAGCAGCCATGTCGCCGCTGCCCGGCTGAGAGGGCGTCAGAGCCGACCGCTTGACCTGATCCGGCTAGTACCGGCGTAGGGAAGGAATTCTTCATGGGCACACGAGCAGGCGGTGCGGCCGAACCCGCAAATGACGCCGCCGCCCGGGTTTGTGACACAGGGCCCGGTACCGCAGGGGGAACCACCGCGGGGGATACGAGTGCCGACGTGGCCGTGATCGGCGGAGGGGTGATCGGCCATGGCATCGCGTTCGAGGCCATCCGCTCGGGCCGGTCCGTGGTCCTGATCGATGATGCTCCCGGCAGCGGAGCCAGCTGGGCCGCGGCCGGCATGCTGGCCCCCGTGAGTGAACTGCACTACCAGGAGGAACAGCTCCTGGAACTGATGCTTGAGGCCTCCCGGTTGTGGCCAGGATTCGCTGCGGCTCTCGACGCCGGTGCCGCCGGCGCGGATTCCCCGGCGGGTACCGGCTACCTAACGACGCCGACCCTGGCGGTGGGGGCCGACGCGGCGGACCGGCGCGCGCTCGCGGACTTGAGGGAAGTCCAGCAGGGCTGCGGCCTGGCCGTGGAGCCGCTGACAGTGCGCGAGGCACGCACCCGGGAGCCCCTGCTGAGCCCCGGCATCTCGTGTGCCTTCGACATCCCGGCCGACCACCAGGTGGACCCGCGCCGGCTGATCACCCGGCTCGCCGGCGTGCTCGGTGCGGAAGGCGGCGTCTTCGTCCGGCGGCGCGCGGCAGGCCTGCTGTGGCAGGACGGACAGGTGGCGGGCGTGCGGTTGGCCGGCGGCGGTTCCGTGCGGGCTGCGGAGACCGTGGTCGCCAACGGGCTCGGCGCCGCCGCGCTCGAGGAGCTTCCGGCCGGGCTGGCGCTGCCACTGCGGCCCGTCTACGGCGACATCCTCCGGCTTCGCGTGCCTCCGCATCTGCAACCGCTGCTCACGGCCACCGTGCGGGGCATGGTGCGCGGCGTCCCGGTGTACATCGTCCCCCGCCAGGACGGCACCGTGGTGATCGGCGCCACCCAGCGGGAGGATGGACCGTCGGATCCGCACGCGGTTTCCGCCGGCGGAATTTACCAGCTGCTGCGGGATGCCCAGCAGCTGGTGCCTGCGGTCGCCGAGCTGGAGCTTTTGGAAGCCACGGCACGGGCGCGGCCCGGCACCCCGGACAATGCCCCGCTGCTGGGGCGGGTCGCACGAGCCGACGGCGCGGACGTCCCGGGACTCATCATCGCCACAGGATTCTTCCGGCACGGCGTCCTGCTGACCCCCGCCGCTGCCGCCGTGTGCCGGCAACTCATGGACTTCACGCCGGATCCACGCTGGGGCGGGTTCCGCCCCGACCGATTTCCACGCATCCCGGTTACGTCCGGGGACAGCCCCAAGAAGGAAGCAGCATGAACATCCGACTCAACGGAACGGAGCAGAGCGTCGCCGACGGCGCCTCCGTTTCCACACTCGTCAGCCAGCTCACGGGCCGGAGCATCGGCCCCGACGGCCGCGCCGCCGACGGGCGAAAGCTCGGTGTCGCCGTGGCCCGCAACGCCGAAGTGGTGCCGCGCAGCCAGTGGCACGCCACGGCGCTCGCCGATGGCGACGACGTCGAACTTGTCACGGCAGTCCAGGGAGGATGACCAGCACATGAACGAGACGACGTTTGCAGGAACACAGGCCGTCCCCATGACCGGTGCGGTGGCCGATCCATTCGTGGTCGACGGCGTTAGGCTCGGCTCCCGCCTCATCATGGGAACCGGTGGTGCGCCGAGCCTGGACGGGCTCGGGGCGGCGCTGGTGGCTTCCGGGACCGAGCTGACCACGGTGGCGATGCGCCGCTATTCGCCGGCGGAGACGGGCTCGCTGTTCCAGCTGCTCGAGGACCATCAGATCCGCGTGCTGCCCAACACGGCAGGCTGCTTCACCGCCAAGGACGCCGTCCTCACCGCCGAGCTTGCGAGGGAGGCCCTGGAAACGGACTGGGTCAAGCTCGAAGTCATCGCTGACGAGCACACACTGCTGCCGGACGCCGTCGAACTCGTGGACGCAACCGAACAGCTCGTGGCCCGAGGCTTCAAGGTCTTCGCCTACACGAACGACGACCCCGTGCTTGCCCTCCGGCTGGAAAACCTCGGCGCGACGGCCGTGATGCCACTGGGGGCCCCGATCGGCACCGGACTGGGCATCCTGAACCCACACAACATCGAGCTGATCGTCTCGCGCGCGTCCGTGCCCGTGGTGCTGGATGCCGGGATCGGCACGGCCTCGGACGCTGCCCTGGCGATGGAACTCGGCTGCGACGCCGTGCTGTTGGCTACGGCGGTGACCCGTGCGCAGAATCCGGTGCTCATGGGTGAGGCCTTCAAACATGCCGTCATTGCCGGCAGGCTGGCGAAAGCGGCCGGCAGGATTCCGCGGCGGGAACACGCACTGGCATCATCGGCAATGGAAGGCCGGGCCGAGTTCCTCTAACGCCGTTCCGCTGAAGCCCCCGGGGATTGGGCGGGACTGGCCCGGTTCCTGAGCCAGCATCCTCAAGAGCTCCAACGAGTCCTCGCCGCATGGCTCGCACATGGCCGTCATTGCCGAAAGCGGGCACCTACCTAACGAGCGTCTAAACAACTGGGCGCTACTGGTCAGGCCGGAAGTATCTGTTCCGGCGGGGTGTCCGGGCGGGGTCGAGGTGGGGTGGCGGGATGAACCAGGGGATGCCGGTCCGCATCTGGATGGTCCAGTGTTCTTTGTGGATCACGTGGTGGTGATGGGAGCAGAGCAGGGT